>JAGRMO010000048.1 GCA_020441205.1 Maritimibacter sp.
TTCGAGCCTGAGCGCCGCGGTCGACGGTGCGTCCTCGGCATTCGCCCGAAGCCCGTCCCAGCGCCACAGATCACCCGCGCGGCTCACCAGCCGCTGGCCGGGGAGCAGGTCTTTCTGCAGCCGCGCGCCGTCGGCCGGCTCGACCAGCCCGACCTGCCCCATCCGCCGCGCCAGCACGCCGGGCGCGCGGACATGGTCGGCAAGCGGCACCGCGCCCGCAGGCAGCGCCTGCGGCACCTCGTAGCCGGGCAGCGGCACCCAGCCAGAACCGGTGGCCCCGACCTCGGGCGCGCGCAGATCGTCGGCCAGCGCGGCGCCGAGCGCCTTCTCGAACCCGGGATCGACACCGATGTGATCGAGCACCTGATCGCCGGAGCGGGTGTCGCGTTCCAGGAGCTTGCCGAGCGCCACCACCTCGGCGTTGAGCGCCGTCACCTCGCCCTCGGCTTCCGACCGTTCGGCCCTCGCATCGGCCTCGCGCGCCTGGGCGAGCCCGCGCGCCTCGTCGGCCGCAACCAGCGCGGCCTCGGCTTCCTCGGCGCGTGCCGCGGTCTCGGCCTGCACTTTCTCGGCCGCGTCGAACGCGGCACGGGCAGCGGTCAGCGCCGCCTCGGCCTCGCTCACCGCCTGGGTCGCGCGGGCCGCCTCGGCCTCGCTGCGTTCGAGCGTCTTGCGGTTGTCTTCGACCAGCCGCCCGGCCGAATGATGCCGCGCCGCCAGCCGCGCGACCTCTTCGTTCATCTGGGTGAGCTTGTCTTCGCGCGCCTCGGCCGCGGTCCGGGCGCCCCGCGCATGTTCGGCTGCGGCCTCCAGCCGCTCCTCATGCCCCGCGCCGGCCTTCTCGAGCTCGCGCGCCTCCCATTCCAGCCGTTCGATCGTTTCGCCCGCGTCGCGGTTCAACGCCTCTTCGCGCTCGGCGTCGCGGTCGAGCTGGGCGATCCGCGCCTCCAGCGTGGCGATCCGCTCCTCGGCCTGGGCCTTCTGATCGGTGAGCTGGTCGCGCGCCACCTGCACGCGCTGCAACACCGCGGCGGCGATGGTCTCTTCCTCGCGCAGAGGCGGCAGGCTGTCTTCGGCATCGGCGCGCGCCTTGGCGGCCGCGCGCGCGGCCATCTCGGCCTGGGCGGCGAGCTTGGCCTTTTCGGTCAGCGCCTGGTCGGCGGCAAGCCGCGCCTCGTCCGCCTCGCGCCAGCGCCGGTAGAGCAACAGCCCCTCGGCCTCGCGCAGCTCCGCTCCGATCGCCCGGTAGCGCGCCGCCTGCTTGGCCTGCCGGGCGAGCTGCGCGAGCTGGCCTGCGAGCTGCTCGACCACGTCGTCGACCCGGGCGAGATTGGCCTCGGTGCCCTTGAGCTTGAGCTCGGCCTCGTGCCGGCGCTGATAGAGCCCCGAGATCCCGGCGGCCTCTTCGAGGATGCGGCGGCGGTTCTTGGGCTTCGCGTTGATGAGCTCCGCGATCTGCCCCTGACGCACAAGCGCGGGCGACGTCGAGCCGGTCGAGGCGTCGGCGAACAGCATCTGCACGTCGCGCGCCCGCACCTCCTTGGCGTTGACCTTGTAGGCGGAGCCCGCGTCGCGGGTGATCCGGCGCACCACTTCGAGGATGTCGACGTCGTTGAACCCGGCGGGCGCGAGCCGTTCGCTGTTGTCCATGAGCAACGCAACCTCGGCGAAGTTGCGCGCGGGCCGTGTCGCGGCCCCGGCGAAGATCACGTCTTCCATCCCGCCGCCGCGCATCGCCGTCGGGCGGTTCTCGCCCATCACCCAGCGCAGCGCCTCGAGCAGGTTCGACTTGCCGCAGCCGTTCGGCCCGACCACGCCGGTGAGACCTTCGGCGATGACCAGATCGGTCGGATCGACGAAACTCTTGAAACCGTTGAGCCTGAGTTTGGTGAACCGCAAGACGCCTGCTTTCGGGTGATTCTTCCTGAACGCGCATCATCCCGGGCGCACCCCGGGGAGTCAACGCAAGGTAGACCCCATCTAGAGGCGCGTGGCGCGACACCCACAAGATGTTGCAGGATTCGAACGCGCAAGACCGGGCGCCATCCGGCCTGGAAACCATGTTATCCTTGGTCCATGGACGACACCGACATCGTTGCGCGCTTCAATGCCGCGATCACCGCCGCCGACATTGGCGCCCTCGCCGGGCTCATCACAGATGACCATCGCTTCGTCGATTCCGCCGGCAATGAGATCGCCGGGCGCGAGGAAGTGCTGGCGGCCTGGCGCGGGTTCTTTCAGGCCTTCCCGGGCTACCGCAACACTTTCTCGCAAACCCGCGCCGACGGCGGCAGCCTCTGCCTCATGGGCGCGTCGCATTGCAGCGACCCGCGGCTCGACGGCCCGGCGCTTTGGCGCGCCACCCTGCAGGGCGGCAAACTCGCGGCCTGGGAAGTATTCGACGACACCGCCGACACCCGCCGCGCGCTGGGCTTCATGTCGGGATAGCCACCGCCGGTGCCGCAAACGCGCTTGACGCGCCCCGGCCCCGCGGGCGACAACGGGACCACATGGTTCCCGACGGGGCGCAAAGCGCGCCAGGGAGAATAGGGAATGCGGAACGGGCGACCCATGTCGGGGCCCTCATGCCGCAGCCGCCCCCGCGACTGTATGCGGAGAGCGCCCGCCACATGCCACTGGGTGACGAACGCGTTCGATCCCGGGAAGGCGGCGAAGCGCTGTGACCCGCGAGCCAGGAGACCTGCCATGTGTATAGCAACCCCACCCGTCGGGGAGACGGGCAAAGGAGACTGACACATGCACATCGCCCCTGGGCTCATTGACGGCGCGAAGATGGTTCTCGCCGTCGGCACCGCGTCTTCCGCCGCGCTCTACGGCGCGCGCCTCGCGCTCGATACCGTCCGCACCTCTGGCCTCGCGAGCCTTGCCGCCCGCGGCCTCATCGCCACCGGCGCCGTCCTGACCTTCTTCCAGCTTCTGCCGCATCCGCCGGTGGGCGTCTCGGAAGTGCACCTGATCCTCGGTTCGACCCTGTTCCTTACCCTCGGCGCCGCGCCCGCCGCGCTGGGCCTGGCGCTGGGTCTCCTGCTGCAGGGTCTGTTCTTCGCCCCGTTCGATCTGCCCAACTACGCCGCCAACGTCACCACCCTCCTGGTGCCGCTCTACGCGATGGCCGCCCTCGCGCGCCGCGTCGTCGCCCCCGGCACGGCCTATGTCGATCTGAGCTATGCGCAGGTCGCCAAACTGTCGGCCACCTTCCAGGGCGGCATCGTCGCCTGGGTCGCCTTCTGGGCCTTCTACGGCCAGGGCTTCGCCGCCTGGGAATCGGTGGTCACCTTCGGCGCGGCCTATATGACCGTGCTGTTGATCGAGCCTCTGGTCGATCTTGGCGTGCTCGCCGCCGCCAAAGCCGCGAAGGGCCTCGAAGGATCGGGCCTCGTCACCGAGCGTCTCTACGCCTGACCCAATCGCGGGCGCGCCAATTTCAGCGCGCGCGCCCGCTATCACAACTGCGACAGGATCGAGGAGAACCGCCATGACCGCCACGATTTCCACCACCAACGCCCGCGCCGACCACAGCCTGGCCGCCGTGTTTGCCCTGTTCGTCGCCGGAGCGACGCTCGTGTTCATCGCCGGCTTTGCCAATGCCGCGCCGCTGCACAGCCCGGCGCACGATGCGCGCCACGCGAACGGCTTTGCCTGCCACTGAGGCAGGGCTACCGCAATGCTCCGACAGATGCTTCCCGGCGCCCTGATCGCCGGCGCGGCCGCAGGTATTGTGGCCGCGCTGCTGCACATCGTCTTCGTGACCCCTAGCCTTATGGAAGCGGAACTGTTCGAGACCGGCGCTCGGGTTCATTTCGCCGACGGCACCATCGGGAGCCCGGCGGGAAGCCCCGCTCTCGGTCCCGATTGGGGCCGGCACCTTGGCACACTCGGTTTCGACATCATCACCTTCGCCGGCTTTGGACTGATGCTGACGGCGCTCTACGCGCTGGCCGAGATGCGGGGCGCCCGGATTTCCGGTCGCACCGGGCTGATCTGGGGGCTCGCGGGCTTCGTTGCCCTTCACCTCGCCCCCGCTTTCGGTCTGCCGCCGGAACCGCCGGGCATCGAGGCGGCCGATCTCGCCGCCCGCCAGCTCTGGTGGACCGGCACCGTGGCTGCGAGCGCCGTCGGCCTCGGCCTCATTGCCTTCGGCCCGGCGCCCTGGGCGCCTGTCGCGGGCATCGCTCTTCTCGCCGCGCCACACCTCGTGGGAGCCCCGCATCTGCCCGACTATTCCGGCGTCGTCCCGCCTGAACTCGCCGCACGTTTTGCCACCCTGAGCCTCGGCGCCGCGGCGGCGAGCTGGGCGGTGCTCGGCTGGCTCGCGGCGCTCGTCTACACCCGAAAGGAGGCGTGAATGCCTGCCAAGATCCCCGCTACCGTCGTCACCGGCTTTCTCGGCGCCGGCAAGACCACGCTCATTCGTCACCTGCTCGAAAATGCGAACGGAAAGCGCATCGCCCTTATCATCAACGAGTTCGGCGATCTCGGCGTCGACGGCGACCTGCTCAAGGGCTGCGGCGACGAGACCTGCTCCGACGACGATATCTTCGAACTGTCGAACGGGTGCATCTGCTGCACCGTGGCCGAGGATTTCATCCCGACGATGGAAGCGCTGCTGGCGCGTGACAACGCCCCCGACCACATCGTGATCGAGACCTCGGGCCTCGCCCTGCCGCAGCCGCTCGTGCGCGCCTTCCAATGGCCGCAGATCTCGACTCGCGTGACGGTCGATGGCGTCGTCACCGTGGTCGACGGCAAGGCGGTCGCCGAAGGCCGCTTCGCCGCCAACATCGCCGCGGTCGATGCCCAGCGGAAGGCCGACGACAACCTCGACCACGACACGCCGCTCGCCGAACTGTTCGAAGACCAGATCGCCGCCGCCGACATGATCGTGGTGAACAAGTCCGACCTCCTGGGCGAGGCCGAGACCGACGCGCTGGTGACGCAGCTCGGCCAGGACGCGCGCGCCGGTGTGCACGTCGTGCGCTCGACCATGGGCCGCCTGCCGATCGAGGTGGTACTGGGCCAGGGCGCCGAGGCCGAGGCCAACATGGAGGGCCGCGACGAGGGCCACCACCATCATCACCATGACGACGACGACGATGACGACGATCATGACCACGATCATCACGACCACGACGATTTCGAGAGCTTCGTCGTCGAGCGCGCCGAGATCACCGATCCGGCCGCCTTCGCCGAACAGGTGGCGGGCGTGATCCGCGCACATGACATCCTGCGCCTGAAGGGCTTCGTCGCTGTCGCCGGCAAACCGATGCGGCTCGCCCTGCAGGCGGTGGGCCCGCGCGTCGACACCTATTACGACCAGCCCTTCGGCGCCGCCCCGCGCCTGACCCGCCTCGTGGTGATCGGCCAGACCGGCCTCGACCGCGCCGCCATCGCCGACGCGCTGGCGGCATGACGCTCACGGTCGAACCGGGAGACCCGCGCGACCCGGCGGCCTCGGCGCTGCTCGCGCAGAGCCACGCGCTGATGCGGAGCCTGTTTCCGCCCGAGGACAATTTCTTCCTCGACATCGACGCGCTGGCGGCGCCCGGCATCGCCTTTTTCGTGGCCCGGCAGGACGGCGAGGCGCTCGGTACCGCAGCGCTTGCCGAGAAACCGGGCTACGGCGAGGTGAAGTCGATGTTCGTCGCCGACGCCGCGCGCGGCCTCGGCGTCGGCGCGGCCCTGCTCGCCCGGCTCGAAGCCGAGGCGCGGGCCCGGGGCCTCGGCTGGCTGATGCTCGAAACCGGCGACGCGCTGCAAGCCGCCCACCGGCTCTACGCGCGCGCGGGATTCACCCTGCGCGGGCCGTTCGGCGACTACCCGGCGGCGAAGACCTCGCTGTTCATGGAAAAGCGGCTGGGCTGATGGGGCCGGTCCGCGAGAAGGTCAAACGCCCGCCTGTCGCGGCCCCGGGGGCCTCCGGCGGGAGTATTTGGGCCAAGATGAAGGGCGAGGACGCGCGGCTACTTGTCCTTGCGCTTCTCGGCCGCCGCCTTCATCCGCGCCACCAGATCGGCCTTGGCCGGGGCCTTGCCGTAGGGGTTCGTTGCGGTGCCGCGCGCGTTATGTTCGGCGTGGCGGGGGGCGTTCTTGCCGAGCTTCGGCGCGCCGGCGGCTTTGTAATCCATGACGGGCTCCCGTTCGTCTTCGTTGGCGCTCGTGCCAGAACCGGGGCGCGCCCGCAAGCCCTGCCGGCTCACCTGCATGTGACGGCCCGCAGCCGGGGGATGGCCTGATGCACCTGCTCGCGGCCACCCCCGGCCAGATCGACGACGGCAAGGAGCCCGTCGATCTCGGCCAGACGCCGGGCGATGTCGTCTTCATCTCCGCGGCCGACACCGAGCTCGCGGCGCTGTCGGCCGCGCGGGCTGAGATCGAGGACGCGCCGGATCTGCGCCTCGCCAGCCTCTCTCATCTCGCCCACCCGATGTCGGTCGATCTGCATATCGACGCCTGCGCGCGCAAATCGCGGCTGGTGATCGCTCGCGTCCTCGGCGGTGCCGGGTACTGGCGCTACGGGGTCGAACAATATGCCGCGCATCTGCATGGCGCGAGCGTACCGCTCGCGCTCCTTCCCGGCGACGACAAGCCCGATCCGGAGCTGCGCCGCCTCTCGACCGTCGCCGACGACGATTACGATGCGCTCTGGGCCTATCTGGTCGAGGGCGGGCCGGAGAATGCCGCGAATTTCCTGCGCTTCGCCCGCGCGATGCTCGACGGCGGCGAGCGGCCGGAACCCGCGCGCCCGCTGCTGCGCGCGGGCCTCTTCTGGCCGGGCGCGGGCGTGACCGATCTCGCGACCCTTCGAACCTTCTGGCAAGCGGGCGCGCCGGTTGTCCCCTTCGTCTTCTATCGCGCTCTGGTCGAAGGCGCCGGGCTCGACCCGGTGATCCGCCTGACCAAGGCGCTGGTCAAACGCGGGCTGAACCCGCTGCCGATCTTCGTCGCCTCGCTGAAAGACCCGGTCTCGGCCGCGACGCTCGCTCAAGTCCTCGCCGCCGCCCCGCCGGCCGTGATCCTGAACGCGACCGCCTTCGCAGTCGGTTCGCCCCACGGTGACGAGGCGACCGCGAACCCCCTGGCCGCTCCAGAAGCCAACGCGGCGCCGGTGCTGCAGGTGGTGCTCTCGGGCGGATCGGAGGAGGCATGGGAAGCCGGGCTTTCCGGGCTTTCGGCGCGCGATATCGCGATGAACGTGGCGCTGCCGGAGGTTGACGGCCGGGTGCTCTCCCGCGCGATCAGCTTCAAGGGCGAGGCCTATTTCGACGCGGCGACGCAATGCCCGATCGCCGCCTACCGCGCCCGGCCCGACCGGGTGGGCTTCGTCGCCGACCTTGCCGTCGGCTGGGCCCGGCTGCGCGCGACCCCCGAGGCCGAACGCAAGGTCGCGCTGGTGCTCGCGAACTACCCCAACAAGGACGGCCGCCTCGCCAATGGCGTGGGCCTCGACACCCCCGCCGCCACCGTTCATGCCCTCGGCCTGCTCGCGGCCGCGGGCTACCGCGTGACCGGCGCGCCCGAAACCAGTGACGCGCTGATGCAGGCGATCATGGCCGGCCCCACCAACTGGCTCACCGACCGGGCCGAGCGGGCGGGCGGTGTCGAGCTTTCGCTTGCCGATTACCAGATCGCCTTCGGCCAATTGCCCGACGATCTGCGCGCGGCGATGCTGGAGCGCTGGGGCCCGCCCGAGGCCGACCCGTTCTACGAGCCCGGCGCGGTGGATTGCGGGCGGTTCAAGCTCTCGGTGCTCAGCTTCGGCAACGTCGTCGTCGGCCTCCAGCCGGCGCGCGGTTACAACGTCGACCCGACCGCCACCTACCATGCGCCCGACCTCGTGCCGCCGCACAATTACCTCGCCTTCTACATCTGGCTGCGGGCGAGCTTCGGCGCACAGGCAATCGTGCACATGGGCAAGCATGGCAACCTCGAATGGCTGCCCGGCAAGGCACTGGCGCTGTCGGCCAGTTGCTTTCCAGAAGCGGTTCTGGGGCCGATGCCCCATGTCTACCCGTTCATCGTCAACGATCCCGGCGAAGGCACGCAGGCCAAACGCCGGGCGCAGGCGGTGATCGTCGACCACCTCACCCCGCCACTGACCCGGGCCGAGAGCTACGGCCCGATGCGCGATCTCGAAGCGCTGGTTGACGAGTATTACGAGGCGGCGGGCGTCGATCCGCGCCGGACCCTCTCGCTCCGGCGCGAGATCCTGACGATGAGCGCGGCGACCGGCCTCGATGCCGACGCGGGGCTCGCCGGAGACGATGCCGACGGCGATCTCGCGAAGCTCGACGCCTATCTCTGCGAGCTGAAGGAAGCCCAGATCCGCGACGGGCTGCATATCTTCGGCCAATCGCCCGAAGGCCGTCTCGAACGCGATCTCGCCATCGCGCTCCTCAGGGTGCCGCGTGGCGAGGGCAAGGGCGGTGACGCCTCGCTGATCCGCGCGCTGGCCAAGGATTGCGACGCGGGGATCGACCCGCTCGATTGCGACCTCGGCGCGCCCTACGACGGCCCGCGCCACAAGTTCCTCCACGCAGTCTCGCAAGACCCGTGGCGTACGAACGGCGACACCGTCGAAAGGCTCGAAGCGCTCGCGTCGCTGGCATTGGACTGGGCCGAGACGCCGGAGCATTTCCGCAACACCGCCCCGGTGCTCGAAACCCTGCACCATGTCGTCCTTCCGGCAATCCGCGCCTGCGGGCCGGCCGAGAGCGAAGGGCTCCTCACCGCCCTTTCGGGGCGGTTCGTCGCCCCCGCGCCGTCGGGCGCGCCCACCCGTGGGCGGCTCGACACACTGCCGACGGGCCGAAATTTCTACTCGGTCGACACCCGCGCCGTGCCGACCCCCACCGCCTGGGCGCTGGGCTGGAAATCGGCCAACCTGCTCATCGAGAAGCATTTGCAGACCGAGGGCGACTGGCCGCGCGCCCTGCTCGTTACCGCCTGGGGTACCGCCAACATGCGCACCGGCGGCGACGATATCGCCCAGGCGCTGGCGCTGATGGGCGTGAAGCCGACCTGGGACGCTCAGAACCGCCGCGTCACCGGCTTCGAGATCCTGCCCGCCGGTGTACTCGGGCGTCCCCGGGTCGATGTCACGCTCCGGGTTTCGGGCTTTTTCCGCGATGCCTTCCCCGGACTCATCGCGCTTGTCGACAGTGCCGCGCGTGCGGTGCAGGCGCTGGATGAGCCCGACGAGGCGAACCCCGCCGCCGCCCGGGCGCGCGCCGGCGAAAACCCGGCCCGGGTCTATGGCGCGAAGCCCGGGGCCTACGGTGCCGGGCTGCAGGCGCTGATCGACGAACGTATCTGGTCGGCGAAGGCCGATTTCGCCGAGGCCTATCTCGAATGGGGCGGCTACGCCTACGGGGCCGGGGGCGAAGGTACCCGCGATCGCGACGGCCTTGAACAGCGGCTCGGCCAGGTCGAGGCCGTGGTGCAGAACCAGGACAACCGCGAGCACGACCTGCTCGACTCGGACGATTACTACCAGTTCGAGGGCGGTGCGGCGGCGGCGGTGGAGACCCTGCAGGGCAGGCCGCGGCCGGTCTACCACAACGACCATTCCCGCCCGGAACGCCCGGTGATCCGCACTCTCGACGACGAGATCGGCCGGGTCATGCGGTCGCGCGTGGTCAATCCGAAATGGATCGAGGGGGTCAAGCGCCACGGCTACAAGGGCGCATTCGAAATCGCCGCCACTGTCGACTATCTCTTCGCTTTCGCCGCCACCACCGGCGCGGTTCGGGGCCACCATTTCGACATGGTCACCGCCGCCTTCCTCGAGGACGACGCGACCCGCGCGTTCATCGCCGAGAACAACCCCCCGGCTCTCGCCGAGATCGCGCAGCGTCTCGCAGAGGCGATCGACCGGGGGCTCTGGCAGCCGCGCTCGAACTCGGCGCGCGCGCTGATCGACCGGCTCGCGGGCGGCACGGTTGGTCCGGCCTCCGGCGGGAGTGTTTGAGCCAAGATGAAGGGGCGGGATGGGCAGATCCGGCAGTTCAGTGAGGGCGACGATCCGGCGCCGGTTCTTGCACTTATCCGCGAGGCCTTCGCCTATATGGACGGGGTGATCGACCCGCCGTCCTCGATGCACCGCTTGACGCCCGCCGACATCGCCCGCCAGGCCGAGACCGGCGAGGTCTGGCTGACGGGACCGAAACACGCGCCCACCGCCTGCCTCTTCCTGACGCGAAAGCCCGATGCGCTCTATCTCGGCAAGCTCGCCGTCGCCGAACCTGCGCGCGGGCGGGGTCTGGCGCGGCGCCTGGTGGAGCTTGCGGAAGCGCGGGCCCGGGCGCTCGGCTTCTCCGTGCTCGAGTTGCAGACGCGGGTTGAACTCACCGGCAACCATGCCACCTTCGAACGGCTTGGCTTTACCCGCACCGGCGCGACGGCGCATGCGGGCTACGACAGGCCCACGTCCTACACCTACCGAAAGCCGGTCAGTCCACCCGGTCGCGGCTGAACAGATAGGCGAGGCTGCCGATCAGCACCGGCACGGCGAAGTAGAGGAACACGGCGCGGTAGCCCGCGACCGGATCGTCCGCCACCCGCGCACCTTCGAAGACCCAGCTCGACGAGAACTGGAACAGGCCGACCCCGGCGATGCCCACCAGGTTCATCAGCGTCACGCCCCGCCCGGTGAGATGGGCCGGGAAATAGGCCCGGCCATGCGCCATGATGAGCGGGAATGCGGCGCCGAAGAACCCGGCCGCCGCCAGCAGCAGCGCCACCGTCACCACCCCGTGCGCGGGCAGGAGCCAGAGGCCGAACAGCGACGCGGCCGACAACAGGCTGCCGGTGAAGATCACCCATTTGCGGGTGCCGAGCACCCGGTCGAGCGGACCGTAGGCGAAATTGCCGAGGATCATCGCAAGCCCCATCGCCAGCGTCACGTTGCCGATGCCGGCGGCGTCGAGCCCGAACACGTCGCGCAGATAGGGCCCCGCCCAGAGCCCGCGCAGCCCCGCCGCCGGGGCGTAGTTGACGAACATCAGCGGGAAGATCGCCCAGAGCGCCGGGATCGCGAGCAACGTGAGCACCGACCCTTTCGCTTCCGCATGGCCCTCGGGCTTGGCCGGATCGCGGACAATCGCATAGATCAGGAGTGCGACGGCGACGGTGACGGCGGCGAGCCCCCACATCGTCTGACGCCAGCCGAAGGCCTCGACCGTCCAGGCGAGCGGCAGCGAACTCAGCACGTTGCCGAGCGTGCCGACGCCGAGCACCACCCCCGCGAGCGTGCCGAACACCCGGGGCGAGAAGCTGCGGGCGATGATGTAATAGCTCGCCATCAGCACCGCCGAGCAGCCGATACCCATCAGCACCATCGCCCAGAGGATCTGCCCGGGCCCGTTCGCCAGCGCGAAGACCACGGCCCCGCCGCCGGCTCCGACGCCAAGCAAGACCGCGGCGGTGCGCCTGGGCCCGATGGTATCGAGCGCCCAGCCCACCGGGATCTGCATCGCCGCGAAAGCGAGGAACCACAGGCCCGAGGCACGCCCGAGCCCCTCCGGTGTGGCCCCGAGATCGGCCTCGAGCGCCGGCGCGAGAACCGCGAGGAAGGCGCGGTAGAATTGGCTCAGCACATAGCCCGCGATGAGTGTGACGATCCCTGCTTTCATTCCCACCTCCGCCGGACAGACGGCCAGTTGGCACGGCCCGCGGCGATTGCGCAAGCCCGTTTGTCTTGCGATTTTCCGCCGCCTCGGCTCATATCGTTGCAAACATTACAGACCGAGACAGACGGAGCCCCCCGTGACCGATTTCAGCCTCGAAAGTTTCCTCCCCTACCAGCTCTCGGAATTGTCCCGCCGGGTCAGCGCCGGCTTCTCGCAACATTACCGCGACCGCTACGGCATCTCGGTCGCCGAATGGCGGGTGATGGCGCACCTGAGCCAGGAGGCGGCCGTCTCGGTGCGCGAGATCCATGACCGGGTGGGGATGGACAAGCCGAAGGTCAGCCGCGCGGCCTCGCGGCTCGAAGCGGCGGGCTACATCACCAAGATGGTCAATCCGCAGGACCGCCGTCTGGTCGAACTCTCGCTGACCCGCAAGGGGATCGACCTGATCGACACGCTGGCGCCGATCGCCGCCGCCTACCAGGAAGAGCTCTTGCAGACCCTGGGCGACGGGGCGCAGGATTTCGTCGGCAAGGTGGTGCGCCTCGCCCGGGTCTTCGACGGGCCGGCGCTCGACACCCCTCAGACCTAGGCCGTACCGCCCCCGGACGACAGCAGCAGGGGGTCGATCCCCAGCGCCTTCAGTGCCCGCGCCCATTTCGCGCTGTCGTCGGGGTCGAACACGATGGCCGCGTCGGCCGCGACCGTGAGCCAGGCGTTCTGCCGAAGCTCGCTCTCGAGCTGGCCCGGCCCCCAGCCGGCATAGCCGAGCGCGGTCAGCGTCGCGCGCGGGCCGGTGCCGCGGGCGATGTCGACGAGGATGTCGCGCGTCGCGGTCATCGCGAAGGTGTCGTCCACCTTCAGCGTCGCCGGATACTCGGGCGCGTCGCTCGAGTGCAGCACGAAGCCGCGCGCGCCCTCGACCGGGCCGCCGAAATGCACCACCCGTCCCCGGCTGGCGCTGCCCCGGTCAATCTTGAGCTGGTCGAGCAGGTCGTCGAGCCCGATCTCTGGCACCCGCTTGTTAACGATGAGCCCCATCGCGCCCTCTTTCGAATGGGCGCAGAGAAATACGACCGTGTGCTCGAAGCGGGGGTCGCCCATGCCGGGCATGGCGATGAGCAGCGAGCCGGCCAGATCCTGGGGTGCGTCCGCGGTGACCATGAGACGATGATGGGGGCAGGGCGGGGGGGATGACAAGAGGGGTGCGACCTCTCAGCGCTTTCCCGCAGATGTGATGTGACCTTGGACGGCACTGCCCTATATCGGGGGAATGAAAACCGTGATCGTTTCCCTCGGCCTGTCGCTTGCCGCGGCAGGCCCCGCTGTTGCCAACCCGGTGCCTGATCCGCATGCCGTGGTCGAGATCCTGCCCGGATGGCGTCTGGCCGACGGCACCCACATGGCCGCGCTCCGCATTGCGCTCGATCCCGGCTGGAAGACCTATTGGCGCGCGCCGGGCGAGGCCGGTATTCCGCCCGATTTCGACTGGACCGGGTCCGACAACGTCAAGGCAGTGCGCTACGTCTGGCCGGTGCCGGAAGTGGTCACCTCGAACGGGATGACCACGCTCGGCTACCACGAAGAGCTGATCCTGCCGATGGAGATCCTGCCGGTCGACCCCGACGCCGATGTAGCCCTGACCGGCGCGCTCAACATGGGGGTCTGCGACGACATCTGCATGCCGCTCACCGCCGAGGTCGCGGCCAGCCTGCCGGCCGATACCACCGGCGAGGACGCCCGCATCGCCGCCGCCCTTTCGGCCCGGCCCGACACCGAGGCCGAAGCCGGCGTCGCCGCGGTCAAGTGCCGCATCGAGGAAATCTCTGACGGGCTGAGGGTCACGGTCGAAATCGACATGCCCAGCGTCGGCGCCGACGAATACCTCGTCGTCGAGCCGGCCGACCGCACGATCTGGGTGTCGGAAGCGATGACCGCACGGGCCGAGGGGCGGCTCTCGGCCGAGGCCGACCTTGTGCCGCCCTCGGCTAAGCCGTTCGACCTCGATACCGAAACCCTGCGTCTCACCGTCCTTGCCGCTGGGCGCGGCGTGGACATCGAAGGCTGCGAGACGGCGGACTGAAACCCCGCCGCGGCACCGTCAGGCGGGGTGTTGACGGCGCATCCAGCGCAGATGCAGGAGCGCCGCGACCGCCCAGGTTCCCAACACGATGACTGCCGCCCCGGCGACGAACACCACCGTTGCCAGCACCGGCCCCGCCTCCGGCATCAGCCCCAGCGGCAGCGCCCCGCTCACCGCGACCGAACCGAGCGTCGCGGCGAACAGCGCGACGAGCATCCCCGCCGCCGCCAGCACCGCGAGCCCGGCGGCGCGCGCGCCGCGGTGGCGCAGCTTCCACAGCCGCCGGAGGGCGCGCAACTGGCGGGCCACGTCTTCCTGCGCCGCGACCAGCGCCGGCACCACCAGAAGCACGAGGACGAAGCCGAAGCCGAGACCGTAGACCAGCGTGATCACCGTGGGCTTGAGAAACTGTGCCTGGCTCGAACTTTCGTAGAGCAGCGGCGCGAGGCCGAGCACCGTGGTCGCGGTGGTGAGGAACACCGGGCGCAGCCGGTCGGCCACCGCATCTACGATGGCGGGCACGAGGCCCCGGTCGCGCGCATATTCGTCGATGGTCGAGACCAGCACGATGGAATCGTTGATGATGATTCCGACCATGCCGATGAGGCCGACGATCGAGAACATGCTCATCGGCATGTCCCAGATGTAATGCCCCCAGATCGCGCCGACGAGGCCGAAGGGGATGATCGCCATGACCACCAGCGGCCGGGTCCAGCTCGAGAAGATCCAGGCCAGCGTGATGAAGATGCCGATGAGCGTCATGATGAGCCCGAAACGGGCGTCGGTCAGGAACTCGTCCTGCTGTTCGGACAGGCCGGCGATGCGGAACTCGACGCCGTGCGCCTCGGCAATCTCCGGCAGAATCTCGTCCTCGATGATCCGGGTGATCTCGGTGGCGCGGTCGGGGTCGGTCTCGTCGATGTCGCCGGTGACCTCGACCATGCGCAGGCCGTTCTCGCGGCTGACGGTCGAGAAGCCCGAGCGCGAGGTCACCGTCACGATGTCGGACAGCGGCACATAGGCGCCGGAGGTGGTCCGCATCATCGTGGCATCGAGGAAATCGGCGGTCAGCTCGTCCTCGGGCAGCTCGACCACGATCGAGGCCGAGCGCATCCCGTCGGGATAGCTCGCCGCCTCGACCCCGCCGAGCCGGTTGCGCAGTTCGCGCCCGATGGCGTCGATGGTGAAGCCCAGCGCCTTGCCCTGCGCGGTGAGGTCGAGCACCAGCTCGACCTTGTCATAGGCGAGGCTGTCCTCGACCGCTGAAACCTCGGGGAACTGCGCCACCGCCGTCTTCAGCGCCTCGGCCGCTGCCTTCAACGTCTCGGCATCCGCGCCGGTCAGCTCGACGTCGAGCGCGTCGCCGCCGGGGCCGAAGCGGCCGCCGCGAAAGCTCAACTCTTCGAGCATCGGATGCTGCGGCACCCGGTCCTGCAGCTCGCTCACGAAGGTGAACGAGGAATAGGGCCTGAGATCGGCGTCGATCAGCTCGATCGACACCGCGCCCAGGAGCTCGGCCTCCTTGTCTTCCGCCGATGCCAGCCCGCGGCCCGCGTTGCCGCCGACCTGGCCCAGCACATAGACCACCGGGTTGGCCCCATGCGTCTCGGCGAGCTCGGCGCCGTAATCGTCCACCGCCTTCTGCAGGATCGCCACCATCGCGATCGTGTCGTCGCGGGTGGCGCCCGGCGCCATGGCGAAGTTCGCGGTCACGTCCGATTGCTCGGGCGCGTTGAAGAACCGGAAGGTCACGTCGCCCTTGATGAACAGCGCCACCTGGCTCGCGAGCACGAGCACCGCGGCCGCGAGCACCGGGTAGCGCGCCATCACCACCAGCCGCACGCCGGGGCGGAACGCATGTTCGCGCAGCCATCGGAACCCCCGGTTCACCTGCCGCGACGGCCAGTCGTACCAATGTTGTGCCCCCGAATGCGTGATCGCATGGGCCATATGGTTGGGTAGGATCAGGAAGCACTCCAAGAGCGAGGCGGAAAGCACCGCGATCACGGTGAAGGGAATGTCCTCGATCATGTCGCCGAACCGCCCGCCGATGGCGGTGAGCCCGTAGAAGGCGATGATCGTGGTCAGCGTCGAGGCGAAGACCGGCGCGAACATCCGCCGCGCCGCCGTCTCGGCCGCGGTCAACGCATCCTCGCCGCGATGTCGGTGTCGGAAATCGGCGTGCTCGCCCACCACGATGGCGTCGTCCACCACGATGCCCAGAGTGATGATGAGCGCGAACAGCGAGATCATGTTGAAGGTGAGCCCGAAGGCATACATCAGGCTCACCGCCGTCAGCATCGACACCGGGATGCCGAGCGCGACCCAGAAGGCGGTGCGGCTGTTGAGGAACAGGAACAGCAGCAGCAGCACCAGCCCGAGCCCCAGCGCGCCGTTCTGGATCAGGATCTCCAGCCGCCCGGTGATGAGCTCGGCCCGCGTGCGGATGAGCTCGATCTGCACGCCCGCGGGCAGGCTGCGCGCCATCTCCTCGGCCACGTCCTCGACGATGTGCTGCATCCGCACCGCGTCGCCCTGGGCCGAGCGGCTCACGCTGATGGTGACGGCGCGGGTCTCGCCGACATAATAGGCGACGTTGCGGTCGATCCCCTCGACATAGACATTCGCCACGTCGCCCACCGTGAGCTTGGATCCGTCCGGGTTCGACCGCAGCACGATGGCGAGGATGTCGTCCTTCGTGCGCTTCGCGACGCCGGTGCGCACCCGGGCCGCGCCGGAGGCGACATTGCCGGCGGGATCGGTCGCCGCCTCCTCGCCGATGGCCGCGGCGATCTCGCTCATCGTCACGTCGTTGAGGATGAGCGCGCCTGAAGTCACCTCGACCACCGTGCGCGGCGCCACGACGCCCTGGATCGTGGTGCGCGTCACGCCGTCCACGAACAGCCGCGCGACCATCTCGTCGGCGAAGCGCGCGAGCTGGTCGACCCCGACCGGGCCGGAGACGACCACGTCCGTCACCGGGTCGCGCCAGGCCCCGCGCGTCACCTCGGGCGGGTCGGCATCCTCGGGCAGGGTGCTCACCCCGCCCACCGCCTCCTCGACATCCGCCGCCGCGCGCGACATGTCCCAGCCGGGTTCGAACTCCAGCGTGATCCGCGCCCGCCCTTCGGTCGACCGCGCCGCGCTCGAGGTCACGCCCTCGACGGCCAGCAGCGCGGGCTCCAGCGGCTGGACGATGGCCGCGTCGATATCGTCGGCCCCGGCCCCGTCCCAGCTCACGCTGACCCGGACGTTGTCGACCACCACGTCGGGAAAGAACTGCGCCCGCATCTTCGGCAACGTCGCAGCGCCGACCGCGATCAGCACGACGAGCAACAGGTTCGCTACGGTGGCGTGGCGCGTGAAGTAGCTGAGCAGACCGTGTCCGGCGGCGGGGGCACGGGCCATCGCCTAGCCCCCCATCCGGGATTCGAGCCGCTCGACCACCGAGACCGGCACCTCGTCGGCTTCGAGCTGCTTGAGGATGCGGTCCTTCGCCTCCGCCGGCATCCGCGTGTTGTCGTTGACGAAGGCGATGAGCGCAGCGCGCCGGTCGGCATCGAGGGCGATGGTCGCTTCGCTCGTCGCGGCGCCAGCCCCGGCGCCGTCCTGGGCTCCCGCCGCCACCGCGCCGGGGCGGAACGGGCGCACTGAAATTCCGGCGCCGAGCATCGGCGTACGCTCGGTCACCACTTCTCGTCCGCCGAGGGCGCCGGCGCGCACCAGCACCGCGTCGCCCTGCCGGCGCAGGATCTCGACCGGCAATTCCTCCAGTCGGTCGTCGGCGCCGAGCACCAGAGCCGTGCTCGCGGCATCCACCGCCGAGGAGGGACGCGCGACGATATCGTCGAGCGCCGGTTCGCGGACTTCGACGGTCACGAAATCGCCCGGGCGGAACCCTGCCGCCGTCCCGAGCCGCGCGAACAGGAGCCGCCCGGTCAGCCCCTCGCCCACTTCGGCGCTTTCGCGGTCGATCGTCCCGGTCGCGACCAGATCGACGCCGGAAACAGCGAGCCGCACCGTCACCTCGGCCGGGATGAGATCGCCCGCGCCGTCGACCAACCGCGCGTATTGCGCGGTCGACAGCCGGAACGACACTTCGAGCGCCGCGGGGTCGACCAGCGTCGCGATCTGTTCGTTGGCGGTGACCAGCCGACCCTCGACCAACGACACGCCCGACAGCGCGCCGGCAAACGGCGCGGTCACCTGGGTTTCGCTCAACCGCCGCTCGGCCTCCGCGCGGGCGATCCGGCGCCGGTCGAGGGTGTTCTCGGCGGTCGAGACCCGCGCTTCCGCATTCGCGAGCGCGGAGCGGCGCGACAGAACCGCCTGGTCGGCCGCCGCCGCCGCGAGCGCCGCCGTTTCGGTGGCCGCCTCGGTCCCGACCCCGCGCCGCGACAGATCCTGCTGCCGAGCCAGCGCCTGGGCGCGCAGCTCCGCCTGGGCCCGGGCCGAGGCAAGGTCATCCGCGGCGATGTCGAGCGCCGCCGTCGCATCGCGCACTTCCGCCTCGGCCTCCGCCAGATCGGTGTCGGCCAGCGCCAGCGCATCTTCGAGATCGGAGGGATCGACCCGCACCAGGAGCTGCCCCGCCTGCACCCGACCGCCTTCCTCGAAGCCTTGGCCGATCTCGATCACCTGCCCGCCGGTGGTCGTGCGCACTTCGAGCTGGCGCGTCGCCCGCACCTCGCCGAACGCCTCCAGCACCGGGACGATCCGCTCGGGCTTGGCCGTGACCACGTTGACGGCATAGACACGCTCGCGCGCTGGCCGGGCAAAACTCTCCTGCGCCATCCGCTCCTCGATCGCCGAACGGACGGTCTGGGCCGCGAGCGCGATGAGCGCCAGCGTCACCGCGACGAGAAAAAGCCCGGTCAGGCTGCGGCGCAGAAATCTCATCCGCATCGATCCCCTTTGATCCCGGCGCAAAGCATGACGGCCTGTCGAAACGCGCGCAATCGGACAAAATTGACAAGGCCGTTACGAGATCAAACGCCCCGCGCGCTCATTTCCGTCGCTTGTGCTCGTCGAGCCGGGGAAAGATCTCGACGAAATTGCATGGCGGATGGCGGTAATCGAGCTGGGGCGCGAGGATCTCGTCCCAAGCGTCCTTGCAGGCACCGGTCGAGCCCGGCAGCGCGAACAGATAGGTGCCGTTGGCGACGCCGCCGGTGGCCCGGCTCTGCACCGCCGAAGTGCCGATCTTCTGGTAGCTCACCAGCGCGAAGATCGTCGCGAAGGCGTCGATCTCCTTCTCGTAGACGTCGCGATGCGCCTCGACGGAGACGTCACGCCCCGTAAGCCCGGTGCCACCCGTCGAGATCACCACGTCGATCCCGGGGTCCTCGCTCCAGGCGCGGAGCCGCGCTGCGATCACGGTGCGGTCGTCGCGCACGATATCGCGAGCCGCGAGCACATGCCCCGCCGCCTCCAGACGGGCGACGAGCGTGTCGCCCGAGCGGTCGTCAGCGAGTGTGCGGGTGTCGGACACGGTGAGGATGGCGATGCGGACGGGGATGAACGCGCGGGCGTCGGCGTCGGTGATCTGGGCCATGCTGCTTTCCTTCCGGGGCGTCCGGGCTTGCCTAAAGGTCGAACCAGTTCACACTCGGCCCGAGGTTCTTGACCCGCGTCGCGCCGATCATCCCCTCTTCGCCCCAGCAATCGTGGATGTGGCCGCAGACCAGCAGCTTCGGCTGGATCGTCTGGGCCGCGTCGCGCACCGCGGTCGAGCCGACCGAAAGGCCGGTGCCGATACGGTCGGCGATGCCCTTGGGCGGCGAGTGCGAGACGATCACGTCGGCCCCCACCGCGGCCTCGAACAGCTCGGCCGCCTCCTCTTCCGGCACGTCCCAGCTCCAGGCACCGAAGGGCGTCACCGGGATACCGCCGCCAATCCCGAAGAAGGTCACGCCGTCAATCGAAATTGTGTCACCATGTAGCACAAATGCGCCCGGCGGCGCGGCCATCGCCAACTCTTCGAGGCTTTCGTTGTTGCCGGGCACCAGCACCAGCGGCTTCTCGATTCCCGCGATCAGCCCCATCGCCTCGGCGATCCCCTTGCGCATGTTGCAGAAATCGCCGGCGCCGATCACCACATCGGCCACCCGGCTCGCGGCGACGATCTCCTCGGCCCGGGCGCGGGCGAGGTGGAGATCGGAAAAGGCGAGGATCTTCATGGAGTCTCCTTCAGTTTGGCCTGGATCTCGAGCAGGTCCGCCCAGGCTTCGCGCTTGGCCGCGGGGTTGCGCAGCAGATAGGCCGGATGGGTCATCGGCATCACCGGGCGGCCCTCGGCCTGCGTCCAGTTGCCCCGCATCCTGAGTATGCCGGCGCGCCCGAGCAGAGCGCCGCAGGGCGTATTGCCCATCAGGATCAAGACTTCCGGATCGGCGAGCGCGATGTGCCGGCGCACGAACGGCACCATCATCGCCATTTCCTGTGGCGTGGGCGTCCGGTTCCCCGGCGGCCGCCAGGGCAGGATATTGCTGATGTAGACCGCGCGCGTCGCATCCGGGTGGTTGCGGGCAAGCCCGATGGCGGCGAGCATCCGGTCGAGGAGCTGGCCTGCGCGCCCGACGAAGGGCAGGCCCATCCGGTCTTCCTCGGCCCCCGGCGCTTCGCCGAGGATCATCACGCGGGCACCTGGAGTGCCGTCGGCGAAGACGAAGTTGCGCGCGCCCTTCTTGAGTTCGAGCCCCTCGAACCCCCGCATCGCCTCGGCCAGCGCTTCGAGATCCTGTGCGGCACCGGCCAGCGCCGTCGCTTCGGCCACATGGTGATACGCGGCGACCGGAACGGGGCCGGGTCCGGGCGAGGTGGCCGCAGGCTCCGGCGCGCGCCGCTTCTGGGCTGCAGGCGTCGCCTCGGCCAGCCCGTAGCGGTCGATCGGCACGTCGCCCACCGCGTCGACCGCGCCGAGCTCGACATACCATTCCAGAAGCGCCTTCGCGCCATGCCAGTCCAGGGACGATTCCATGGC
Source organism: Maritimibacter sp. (assembly GCA_020441205.1). GTDB lineage: Bacteria > Pseudomonadota > Alphaproteobacteria > Rhodobacterales > Rhodobacteraceae > Sinisalibacter. The sequence goes on from JAGRMO010000048.1 coordinate 20,714, forward strand.
CCCAAGCTAGGCTGCGGGCCGGGGGGCAGCAAGCCGTCAGGCGGACGCCAGCGCGAGCCCGTCGACCACCGCGGTGAAGGCCTGGGCCCGCGCCTGCCGCGCGCCCGGGCAAACCTCCGACACCACCTCGCCGATCATCCCCATGAGGCTCGACCCGCCCACCAGCACCACCGTGCCGATCCCGGCGGGCGCGGTGCCCGCCTGCATCAACGTGGCATAGAGCGCCCCGCGCAGAACGTCGCGGAACGGCGCGAGCGCCGCGGCCAGCGCCCCGGGCGTCACCGGATGCGACAGACCGGGTGCGATCATCCCCATGTCGATCCCGGCCCGCGCGCCACCGTTCGCGCCGATCTTGCCGGCCTCGACCGCGAAGGCGAGCGCGTGCCCGTGCCGCTCCCTGATCGTTGTCTCGAGCCGCCGGAGCTTCTCAGGCTCCACCGCGTGGCGCACGAGGTCTTCGACCGTCCGCTCGGTGTCGCGGCTGTAGAGGAACGGGATCTTCGCCCAGGTGGCGAGATCGACGTAGATCGCCTTCGGCACCGGCAGCAACCCCTCGCCCAGCGTGCGGGTGAGCTGCCCGCCGAGCCCCAGCAGCGGCATCGCTTCGGCCAGCGACAGCGCCTGGTCGAAGTCCGTGCCGCCCAGCCGGATCCCATGGCTCGCAACGATCTCGACCTGGCCGCCGGTAACCCGGAACACCGAGAAATCCGAGGTGCCGCCGCCGATGTCGACGACAAGGCCGAGTTTGCCGTCACGCGCAAGGCCGACGGCGGTGAGCGCCGCCGCCTCCGGCTCGAAGCGGAACTCGACCGCCTCGAACCCGGCCGCGAGGTAGCAGGCGTGAAGATCGCATTCGGCCTGAGCGTCGCGGGCGGGATCGTCGGAGTGGAAATGTACCGGGCGCCCCGAAAGCGCGCGGGCAAACCTTTGGCCGGTCGCGGCCTCGGCCCGCGCCTTCACCTCCGCGACAAAGCCGGTCACCACCTCGGCGAGCGTGCGCCGCTTGCCGCCGAAGGGACGCGCCTCGTGCAACAGCGACGTGCCCAGCACGCTTTTGAGCGCCCGCATGTAGCGCCCGTCCTCGCCCTCGATGAGCGCCGCCGCCGCCTCGGTGCCGATCAGCATCCGTCCGCCGTCCGCGGGAAAGAACACTGCCGTCGGCAGCGTGTCGGCACCCGCCTCCAGCGCGATCCGGCGGGGTGCGCCGCCCTCCAGCACGGCGGCGGCCGAATTCGAAGTTCCGAAATCTATGGCAAGCGTTGGCATGGGCGGGCTCCGGCGGGCGAGGCCCCGCGAGGTAGTGGATTGCGCCGCTCAGGGCAAGCGGCCAAGGCAGGTCTGTCCTGCCCGACGGCTTGCCGCGCTTCCCCCGCGAGGCTACACCCGTTGGCAAAGAGGGTTTGCCGATGTCCTTCCGCCACCGCCACCTGCTCGGGATCGAGCCGCTGAACCCGGCCGAGATCACCACGATCCTCGACCTCGCTGACAAATACGCCGAGATCAACCGCAACCGCGGCAACCTCGAAAGCCTCAAGGCCACGCTGCGCGGGCGTACGCAGATCAACATGTTCTTCGAGAACTCGACACGCACCCAGGCAAGCTTCGAGATCGCCGGCAAGCGCCTCGGCGCCGACGTNNGATGAACATGGCGATGCAGGCCTCGTCGATCAAAAAGGGCGAGACGCTGATCGACACCGCGCTCACCCTCAACGCGATGCACCCCGATTTGCTGGTGGTGCGTCACCCGAGTTCGGGCGCTGTCAACCTGCTCGCCGAAAAGGTCAACGCCGCCGTGCTCAACGCCGGCGACGGCCGCCACGAACACCCGACCCAGGCGCTGCTCGACGCGCTCACCATCCGCCGCGAGAAGGGCCGGCTGCACCGCCTTACCGTCGCGATCTGCGGCGACATCGCCCACAGCCGCGTGGCGCGGTCGAACCTGCTCCTGCTGGGCAAGATGGAAAACCGCGTCCGCCTCGTCGGCCCGCCCACGCTGATGCCGGCGCGGATCGGCGATTTCGGCGTCGAAGTGTTCGACGACATGCGCGAGGGGCTTGCGGGCGCCGACGTGGTGATGATGCTGCGGCTGCAGAAGGAGCGGATGGATGGCGGTTTCATCCCCTCCGAACGCGAGTATTACCATCGCTTCGGCCTCGATGCCGAGAAACTCTCCTATGCCAAGCCCGACGCCATCGTGATGCACCCCGGTCCGATGAACCGCGGCGTCGAGATCGACGGCACCATCGCTGACGACATCAACCGCTCGGTGATCCAGGAACAGGTCGAGATGGGCGTCGCGGTGCGGATGGCGGCGATGGACCTGCTCGCGCGCAACCTACGGGCCGGAAGCGAGCCGGAAGGCGTGCTGGTGTGAGCGCGGCCGAGTGGGAGGGCATCCTGCGCGAGGGCGAAACGGTGCTCTGGCAGGGCCAGCCGGACCCGGCCTTCCACCTCGACCCGAGCCGCCGGTTGGCCATTGGCGCCGGGGTCTTCATTTCCGTCGTCGGCTTGGCGATGTTCGCGGTGACGCTTCGCGATGGCGATACTTCGGACATCTCGTTCGCTGCGTTCTTCCTCGGCCTCGGCCTTTTGTTCACCCTCAAACAGTCCTGGTGGCCCAATTTCAAACGACGCCATAGCTTCTATACGCTGACCAACCAGCGTGCGATCCTCGGCATCGCCCTGCCAGGCCTGGTGCGCAGGCTGAAAGTCTTCGAGATCGAGCCCGACGGCGACTATGAACTGCGCGCTGGCACGCCCGGGTCGGTGATCTTCGCTTTCGAGGACGAGGGTGTCAAATTGAACGACGTGAAGCAGTATTTCGCCGCCGGGTTCCTGCGGATCTCGGAGGCGGAAAAGGTCTGGGCCATGGTGCAGGAGCTGCAGAATGACATGCGCAACAGCACGGGCGGCCGACCGGGTGGGGTAACGAGATGACAGATCCGCTTGCCTTTGGCCCGGATCGCGGGCTGCGCGAACTCTGGCTCTTCGCCCTGCACCTGCCGGCCGATCAGGTCGAAGCCTGGGCACCGCCGCGTCCGAACGGCCCGGCGCGGCCGTGGCCGATGGAAGACGCCCTCGGCGCCGGGCCGCTCGACCCGGCCCATGTGCAGGTGTTCGAACCCGACGACCTCGGCAAGCACGGGCTGCGCAAGTTCCTCGCGGATGCGCTCGGGATGGACCAGGCCCAGGTCGAGGCCGATGCGGGCAAGCTCGATGGTTTGCACGCTGTCGCCGTGATCGTCCACGACCGGGCACTCATCGAACGCCCCGGCGCCTTTGCGCCCAGATTGCCGCTGCGCTTCATCGGTCACTACAGCGTCGCCCAGCACCTCGCCCCGGCGGCGCCGCTGGCCGCCGGCCTCAGCACCGAGGGCGTCCTTCCCGGCCCCGCCGGCGCCTCGCGGCCGTCGCCTGCCCTGCGCCGGGGCCTCGCGATCACCCTCGCGGCCCTCGCCGCGCTGGTGCTCGTCGTGCTCGCTCTGGCCTAGCCGGGCCAAAACCTGTATTTCCCGCGCGACCCAAGCCGGAGCCTCCCGATGACCCAACCGCTGCCCGCCCTCGCCGATGGCGAGACCCTGGTCGCCAAGTTCAGCGGTCACCCGGCGACCTATATCAAGGAACACGCCATGCTCGCCGCCATTGGTGCGGTCGGGGCGACGGCGGTGCTGATGGCGATGGGCAATCCCCATGCCTGGACCGGCGCGGTCGGAGCGTTGCTCGCCATCGCGATCCGCGGCGTCTACGTCTATTCTGAAGCGGTCGAGCAGACCTGGCAGCTCACCGACCGTCGCCTGCTCTCGCCCACCGGAATGATCATTCCCCGCACCGAGATCGCCGACGTGCGGACCATCATCTCGGCCGCCCAGGTCATCACCCGCACGGGCGACAAATACCTCATCAAGTACCAGGCCGATCCAAAGGCCGTCGCGGCGACGATCCGCGCGGGCCGCGGCTGATCCTTCGGACGAACGCCCGGCGCCATCGCCGCCATTGCCCCCTGACCCGGCCGCCCCTATACCGGGAAGCGGGAGCGCCGACAGGCAACGCATGACCGACACCGCCGACACCACACCTGACACCACCGCGCCCGGCTGGGAAGGTATCCTCGACCCGGGCGAGCGGATCCTCTGGCAGGGCCGGCCGCAAGCGGGGCTGTATTTCGCCCCAGGTCAGATCGGCACCGCCGCGTTCTCGCTGTTCTTCTCGGGCTTCGCGGTGTTCTGGATGACCCTTGCCGCGCAGGCCGGCGGCAGTTTCTGGATGTTCGGCCTCATCCATTTCTCGGTCGGCATCGTGATGTTCTGGTCGGCCGTCCTCGGCCCGACGATCCGGCGCCGCCGCACCTGGTACACGCTGACCGACCGGCGCGCCTTCATCGCGACCGACCTGCCGTTGCGTGGTCGCCAGCTCAAACATTACCCGATCACCGAAAACACCCAGCTCACCCTGACCGACGATCAGCCGCCCACACTTCACTTCGCCCGCGAGGATCGCCGCGGCGGCAAAGGACGGCGCTATACGGTCGACGTCGGATTCGAACGCATCGAAGACGGTGAGAAGGTCTACTCCCTGATGCGCAAGCTGCGCAGATCCGAAGGTGCGACATGAGCGACGTGCGTCCCGATATCTCGAAGGCGCTGGAGGCTGGCGAAAGCCTGGTCTGGCAGGGCCACCCGAAGCCCGGCCGGCCGATCTCGCGCCGGGCCAACCTGATCGCGTTCCTGCTCTACAGCGCCACAATTCTCCTGCTGCTCATCGCCTACTTCCTCGGGATCTACAGGGGCCATATCGAAACCGTCCGGTTGCTGATCTACGGGCTGATCGGCACCGCCGCCTTCCTCACCTACATGGGCCTCAAGCTCACGCTTCTCGACCGCCGCTATGCCAGGTCGCGCGACAGGCGCACCGCCTACGCGATCACCGACCGCCGGGTGCTGTCGCTCGCCGGCCCCTACCGGACCGAGGTCGCGCTGGGGCCCGCGCTGAGCGCCGAGATCAGAAGCGGCGGGCTCGACATTGCCGCCGGCGAGACCAGGCTGCGGCTCGACCGGCTTGACGACGCCAAGGCGGTCCGCGAGATCCTGCTGGGAGCCATCGCGGACCGGACATGACACCACCAACGACGACCTTCACCAACGCCCGGTTGATCGACCCGGAGGCGGGCACCGAAACCCGCGGCAGCCTCACCGTGACCGAGGGCGTGATCGTCGGGCGCGATCTCGCTCCCGCGGGCGACATCGTCGATTGCGCCGGCCGCTGCCTGGCGCCGGGGATCGTCGACATCGGCGTCAAGATCGGCGAGCCCGGCGAACGCCACAAGGAAAGCTTCCGCACCGCCGGCGCCGCCGCTGCGGCGGGCGGCGTGACCACGATGGTCACCCGGCCCGACACCACTCCGGCGATCGACATGCCCGAGACGCTCGACTTCGTCACCCGCCGCGCCCGCGAGCTCGCGCCGGTGCGGGTCTATGCGATGGCCGCGCTGACCAAGGGCCGCGCCGGGCGCGAGATGGTCGAGATCGGCTTCCTGATGGATGCCGGCGCCGTCGCCTTCACCGATTGCGACCATGTGGTGACCGACCCCAAGGTGTTCTCCCGCGCGCTCACCTACGCCCGCAGCATCGGCGCGCTGGTGATGGCGCACCCGCAGGAGCCGGGCCTGTCGCAGGGCGCGGCGGCGACCAGCGGAAAATTCGCCTCGCTCCGCGGCCTGCCCGCGGTCTCGCCGATCGCCGAGCGGATGGGGCTCGAGCGCGACATGGCGCTGGTCGAGATGACCGGTGCGCGCTACCACGCCGACAGCCTGTCGGCCGCCGTCGCGCTGCCGGTGCTGGAACGGGCGAAACGCGCCGGGCTCGACGTGACCGCCGGTGTCAACATCCATCACCTCACCCTCAACGAGCTCGACATCGGCGATTACCGGACCTTCTTCAAGCTGAAGCCGCCCCTGCGCTCGGAAGACGACCGGATGGCGATGGTCGAGGCGGTGGCCTCGGGGCTCGTCGACATGATCTCGTCGATGCACACGCCGCAGGACGAG
>JAGRMO010000238.1:0-7227 GCA_020441205.1 Maritimibacter sp.
GCTGCAAGGTGCGGCAGCGGACTGTAACTCCGCCGGGGAGACCCATGCCTGGTTCGATTCCAGGGTCGCCCACCATCCCCCTCCACTCCGCCCCCAGCTCCCGGGCCCGCTCCGGCCTCCAATCGCCGGTCCCTTGCCTGGGCCACCCGCCGGTCCGGCGCCTGCGCACCGCCCCTCCGTCCTGCCCGATTGCCGCCGCCCGCCCGGGCTGTTATCAAGAACATTCCGCGCGAGGCCCCGCGACGGCCGGGGCGCCGGTCGCTGTCGGCCGCCGCCGGGCGCGAAGGCGCAGACCGCAGGGCGCGGGGGGAAAGGACGGAACATGTCCGCCGACGAACAGATCATCGCCTGTCCGATCTGCGACACGATGTACCGGGTCGACGGGTCCACCGCCGCCGAGACCACCGCCTGTATCCGCTGCGGCCACCGCATGACCTATGGCAAGCGCGAGGCCATCGTGCAGGTCGTCGGCCTCGCGCTGACCTCGACGATCCTGATGGGCCTGTCGATGTTTCTGCCGTTTCTCAATCTCTCCGAAGGCACCCGGACCAATTCCGCCTCGCTGGTCGATGTCGTCTCGGGCTTCGCCGAGGGGGTGATGGTGCCGCTCGCCTTCGCCGTGCTCGGCTTCATCCTCGTGCTGCCGCTCACCCGCTTTCTTCTCCTCATCTTCGCCCTCGGCCCGGTTGTGGCGGCCCGGCCGGCGCTGCCCGGCGCGGCCCTCGCGCTCAGATGGGCGATCGCGCTCAAACCCTGGGCGATGGCCGAAGTCTTCATGATCGGCGTCGCCGTCGCGCTGGTCAAACTCGCAGGCCTCGCCACCATCGGCATCGGCCCCGCCTTCTGGGTGCTCGCCGCCGTGGTGCTGTTCTCGGCCTATCAGGAAACCTTCATGTGCAGGCATACGCTATGGACCGAGCTCACAGCCGCCCAGCGCTGATCTCCGCGCGCGCCGCCGGTCGCGTCGCCTGCCGCAGTTGCGGGCTGGTGGCGCCGATGGGGCAGGGGCAGTGCGCCCGCTGCGGCGCCGCGCTCGAAAGCCGCGATACCGCGAGCCTGCAGAAGGTCTGGGCCTGGTGGCTCGCGGGCCTCGTCGCCTACATCCCGGCCAACATCTATCCGATGCTGCGCACCACCGCCTTCTTCCACACCACCGAGAGCACCATCGTCGGCGGCGTCGCCGATCTCGTGCACTACGGCAATTACGGCATCGCCGCCATCGTCTTCGCCGCCTCGGTGGTGATCCCGGTCGGCAAGTTCATCGCCATCGCCTGGCTCGCGCTGATCCTGTCGCGCCGCCACCGGCACGATACCCACAACCTCCACCTCGTCTACGAGGTGGTCGAGTTCATCGGCCGCTGGTCGATGATCGACGTCTTCGTGGTGGCGATCCTCTCGGCGCTGGTGCAGTTCGAGGCCATCGCCACCATCAACCCCGGGGTGGCGGCGGTTTCCTTCGCCGTGTCGGTGGTGTTCACTATGCTCTCTGCCCAGAGTTTCGATTCGCGTCTGATCTGGGATCGTTTGCAGGAGGCCCCGTCCGGGACATGACCGACCGAGACCTTCCCACCCCACAGCCGATGCCGAAATCCACGGGCTTTTCCTGGGTCTGGGTGATGCCCGTGCTCGCCGTGGTGGTGGCCCTCGGCATGGTCTGGCAGACCTACGCCAACCGCGGTCCGCTGATCACCGTCACCTTTCCGACCGCGAGCGGCATCGAGGCCGGCCAGACGCCGCTGCGCTTCCGCGAGCTCGACGTCGGCACGGTCGAGAACGTCACCTTCTCCGAAGGTCTCGCCGCCATCGAGGTGCATATCCGTCTCGACAAGGAGATCGCCCCCTATGTCGACGACGAGGCCGAATTCTGGCTGGTCGAGCCGCAGGTCACCGCACGCGGCATCACCGGGCTCTCGACGGTGCTCTCCGGCGTCTACATCGAAGGCAGCTGGGATGGCGAGATCGCCGGCGAGGCCGACAGTTTCGAGGCCCTGACCGAACAGCCGCTGTTCTCGCCCGGCCAGAAGGGCACGAGGATCACCCTGCGCTCCCGCTCCGGCGGCCAGCTCGCGTCCGGCGCGCCGGTGCTGTTCAACGGCATCGAGGTAGGCTGGATCGGCAAGCCGGTGTTGTCCGAAAGCGGCCTCGTCGTCACCCGGGACGCCTTCATCGAGGCGCCCTACGACAACCGGCTCTCCACCGCCACGCGGTTCTGGGACAGCTCGGGCCTGTCGCTCGACATCGGCACCTCGGGCGTGTCGTTCAACATGGACAGCCTCGCCGCGCTGGTCGAGGGCGGCGTCACCTTCGGCACGCTGGTGACCGGCGGCCAGCCGATTACCGAGGGCTACCAGTTCGATGTGTTCGACAGCATGCGCGCCGCCCGCGACGATGCGCTCGAAGGCGCCGGCACCAAGCTCGCGGTCTCGACCCTGGTCGACCCGAACGCCGCCGGCCTCGCCGCCGGCACCGCCGTGCGGTACGGCCGTGCCAATGTCGGCGAAGTCACCGCGGTGACCGGCTACCGCGATCCCGCGACGCCCGGCGCGGTCCAGCTCCTGATCGACCTCGAGATCATCCCCGAACGCCTCGGCATCGCGCCGGGCCTCACCACCGGGGAACAGACCGCGGCGCTCGCCGAACGTATCGCCGGCGGCCTGCGCCTGCGCCTCGCCTCCGAAGGCATCCTCGGCCAGACCCGCATTCTCGAGTTTTTCCAGGAGGCCGAGGCCGAGCCCGCGGCGCTGGTCGAGGGCCAGACGCCCTATCCGCTCGTGCCCACCGCGGCCCCGCGGGTGAGCGACACCACCGAGGGCATCGACGGCCTCGTCGCCCGGATTTCCGATCTGCCGATCGAGGCGCTGATGACCTCGGCCATCGGCGCGCTCGACAGCGTCCAGCAGCTCGCAGGCTCGCCCGACGCGCTGCTGATCCCGGCCAATGCCAACGGCCTGATCGACGACGCCCGCGCCCTCGTGGGCTCCGAAGAGATCACCACCGCTTTGGCCGATTTCCAGGCAGCGACCACCGATCTGCGCGGCCTTGCCGACCAGATCCGCAACAGCCCGGGCCTCGAAACCCTGCTGACCGCGCTCGAACGCTCCGACGAGATCACCGCGAGCATCGGCGCCTTCTCCGACCGGCTCCCCGCGCTCGCCGACGACGTGAAGGCGATCACCGCCGAAATGCGCCAGATGCCGCTCGCCGAGCTCACCGGCTCGCTCGACCGGCTGGCGAAGCAGATAGAGACGGTGCTGCAGGACGAGGGCATCGACGCGCTGCCCGAGACCATCGTCGCCACCCTCGACGAGCTCAACCAGGCACTGGCCGAGCTGCGCGAGGGCGGCGCGGTCACGAGCCTCAACCAGACCCTCGCTGCCGCCGAAAGCTCGCTGAAGGCGATCGAGGTCGCCACCGGCAGCTTCCCCGATGTCGTCGCCCGGCTCGACGACGCGGTGAAGACGCTGCAGGGCGCGGTCACGGGCTACGCGCCGGGCTCGCGTTTCGAGGTCGAGCTCACCGGCGCGATCCGCGACATTTCCGAAGCCGCCGACGCCTTCCGCTCGCTCTCGCGCAGCCTCGAACGCAACCCCAGCTCGCTGATTACAGGGAGGTAACGCGATGAAATCCCCGGTCCTGCTTCCCGTTCTGCTCCTCGCCCTCGCCGGCTGCGCCGCCACCTCGCCGCAGGTGGTGGTCGACCCCAAGAGCTCCGATCTGCGTGTCGCTTCCCGCGCCCGCTCCGTGATGCTGCGCGATATCTCGCTGCCCGCCTATGCCCAGGCCACCGAGATCACCACCCGCGGCCCCGACGGCACCCTGGTCGAGACCAAGGGCAAGGTCTGGGCCGACGAGCCCGCCCGCGCCATGACCGGCGCGATGGTGCGCAACCTCGCCACCATCACCGGCGCCCAGGTCTCGGCCGAACCCTGGCCGCTCGAAGGCTACCCCGACGTCGAGCTCACCGTCCGGGTCGAGCACATGTACGCGGCCGACGACGGCGCGATCCGGCTTGCCGGCTACTACGCCGCCCGCCGCGAGAACGGCTACGGCACCATCCGCCAGTTCGATATCTCCCGCCCCGCCGCCGAAGGCGCCGCCCCCGACATCGCCGCCGCCTACGAAGCCGCCTGGACCGACCTCGCCGAGCGCATCGCCCGCGATCTCTGACCGAAGCCCGCCATGCTCCGCGCCCTTACCGCAGCTGCCCTTGCGATCGCCGCCACCGCCGCCGAGGCGGGCGACAGCGGTTTCACCGTGCAGCTCGGCCCCGGCGTCAAGTTCGGCCCCGCCTATTTCGGCTCGGCCGACTACGGCATCACCCCCACCGGGAAGTTCCGCTTCGGCGACGGCCCGCCCAGGCCCGGCCTCTCCGCCCACGGCGCCTTCCGCTTCGTCGGCGCCCGCATCGCCGCCGACCACGCCGAACTGGCTGGGATGGAGGATGTCGGCTACGCCGTCGAGCTCGGCGGCGGCCTCGGCTACGAGGGCGAAGGCTTCGGCCTCTTCGCCGACATCCGCCAGGGCTTCTTCGGCCACAACGCCCAGCTCGCCGAATTCGGCGGCGATCTCAAATACGCCCCGTCCGACCGGCTCTCGCTCTCCGCCGGCCCCCGCGCGCTGTTCGCCACCGCCCCCTATTTCGACGCCTATTTCAACGTCACCCCGGCCGAGGCCGGCGCCAGCAGCTTCGCCGCCTATTCCGCCGGCCCCGGCATCGTCTCCGCCTCCGCCCATTTCGAGGCCCGCTACGCGCTCGACGACAACTGGGCGCTGATCGGCACCATCGACCATGAGATGTTCCTCGGCGGCGCGGCGGCGAGCCCGATCGTCCAGACCGGCTCGGCGCACCAGACCTCGCTGGGCCTGATCCTCACCCGCAAACTGTCGTTCTGACCCGGCGCCGGCCGGGCGCGTCACGGCCCCCACAATCCGGCGCGGAACAATCCTGCGCCCCCGCGGTCTCGTCCGACCTATCCTTGCGCGCCCGATCCGCCGCGCGCAGAAACCCCGGTCAAATCCGCGTTCAGCGCGCCTTGGTTTGTCACAGATCATGGTGAGGGCAGGGGGGCTTCCGCACATTGCCCGCGACCCGGCGAATCCACCGGCGCGCGTTCAGGGCGTCCGTCGGGGCCAGGAACCCGAGGGGACCACCGATGATCGAATACAGAATTCACGGACGAGGCGGGCAGGGCTCGGTCGCCGCCGCCTATCTGCTCGCTGCGGCCGCCTTCGAGGCGGGCTTCACCTGCCAGGCCTTCCCCGCCTTCGGCGCCGAGCGGCGCGGCGCGCCGGTCATGGCCTTCGTGCGGGTCGACGACAAGCCGATCACGCTCAGAAGCCAGGTCCGCGCCCCCGATTTCATGATCGTGCAGGACGACACGCTGCTCTTGGACCCCAACCTCACCGCAGGCCTCAAGCCGGGCGGCGCGATGCTGGTGAACAGCCGCAAGCCCGCCTCGGCCTTCGACCGGTTCAAGACCCGCGTCGTCGCCCTCCCGGCGACCGAACTCGCGGTCGAGGTGATCGGCAAGCCGATCCCCAACACGGCGCTGCTCGCAGCCTTCCTCGCGCTCACCGAACATGTGCCGCAGAAGGCACTCGCCGCCGCGCTCAAGGGCCGCTTCCACGGGCCGGTGCTGGAGAAAAACCTCGAGCTCATCGCCAAGGCCGCCCAGGCGGTCGAGCAGGGCGCATGGAAGGAGAAAGCCGATGCGTGAAGCCCTCGAAGGCTCGCAAGCCATCGCCCGCGCCGTGTCGCTGGCCAAGCCCGACGTGGTCGCCGCCTACCCGATCACGCCGCAGACCCATATCGTCGAGAACATCTCGAAGCTGGTGGCCGACGGCAACCTGCACACCGAGTTCGTGAGCGTCGAAAGCGAGTTCTCCGCCGCCTCCGTCGTGCTCGGCGCGGCTGCGGCCGGGGCACGCGCCTACACCGCCTCCGCCTCGCAGGGCATCCTTCTGATGTCGGAGGTGATGTACAACATCGCCGGCCTCCGCGTGCCGGTGGTGATGACCATCGCCAACCGCGCCGTCGGCGGGCCGCTCAACATCTGGAACGACCAGTCCGATACGATGGCGGTGCGCGACGCGGGCTGGATCCAGCTCCACTGCATCTCCAACCAGGAGGCGGTCGATACCACGATCCAGGCCTTCCGCATCGCCCAGGAAACCGACCTGCCGGTTGCGGTCAACATGGACGGCTTCGTCCTCACCCACACGATGGAAGTAATCGACATGCCCTCCCAGGCCGAGGTCGACAAGTTCCTCCCGCCCTTCGAATTTGCCGGCAAGCTCGATCCCGCCAACCCGCGCTCGATCGGCACGCTGGTCGATCCCAACTGGTTCCCCGAGGTGCGCCATTCGCACCACGCCGCCATGGGCAAGGCGCTCGGCAAGATCGAAGAGATCGACAAGGCCTTCGCCAAGGTCTTCGGCCGCGCCTCCGGCGGGCTGCTCACCGTCGAAGGCGACAAGAAATCCAAGGTGGCGATCCTCGCCATGGGCTCGGTCGTCGGCACGATGATGGCGGGCCACGAGGAGTTCAAGGACGAGGTCGGCTCCGCCCGGATCGTCAAGCTGCGCGCCTTCCGCCCGTTCCCGGCCAAGGCGCTGCGCGACGCGGTGAAGGGCGTCGAGCGGCTGATCGTGATCGACCGCGCGATTTCGCCCGGCATGGGCGGCGTGCTCGGCACCGAGGTCTCCGCCGTGCTCTCTACGATGGACAAGGCGCCCAAGGTCTACAACTACGCCCTCGGTCTCGGCGGCCGCGATATCCAGGCCTCGATGTACCGCGATCTTCTCAAGGCCACCGAAGACCCGAAAGCGCCCCGCTTCGCGATCTTCGACGCCGATCTCTCCAAACTCCCGCCGGAGGACAGATAATGGCCCCACGCCCCGAAAATTCGACCCGGCTCTCCGAGCTCAGGATGAAGCACGGCCGGCCCCCGGCCAGCCCGAGCGAACCCAAGGCCGAGATCGCGCCCACCCTGCGCGAGGCCCAGCCGCGCTTTCGCGGCCTCGAAAGCGGCCACCGCNNGCCTGCCAGGGCTGCGGCGAGGCCCTCGCCGCCCGGCTGGTGATGGAAAGCGCCGGCCCCGACGTGATGGTCGCCAACGCCACCGGCTGCCTCGAGGTCTTCTCCACCCCCTGGCCGCAATCGGCCTGGCGGGTGCCGTGGATCCATTCGCTGTTCGAGAACTCCGCCGCCGTGGCCTCCGGCATGGA
>JAGRMO010000238.1:7324-21973 GCA_020441205.1 Maritimibacter sp.
TGGAGCGTCACCACAACGTGCTCTACGTCACCTATGACAACGAAGCCTATATGAACACCGGCATCCAGCGCTCGTCGTCGACGCCGCATGCCGCCACCACCACGACGAGCCCCGCCGGCAAGGAGCGCATGGGCAAGCGGCACCTGAAGAAAGACCTCCTGTCGATCATCGCCGCCCACCACATCCCCTATGCGGCCTCGGCCTCCGTGGCCTATCCGCAGGATCTGCAACGCAAGGTGCGCTACGCGATGGGGGTCGAGGGGCCGACCTTCCTCGTCATCCACTCGCCGTGCCCGCTCGGCTGGCGGCACGATTCAGCGCTCACCATCGAGGTGGCGCGGCGCGGGGTCGAATGCGGCCTGTTCCCGCTCGTCGAGCTCGAACGCGGCGCGCTCACCAACATCATGCCGATCCGCAATCCCCGGCCGGTCTCCGATTACCTCGAACTACAGGGCCGGTTCTCGCACCTGTTCCGCGAGGGCGATTACCGCGCGGCGGAAGAGCTCGATCACCTCCAGGCGCTCGCGGATCACAACATCGCAACCTACGGGCTGCGCGGCGACGGGGTTGATCCGGTGGATACCACCGGCGTCGCCCAGGTCAAACGCGGCGGCCCGCTGGCGGGGAGGAACTGACATGGTCACCATGACACGCGGCCAATGGGCCGAGGCCGGCAGCTCGCTCGAATTCAAGACCGGCAACTGGCGCTCGACCCAGCGCCCGGTGCACGTCCACTCCAAGGCGCCCTGCCACGCCACCTGCCCGGCGGGCGAAGACCAGCAGGCGTGGTTCGCGCTCCTGCAGGAACACCGCGTCGAGGACGCCTGGAAGTCGCTGGTCCGCGCCAACCCGCTGCCCGGCGTCACCGGCCGGGTCTGCCCGCATCCCTGCGAGACCGCCTGCAACCGCACCGGCGTCGACGGCGCGCTCGCGATCCACAACGTCGAGCGCTGGCTCGGCGACGAGGCGGTGCGGCTGGGCTGGGATTACCCGGTCGAGGCGCCTTCCAAGGACGCGCCCACCGTGGCCATCGTCGGCGCCGGCCCCGCCGGCATCTCCGCCGCCTACCATTGCGTCCGCCTCGGGCTGAAAGCCGAGATCTTCGAGGCCCTGCCCGAAGCCGGCGGCCTGCTGCGCTCGGCGATCCCGCCCACCCGGCTGCCGCGCAATGCGCTCGACGCCGAGCTCAACCGCGTGCTCGATCTGCCCGGCATCACCCTCAACCTGCGCCAGCGCCTGGGCCGCGACGTCACCGTCGACGGGCTCCGCGCGAAATACGCGGCCGTCCTCCTCAGCCCCGGCTGCGAGATGCCCAAGCCCTGGAGCGTCAAGGGCGCCGTGCCCGCCGATCTCCACGAGGGGCTCCAGCTGCTCCGCGATTTCATGGACCACGGCGCGCTGCCCGAAGCCGCCAAGGGCGACGTCATCGTCCACGGCGGCGGCAACACCGCGATGGACATCTGCCGGATCATGAAGCGGGCAGGGGCCAAATCGGTCACCCTCATCACCGCCTCGGGCCTTCCCGGCCCCGACACCGCGCCCGACGACCTCATCAACGTCGTCCCCCGCGAGCTCGAGGAGGCGCAGGAGGAGGGTATCGAGATCATCGACCACGCCACCGTCTCGCGCCTCATCATGAAGGGCTCGCGGGTGACCGGCGTCGAGATCATCTCGCTGAAGAAGGAGCCGGGCAAGGACGGCCGCAAACGCCGGGTCGAGTTCGAGGGCACCGAACGGGTGGTCTCGGTCGACATGGTGGTGCCCTGCGTCGGCGAACAGGTCGCGCCCGAGGGCTACGAGGGCCTGCTGAACGGCGCCTATTTCTGGCCCGACAACCCCTGGGGCCGGATCGCCGACCGGGTCTTCGCGCTGGGCGACGCCCGCGGCTCGCGCGGCACCGTGGCCGCCGCCATCGGCGACGGCAGGCTCGCGGCCGAGGCTGTCGCGGCCGAGCTTCGCGGTGACGACGACCCCGCCGCCGACGACCGGCCGACGATGGAACTGGGCGGGCTCAACACCGCCTACTACCCGGGCTCGGCTCGCGCCCGCGTCGCCAAGCTCGCGGTCAGCGAACGCACCTTCGAGGCCGAGATCGAGGGGCCGATCAGCCGCGCCGAAGCGCTCGCCGAAGCCCAGCGTTGCCTGTCCTGCGGCAATTGCCTCGCCTGCGACAATTGCTGGACGATGTGCCCCGACAACGCCGTCATCAAGACGGTCGAGATGGCCACCGACGGTTCGCACTACGTGTTCGACTACGAATATTGCAAAGGCTGCGGCCTCTGCACCCACGAATGCCCGACGGGCTACATCCAGAGCGTGCCGGAAACCGCCTGAAACCGGAAACCGCCTGACCGAACGCCGCAGGGAGGATCAAGACGGGCCGGGGCAGCGCGCTCCGGCCCGTCCCACGCGGCAATCGGGCCCCGCCTCACCCCGCGCTCGCCTCTGCCTTCTTCCGGAAATCCCGGGGGCTCAGCCCCGTCGCCCGGCGGAACACTTTCGAGAAATGCGCCGGATCGTCGTAGCCCAGCCCATAGGCCACCTGCGCGATCGACAGGTTCGAATAGGCCAGGTCACGCCGCGCCTCGCGGATGATCCGCTCGAGGATCGCCGCCGTCGCCGGCCGCCCTGTCGCCGCCCGCATCACCCGGCTGAGATGCGTGGGCGTGATCCCGAGCCGCGCCGCGTAGTCCGACACCGCCAGATGCTCGGCGAAATGCGCATCCACCAGCGCCTCGAACCGGCGGCGAAGCCCGCTGTCGGCCGGCGCGTCGCCCTCGGGCACGGTCTCGGCGATGGCCCGCGCCACCAGCCCCGCGAGCAGCGCCGCGCGGGCGCGCAGCTCATGCGCCCGGGCGAAGGCGCGCGAGTCGAAGGCGGCGAAGATCGCCCGGGTCGTGGCGACGATCTCCTCGCTCGCGGTCACCACGAGCGGCCGCGCCAGCAGGGGCCGCAGCCCCTCGCCCTCGGCCAGTCCTTCGTCGAGCACCTCGGACGGGATCGTCACCACCCAGCCCTCGGTGCCGGGGGTGAAGGCATAGCCATGCACGCAGCCCGCCGGCACATTGGCGAGATCGCCGTTCGATAGCACCCAGCCCTCGCCGTCGAGCGTGCCGCGCCCGCCGCCCCGCGCCACCAAGAGCACCTGGTGCAGCCGTGCGTGCCGATGCGGCGTGAGTTCCCAGTCATGCTTGACCGAACGCGCCGCGATGGTCTCGCAATGCACGACATCGGGCAGGTCGTCGGACTCGCCGAACAGGTTGTAGCTCTCGATCCGGTCCATGTTCGATCGGTACAAGTAATGGCCGGGTCGGTCCATTCCTTTCTGCCCCGCCTTCCGCGATGATCGCCGCAACGGACAGGTCACATCGGATCAGGGAGGAACCACATGACCAATACGATCAAGACCAAGGTGGGCATCGTCGGCGGCGGGCCGTCGGGGCTGATGCTGTCGCAACTGCTCGACCTCAAGGGCATCGACAACATCGTGCTCGAGAAACACACCCGCGATTACGTGCTGAGCCGCATTCGCGCGGGCGTCCTCGAGCACGGCTTCGCCGAGCTGATGCGCGAGGCCCAGTGCGGCGAGCGGATGGATGCCGAAGGCGAGATCCACGAGGGCTTCTACATCAACGACGGCGGCACCATGCACCGGATGGACCTCGCCAAGCACACCGGCGGCAATTCCGTCGTCGTCTACGGTCAAACCGAGCTCACCCGCGATCTCTACGATGCCCGCGCCAAGATGAACGGCAAGGTGATCCACGAAGCGCTCGACGTGACGCTGCATGGCCTCGACACCGACAGCCCCTCGATCACCTATCGCCAGGGCGACGAGAAATTCACCGTCGAATGCGATTTCGTCATCGGCGCCGACGGTTTCCACGGGGTAAGCCGCAAGTCGATCCCGAAGGACGTGCTGCGTGAATACGAGAAGGTCTATCCCTTCGGCTGGCTCGGCGTGCTGTCGCGCACCAAGCCGGTGAACCACGAGCTGATCTATTCCAAGACCGAGCGCGGCTTCGCGCTCTGCTCGCTGCGCTCCCAGGTGCTTTCGCGCTATTACATCCAGGTTCCGCTGACCGACACGGTCGAGGATTGGTCCGACGAGGCCTTCTGGGACGAGCTCAAGCAGCGCCTGCCGGGCGAGGTCGCCGCAAGGCTCGAAACCGGCCCCTCGATCGAGAAGTCGATCGCGCCGCTGCGCTCCTTCGTCGCCGAGCCGATGCGCTACGGCAACCTGTTCCTCGCCGGCGACGCGGCCCATATCGTGCCGCCCACCGGCGCGCGCGGGCTGAACTCGGCCGCGTCCGACATCTACTACCTCTACCACGCGATGATGGATCACTACCTCGAGGGCGATTCGTCCGGCCTCGATCAATACTCGGCCAAGGCGCTCGCCCGGGTCTGGAAGGCCCAGCGCTTCTCCTGGTGGATGACGACGATGCTGCACAAGTTTCCTGACCATCCCGAATACGACCAGCGGCTTCAGGATATCGAGCTCGCCTACCTGCTCAGCTCCGAAGCCGCGCAGGATTCGCTCGCGGAGAATTATGTAGGTTTGCCGTTCTGAGACGTTGTGCGAAGTTGACGTAAGTCATGGCCCCGGGCGACCGGGGCCGTCACCATGTGCACGCACAAAATGGAGCGCGAAATGTACAAGAACATCCTCGTCCCCGTGGCTTTCGAGACCGGCCGCGACACGATGAAATCCATCCAGATCGCCGAGGCCCTGTCGGAAAAGGGTGGCAAAATCACGGCCTTGCATGTCGTAGAAGAGATACCCTCTTACGTTGCCCAATACCTGCCCGAGGGCCAGATGGACGCGAACGTAAAGGAAATTGAAGAAATCCTGCACAAAAGGCTAAACGAGCACGCCGAGATTGTGGTAAAAGTGATCGAAGGCCACGCAGGGCACTCGATCGTAGACTACGCCAACGACACCGGCGTCGACTGCATCGTGATCGCCTCGCACCGGCCGGGGCTGCAGGATCTGGTTCTCGGATCGACCGCCGCCCGGGTCGTGCGGCACGCGCCCTGCGCGGTGCACGTGGTCAGATGATCGGGCCGGCGACGGCCCCGAACTTGGAGATGAGAAAGAGGCCCGGACCACCCCTCACGGACACCACCCCCAGACGGGCCTCCTACGGGCGCACCAGTGTGTTTGGTGCGCCCGTTTTAATTCAACAATGGCGGCTAAACCCATGAAATGTCCCGCATGTGGAAACGATATGGAGCCGCGCACCCGGCACGGAGTCACTTACGATCACTGCCCCGGTTGCGGCGGAGTCTGGCTCGATCGCGGCGAGATCGACCATCTGATCGAGGCCGTCCGCCCGGCCGTCGCGCTCCCCGATCCGACCCCGCCGTCCCCTCCCGAACCCGCGCCGAAACCGGTTCCCCCGCGCCCGGAACCCGCTCCCGGCACGCGCGCCGCGCCGCGTTCCGAGCGGGGCCGCGACCGCGATGACGACGACGACGACGACCGGAATCGCCCCCACAAACACGCCACCCGATTCGGGGGCCGCTACTCCGCCCAGACCCGCTTGCGGGACCTCATCGAAGAGATCTTCGACTTCGACTGAGGTTTGTTTGGACAGCCCGCCCGGCGGTGTTACGCTCATCCCAGACCAGGGAGGTATCCATGCCCACGATCACCAAGGATCCGACGATCCAGACCGTCATCACAACCTTCGAAGTCACCCCCGGCACCTGCGACGACCTGCTCGAGCAGCTCCGCATCGCCTGCAACGATTTCGTCTCGAAACAGCCCGGCTTCATCGGCGCCGCGATGCATGTGAACGATGCCCAGACCCGCATCGCCAACTACACCCAATGGGCCAGCCGCGACGCCTTCCTCAAGATGCTCCGCTCCGACGAGATGCGCGGCTATTCCCGCATCTTCAACGGGCTGTGCAAGACCTTCGAGCCGGTCATGTACGAGGTCGTCACGATCTCCGGCGACTGACGCCCCGCCAGCCCGCCCGGCCGGCCGCCGCGCCCCGGGGATGCGGCGATTTGGCCAGATGATCTCGCGAGGCAAAGTTGTATCGTGGATGCAACTTTGATCGCGGAGTACCCCATGCACGACGGGCCCCACCCGACCGGTCCCGGTCGCCACGGTAGGCACGGCCACCACGGCCACGGCAAATCCCCCGAGATGGCCGCCCGCCATGCCCGCGACCGCGACACGTTCCACGAGCTCCTGCGCCGCCACGACTCGATCCGCCGCACCGTCGAGACGATCCCGGGCGGCATCCGCGCGGTGACCGAAACCGACGATCCCGCGCTCGCCGACGTCCTGCGCGCCCATGTGCGCGAGATGCACCGCCGCCTCGGCGAGGGGTTCGGGCTGCGCCACTGGGACCCGGTCTTCGCCGAGGTCTTCGCCCGCAGGGATGCGATCCGCCTCGAAGTGACCGAGACCCCCGCCGGCGTCGCCATCGAAGAGGTCAGCGACGATCCCAACGTGGCGCTCCTGATCCGCGCGCACGGAACGGTGGTAACGAGTTTCGTGGAAGGCGGGGGGCGGGCGGCTGCGCTTCCGAGCCCGCTCCCGGCCGATTACGTGCGGGCGACGGCCTGACGCCCTGATCGGGCCGGCCCGCCCGGGCGCTTGTCCCGCCGCACCCGCCGAGACGGGCGGGACAAGCGCCATCGTCCATGGCAGGATGCCGCGGACGGAGGTGACCATGAACCAGATTCCGATCATCGGCGCCCAGCTCACGGTGCTCGACCTGCCCAAGCACCGCGACTGGCTGATCGAGAAGAACCGCGATCTCGAACTGCCCGAGTTCTGCATGGCCGATATCCTCGCCGCCCCCGATCCCTTCATCGCCATGGCCAGGACGGCGCTCGACGGCTGGTCGGGCCGGCTCGGTATCCACGGCCCCTTCGCGGGTTTCGAACTCGACGTGAAAGACAGAGACATCCGCGCCGTGGTCCAGACCCGGATCGACCGCGCGCTCGACGTCTGCGAGAAGCTCGGCGCCACCCAGATGGTGCTGCATTCCCCCTACGATGGCTGGGACGCGCATAATCTCGACAACAGGCCGACCGACCGCGCCCGCCGCATCGCGGCCATTCTCGACACGCTCGCCCCGGGCCTCAGGCGCGCCGAGGATCAGGGTGTCGAGATCGTGCTCGAAAACATCAAGGATACCGATCCCGCCCACCGTGCCGCCGTGATCGAGGCCGCGGCGAGCCCCGCGCTGAAGCTCTCGGTCGATATCGGCCACGCCTATTGGGCCCATGTCTCCTGCGACGCGCCGCCGGTCGACCGCTTCGTCGCCGCCGCGGGCGAGCGTCTCGCCCATGTCCATCTGCAGGATGCCGACGGCTACGCCGACCGCCACTGGGTGCTGGGCGAGGGCACCATCCCCTTGGCCCCGATCTTCGCCGAACTGGCCGATCTCGCGTCGAACCCGCGCCTCATCGTCGAGATCAACGATTTCTCGCGGGTGCGCGACGCCGTCGCACATCTCGAGGCGCTGGGCCTCGGGCAGTAGCGCGCCGAAACCCCGCGGTCGGCGCCGTCACGCGGCCGTCTTCAGCAGGGACGGCCCCGCATCCCGGTCGCGCAGCCGCACCGGCAGGTCGAAGTAGAATGTGCTGCCTTCGCCCAGCGTGCTGTCGAAGCCGATCCGGCCGCCATGCATTTCGACCACTTCCTTCGCGATCGCGAGGCCGAGGCCGGTCCCGCCGACCGATCTCGTGTCGGAGGAATCGCCCTGCGAGAATTTCTCGAACACCAGCTCGCGGTTCTGCTCCGAAATCCCGCAGCCATGGTCGCGCACGGTCACCCGCGCCGCCCCGTTCGCATCCGAGACCGAAATCGTCACCGTCGCGCCGGGCGGCGAAAACTTGGCGGCATTCGACAGCAGGTTCCCGATCACCTGGGTGATCCGCTTCGCGTCGATGTCCAGCAGAACCGGCTCGCGCGACCCTTCGAAGGCGAACTCGACCCCCCGGTTCGTCGCATACCACCGGAACGTGTCGATCGCTTCGGTCGCGACCTGCACCAGATCTTCCGGCTTCAGCGCCATCTTCATCTTCCCCGACCCGATCTTCTGGAAGTCGAGGATATCGTTCACCAGCGAAAGCAGGATGTTCGCATTCTTCACCGCCATGTTCACCAGCTCTTGCGCGGCCTCGTTCAGTTGAACGATCTGGCCGATCTGCAGCAGCTCGAGCGGGCCCTTGATCGTCGTCAGCGGCGTCCTCAGCTCATGGCTGACCGTCGAGATGAACTCCGATTTCGCTTTCGAACTGGCCACCGCGCGGGTGCGCTCGATCTCCAGAAGCCGGTTGGCCCGCCGCAGCCGGCGCAGCACATTGACCGTGGCCATCAGCGGCCCCGCGAAACTCAGCAGCGCGAGAACGAGGATGCCCGCGCCGAACAGCGAATATTCCTTCTGGGTCTCGCTGCGCATTGCGGTCTGGTCGAGATAGACCTCGACGATCGCGACCACCTTGCCGTTCTTGACGACCGGCAGATAGGTTTCGCTGTAGAGGTCCGGGCGGTTCGGCTTTTCGGTCCCGTCCGAAAACGCGGTGAGCGGGCGCAGCGTCTCGACGACCGCGAGCGCTTCGGGCTTGTGGGTGCGCAGATCCTCGTTCTCGGCGGTGCCGAGCGGATCTTCCGACGCGAACCTCAATGTGCCGTTCGGATCGAACAGCTTGAAGCGGAACACATCGCCCAGCCGTTCGATGTCGGCGATCTCGCTCAGATCCGCGTCGGTCGGCTTTGCGCCCCGCGCGAGATCCTCGATCCGGGTCATGTGCTTGCCGGCATATTCGGCCCAGGCCAGCGATTGCCGTTCGGCGTATCGGTGAACCGAGCGGTCGACCAGCAGGGTGACGAGCCAGAAGGACGTCACCAGCAGGATTAGGCTCGAAATGAACAGGATGCCGATCTGACGGTACAGGCCCACCTTGCGCTCGCGTCCGCTCGCATCGCCCGAGGAACGTTTCTTTGTCACTGCAATCCCCAAACTCATAACCTCTGCGCGTTGCTCCCGGGCGACCGGCCGAAACCGCGACCGGCCCGCTCACCTTGGCAGGGGCAACCGGTCGGTTTCGGTTCCGGCCTTAGTTATCGGGAGCTTGTTGGCGAGATTATGGCCGTTCTCGGGATTCGCGCGGCCCGCACGGGCGGTATCGCAGGATTCTGCCTCCCGGACGGCGCGCCCGCGGCACCGGGCAGGGGGCGGGCATCCGCGAAACCCAATGTTCCCACCGCCGGCGGCAGGCGGCTTTCCGGGGAGAGGTATTCGCAGCGGCGACGCGGGGCGTCGCCCGCACCGCGCCCCTCGCTCGGCGACCTCAGGGCTTGTAGTCGCCGCCCGCCCGCTCCGCGTCCCAGCAGGCCAGCGCCGAGCTGATCGCCTGACCCGCGCCGTCGAGCGAGAACTGCGCCACCCGCGAGCGGTTCAGCTTGCGGATATCGAGCTTGCGTCCCGTCGACAGCGCCGCCAGCAGCCGGTCGCGGTCGGTCGGGTCGATCAGATCGTAGGTCATCGCCCCGGGCCAGCCCTGACCGGTGACCTTCCACTCGTCGCGGTCGATCACCAGGATGAATTCGAGCGGCTCCCCGCCCGGATATTCCCAGGCCGGGTCGAGGACTTCGATGAACGCGTCGTCGTCCTCGTAGAGCACGACCCGGAACACCTGGTCGTTGGCCGAGGTGGTCTCGGCCGCGCAGAACCGCCGGTCGTAGGTCAGGTTCTGCATCGAGGCGGTGAGCCAGGCGCCGGCGGGCCAGCTTTCGACGAGCCGCAGCTCCTGCGCCGCGGCCGGCACGGCGAACAGGAAGGCGAGGAGGGCGAGAAACGGGCGCAACATGAAGGAGCCTTTCAGCTATTTGTCTTGCACAGGTTAGCGCGCCGGACAGCGGCTGTGAACCGCTCTATGTTCGGTTCCGTCAACCGGACCGCCGACTTGCGCCCAGCCTGGCCCGCCAACGCCCCGGCCCCTGGGCGGGTCGCGTGTCGTCGGACCCGCGCCGCGGCGCAAGGCCCGGCGCCGCCGCTTCGCCCGGAATAATTGTTAGCGCTACCATAAGGAAAATCAGAGGCTTGACCCTGCGTCCGAGTTCGCCCGGCCTTCGCCCGGAGGCTTCAGAACCACATATCCGCGACGCAGCGCCCGTCCGACGGCAGGTCTTCGAACGCCCCGAGCCCATCGAAATGCCGGACCGGAAGCTGCCCCACCGCCTCGGGCTCGGCCAGCCGGATATTCACCGCGATCCGCGTCCGCCCGTCCGAATGCGGGTGATGCCCCCGCCACCACCCGACGTTGCCGCAGGTCGGGCAGAAATGAAATTCGATGTTGCGCTCGTCGCGGGCATAGTACCGGCTCTCGCCCGAGGTCCGGATCTCCTCGCCCACCCAGCCGTAGATCCAGAGCACCCCGTAGCGCCGGCAGACCGTGCAATTGCAGGCCGTGGCCTCGCCCGGGTCGCCCTCGTAGCTCCAGTGCAGGTTCCCGCAATGACAGCGTCCCTCGATCATCGGCACCTCCCTTGGCTCCCGCGACGGTAGGCGCGCCGGCCCGCGCCGGGCAATCCCTTTCTCGCCCGTTCCCGCCTTCGGGGGTGAAATCCGCCGAAGGACTTGCTAGGCCGAAGACAACGTATCCTCAGGAGGTCTTTCCATGCGCGCCCTTTTCCTCGCCACCCTGCTCGCCGCCACCCCGGCGCTCGCCGCCGATCCCGTCAACATCACCGCCGACACGCCCTCGGTCACCGTCGAGACGCCCGCGGGCCCCGCCACGATCGCGCGCAACCAGAACCCCGAGAACCGCCTCGAGGGCGAATGGGCGCTGACCTCCCGCGCCTGTCCGCCGTTCTGCATCCAGCCCAACACGCCCGCCGAAGGCGTCGCCACCATCGGCGAGCTCGAACTCATCGACATGCTGGCCGATCCCGCGGCGGTGGTGATCGACAGCCGCACCCCCGACTGGTTCGAAGGCGGCTCGATCCCCGGCGCGATCAACATGCCCTATACCGAGATGGCCGACCGGCTCGCCGAACTGGGCTGCGAGCTCGATTTCGACGGCTTCCTCTGCGAAGACGTCCCCGCGATCGCTCTGTTCTGCAACGGCCCCTGGTGCGGCCAGTCGCCCACCGCGATCCGCCGGATCATCGAGGCGGGCTATCCGGCCGACAAGATCAGCTACTACCGGGGCGGCATGCAGGTCTGGCGGATGCTGGGGCTGAGCGTGACGGGCGAGTAGCCCCGGATGGAGCGCGTGACCGGCGGCTGTCTCTGCGGCGCGGTGCGGCTCGAAGCGCGGGGCCGGCCCGACCGGGTCGGCATCTGCCACTGCCTCGACTGCCGCAAACACCACGGCGCTCTGTTCTACGCCGCCGCGATCTTCCCCGAAGACGCGGTGACGATCACCGGCGAGGTGGCGGACTACCAGGGCCGCTGCTTCTGCCCTCGCTGCGGCTCGACGGTGTTCGGCCGCAGCGAGGGCGAAATCGAGGTCACCCTCGGCACGCTGGACGAACCGAATCGGTTCGAACCCTCCTACGAGCTCTGGTGCGACCGGCGCGAGGCCTGGCTGCCGCCGTTTCCGGGGACGGAGACCTTCGCGCGCGACCGTTAGGCGCCGCTCACCCGCCGTGGGCTTCGAGCCAGGCCTTCATCCAGGCGATCTCTTCCTCCTGCGCGGCGATGACCCCCTCGGCCAGCGCCCGCACCTCGGGGTCGGAGCCGTATTCCAGCACAATGCGCGCCATCGCCACCGCGCCCTCGTGGTGCGGGATCATCCCGCGCACGAAATCGACGTCCGCATCGCCCGAGAACTCGATCGCCATGCCCGTGTGCATCGCGTCGTTGGCGGCGATATAGGCGGCGGTGGCCGGGTTGTCGGAGGTCTGGGCGGTATGGCCGGAATGGTCCTGCGTAGCATCCTGGGCGGCGGCGGGCAGGGCAAGGCAGAGGGCGAGGGCGACGGGGGCGATCCTGGTGATCATTTGGGGTCTCTTTGGCTGGTGAAACTGCGCGATTTGGGGCCGGCGCCGCGCCTCTGGCAAGTCACGTATGCGTGGGACGCCGTGAGCGGATCGCCGGGCCGGGGGCGGGGGCCGCCTGGGCCGCGGGTCGGCACCCGCCAGACGCCCGGTCAGAACGTGAAGACCAGCCAGAGCGCCGGGAACACCAGCGCGAACACGAGCCCGAGCCAGGCCCAGCGCGCGGAGCGGGCGAGGATCAGCGCGAGCCCCAGCAGCACGACGAGCACCCCGCCGCCCACCACGAGCATCCCCTGCGCCATCCCCCGCCCCGCCGCGTCCATGTGGGATGTGGACGTGTCGTAGACCGCCCATCCGAAGACGGCCAGTTGGATCGCGGCGAGGATGTGGATCGCAAGGCGCATGGGGCGGAGGTTAGCACGGATTTGGGGCAGGGCGATGGGGATTGGCGGGGCTCCGTTGGGCGGGGTTTCACCCCGCCATGCCGGGACAGTGGGGTCGAACCCCACCCAACGGGGCATCCCCGGTAGGGTGCACATTCATGCGCACCACGTCGCCCGGCCATCGGTGCGCATGGATGCGCACCCTAGGCGTGCTTGCGGTGCGTTGACTTTGAGCGCGGAGAGCCCCAAGGACGACCGTCCAGAACATGCGTCGGGTACGCGTGGACGAAACCCGACGCCCTTTCCGGTCAGAAGAACGATATGTCGTTCAGAAGCATGCTCAGATCGGATATCCCGCGGATTTCGACATCTTCATTGCCGGCGAAGTCGAGAACGACATAGCTACCTTTGTCGACACCGTACCTGCTTATCACCTGCGCGACGGTGAGGTTTGCGCCTCCCCAGAGACTGCGCTGGAGATAGAGCGTATCGACATCATTTTCGAAGTCGCGAATGCTGTCGAAATCGGAGGTACTGTAGAAGTAGAAATAGTCCGCGCCCGAGTTGCCGTACAGCCAGTCGGTGCCCGCCTGACCATACAGGCGGTCGCTACCGGCATTCCCGGCCAAGGTGTCGTCACCCGTGGAGCCGACAAGAGTGTCGTTTCCGGCGTCGCCAAGCAACATATCTGCACCGGACCCTCCACTGAGGTAGTCGTTCAAGCTGCCGCCAAGCAATGTGTCATTTCCGGATTCGCCGTAGAGCCGGTTGGACCCGCCTTGACCGGAAAGGTAGTCATTTTCAGTGCCGCCCAAGAGTGTGTCATTACCCTCTCCGCCATACAACCTGTCCAGTCCACTGTCGCCGCGGAGGTAGTCGTGCCCATCGTTTCCGGCCAATGTGTCGTTTCCGAAAGAGCCGATAACGCTGTCGTTTCCGTAGCTCCCATAGAGCATATCGTCTCCGGAGCCGCCATTGATCGTGTCGTTTCCGGAAGAGCCAAAAACAGTGTCGTTGCCTCCGAGCGCATCGACATTCCCTGTGGCTGTCATGGTGGCACTGTCGTTGCCGCTGGTGAATCTGGGCCCGACAAACACAGGCGGTCCGATCACGTAGCTAGGGAGATTCGTGCCATAAACGTCAAATGAAACGAGGTTCTGATTTGCCGCTGTATTACTGGCGTTGGCAATCGTCTCTGGCGTGTGGTTGTCGGACGACGAAGGCCATCCGTAGTTATCAGTGGCTCCCCACTGAATGGTTGTCGTTCCCACCTGAAGGTGGAGGTGCGTCCCAGTCCTAATCCCGGTGTTCCCGACTGCGCCGATCACTTGACCAGCAGCCACGGTATCGTTGATGTTCACGGGAACAGAATTCTGGGCCAGATGCATGTAAGTGGAATAAAAAACGACTCCATTCACAACATGCCGCAATGTGACTTGGTTTCCAATGTTGCCCGACCCCATGGAGATGTCGTAGGTATTTGTCTGCGTGCTTGCGCCATCGGGGACCGTTTCGCGGATGTCCACAACCGTGCCGGCGGCAATCGCCAGCACCTTGGTTCCGGCGGAAAGCGCAAAATCCCAGGAATTGTAAAGCTCACCGCTGTGGGAATTAACTCCAGGTTCCCGAGTAACGGCCACGCTTGCGCCGTTGCTTGAAAACGGAAGACGTACTGAGACAGCCATTGAATACCCCCTCGCTATATCGACTCACCTTCCCCAGCGTGGATGCTGCGCCGCTTTCTCATTTCTGACAATTGGGAAAATACCGGGGGTTGCGTTCAGTTATCTTTTTCCCCGCTTCCCCCTCGTCACCCTTTGCCCCGGCTTCCCCGCCGTCGACCGCCCCTTCACCCGCACCGCAGTTTCCGACGCCGCCTCCACCGCCGACTGCCGCGCCAGCGGATCGTCGGCCACCGCGAGCTCCACCGCTTCCAGCCGGTGAATCTCGTCCCTGAGCCGTGCCGCTTCCTCGAACTCCAGGTTTTCCGCCGCCTTCCGCATGTCCACCCTGAGCGCATCCAGATGCGCCTGCAAATTCGCGCCGACCATTGCCTTGTCGACCTTGGCCGTGACCCGGTTCATATCCGTGTCGCCCTCGTAGAGGCCGGCCAGCACGTCCTCGACGTTCTTCTTCACGGTCTCGGGCGTGATCCCGTGTTCCTCGTTATAGGCCATCTGCCTTGTGCGGCGGCGGTCGGTCTCGGCCAGCGCCCGCTCCATGCTCCCGGTGATCCGGTCGGCATACATGATGACCTTGCCGTCCGCGTTGCGCGCGGCGCGGCCGATG
>JAGRMO010000238.1:22168-23227 GCA_020441205.1 Maritimibacter sp.
GCCCTGTTCGTGCATGTATTCGGTGAGGTCCTCGGCCATGCGCTTTGTCAGCGTCGTCACCAGCGTGCGCATCCCGGCGGCCGAGACCCGGCGCACCTCGTCGAGGAGGTCGTCCACCTGCATCTCGACGGGCCTGATCTCGACCGGCGGGTCGAGGAGGCCGGTGGGCCGGATCACCTGCTCGGTGAACACGCCGCCGGTGCGGTCGAGCTCCCAGGGCCCCGGCGTGGCCGAGACGAACACCGATTGCGGCCGCATCGCGTCCCATTCCTCGAACTTGAGTGGCCGGTTGTCGGTGCAGGACGGCAGGCGGAACCCGTGCTCGGCCAGCGTGTATTTGCGCCGGAAGTCGCCGCGAAACATCCCGCCGATCTGCGGCACGGTCACATGGCTCTCGTCCGCAAACACAAGCGCATGGTCGGGGATATATTCGAACAGCGTGGGCGGCGGCTCACCGGGCGCGCGCCCCGTCAGGTAGCGCGAATAGTTCTCGATCCCGTTGCAATGCCCGGTCGCCTCCATCATCTCGAGATCGAACCTTGTGCGCTGTTCGAGCCGCTGGGCTTCCAGCAATTTCCCTTCCTTCTCGAATTCGGCGAGCCGCAGTGTGAGCTCTTCCTTGATCCCCTTCATCGCCTGCTTGAGCGTGGGCGTCGGCGTCACGTAATGTGAATTGGCATAGACCCGCACCTTGTCGAGCGCATCGGTCTTGGCGCCGGTCAGCGTGTCGAACTCGGTGATCGCCTCCAGCTCCTCGCCGAAGAACGACAACCGCCAGCCCCGGTCTTCGAGATGCGAGGGCCAGACTTCGAGCGAGTCGCCGCGCACCCGAAAGGTGCCACGCGAAAACGCGTTGTCGTTGCGCTTGTATTGCTGGGCGATGAGATCCTTCATCACCTCGCGCTGGTCGTATTCCTTGCCCACCTCCAGATCCTGCCGCATCGCGGTATAGGTCTCGGGGCTGCCGATGCCGTAGATGCACGAGACCGAGGCCACGATCACCACGTCGTCGCGTTCCAGAAGCGCCCGGGTCGCCGAATGGCGCATCCGGTCGATCTG
>JAGRMO010000239.1:0-1535 GCA_020441205.1 Maritimibacter sp.
CGGCCGGGCTGATGACCGCGCTGGCGCTGGCCTTCGCCCCGCGCGACGGGGCCGACAAGACGCGGGTCGCGGGCTTCACCCTCGCCGCCCTCGGCCTCATCGCCTTCGCCCTCAGTCTGGTGCTGACCGAGACGGCGCTGACGCTCGCCTTCGCCGCGGTGACGCTGGCCGCAGCCCTCCTCGACCGCAAGTTCGACCTGCGTCCCCTCTCGGTCGCGGTGCAGATCGGCGCCATCGGGCTCGCCTGGCGGCTGATCTTCGATCCCGGTCTCGGCTGGGCGGAAACTGCGCCCTATTGGGAGCTTGCGCTCGCCTACGGCGGCAGCGTCGCGGCGCTGGTGGCCACGGTCGGCGCGTTGCGCCCGCGTGTGCGCCCGGCCGCCCTCGTGGTGGCCGAAAGCGCCGCCTGGACGCTGGGCGCGGTCTTCGTCAACGTGCTGATCGCGCGGGCGATCCAGGATGCGGCGCCGGGGGTCGGGGTGCAGAACCACTGGGCCATGAGCCTCATGGGCATGGTCTGGCTGGTCTCGGCGGCGAACCAGCTCTGGCGCACGCAGTTGGGCGGCAAGCTCGCCAAACTGCGCTGGGGGCTCGCCGGGCTCTATGCCGCCGGTGGGGCGCTCTACCTCGCCCTCGCACTCGGGCCCGAGAACCCGTTGTTCGTCTACGGCCGCGAAACCGGCGTCGTGCTCGGTCCGCCCTTCGTCAACACGCTGGCGGTGGCCTATCTGATCCCCGCGCTGTTCTTCGGCTTCCTCGCCCGCCGCTTCGGTTTTCTCGACCGCCGGCTGCGGCTCGGCTTCGCGCTGGTGTCGGCCGCGCTCGGCGCGCTGTGGCTGTTCCTCGCGATCCGGGATTTCTGGCGCGGCGACGAGATCGCGTCTGCCGATTTCAGCCAGCCCGAGCTCTACACCTACACGATGGTGCTCCTGCTGATCGGGGCGGGGCTGTTGTGGCAGGCGATCGCCAAGCGCTCGGCAACGCTCAGGAAGATCGGCATGGGGGTGATCGCGGTCACCATCGCCAAGGTGTTCCTGGTCGACATGTCGGGCCTCGTGGGCCTGCTGCGGGTGTTTTCCTTCCTCGCGCTCGGCCTCGCGCTCGCCGGGCTCGCCTTCCTCAACCGCTGGGCCGCGAGCCATACCGGCGAGGCGGAGCGGGGCGGGGAATAGGCTTGCCGGCTGCCGGCGGGGGTCTTATACCCCCGCCCATGATGTATCGGGCGATCATCCAGCGAATTACCGTCCCGGCGCTCTGACCACGAGCCGCCGGGCAAAGGCGTATGGACCCCGCGCCGCCCTTCTCCTAGAAAAAACCCGACCCTTTCCAGAGGACACATGAGATGTGCGCCGAGACGACCGATACCACCCAACCCGAGTACAAAGACACGCTGAACCTGCCCGAGACCGAGTTCCCGATGCGCGCAGGGCTCCCCGCCCGCGAGCCCGGCTGGCTCGAGCGCTGGGCGCGGATCGGGGTCTACGACCGGCTGCGCGAGAAAGAGGGCAGGGCGCCCTTCATCCTGCATGACGGCC
>JAGRMO010000239.1:1561-2744 GCA_020441205.1 Maritimibacter sp.
CACGCGCTCAACAAGATCCTGAAAGACATGATCGTGCGGTCGCAGCAGATGATGGGCAAGGATGCCCGCTACGTGCCGGGTTGGGATTGCCACGGGCTGCCGATCGAGTGGAAGATCGAGGAAAAGTACCGCGCCGAGGGCCAGGACAAGGACGCGGTGCCGGTGATCGACTTCCGCCAGGAATGCCGCAAATTCGCCGAGGGCTGGATCGACATCCAGCGCGAGGAATTCAAGCGGCTGGGCGTCACCGGCAACTGGGCCGATCCCTATCTCACGATGGATTACCACGCCGAGGCGGTGATCGCCGAGGATTTCCTCAAGTTCCTGATGAACGGGTCGCTCTACCAGGGCTCGAAACCGGTGATGTGGTCGCCGGTCGAAAAGACCGCGCTGGCCGAAGCCGAGGTCGAGTACCACGACCACAAGAGCCACACGATCTGGGTGCGGTTCCCGGTGGTGGCTGTTGATCGCAACCGGCTTGATGCAGACGATCTCAAACTCTCCGATGTTGAAAAGGAACAGCTGGCCGATCTTTTCAAGGAAGCCAGTGTTGTGATTTGGACCACTACGCCTTGGACCATCCCACAGAACCGGGCAGTGAGCTTCAATCCCGACATCACCTACGTCTTTGTCAAAGTGACAGAGGTCCTTGACAACAGCGCGGTGAAGAAAGGTGAACTGGTCCTTCTGGCCGAGAATCTAGTCGATGATGTGATGGCGGCCGCACGTGTCGAAGGCTACGAAAAGGTCCTTCCTGTTCCGTCCCATACGCTGGAAGCGCTCACCTGCGCCCACCCCTATCGCGGCATCGCCGAGGGCAATGGCGAGTGGGACTACGACGTCCCGATGCTCCCGGGCGATCACGTCACCGACGAGGCCGGCACCGGCTTCGTCCACACCGCGCCGTCCCACGGCGAGGACGATTACCAGCTCGGCCTCAAGTTCGGCCTGCCGATGACCTACAACGTCGAGCCCGACGGCACCTACCGCGCCGATCTGCCGGTGTTCGGCGGTCAGGCGATCATCGAGGCGGATGGCAAGGACGGCCCCGCGAACGTCGCGAACATCAAGGCCCTCGCCGGGCAGGGCGCGCTGTTCGCCAAGGGCAAGCTCACCCACAGCTACCCGCATTCGTGGCGCTCGAAGGCGCCGCTCATCTACCGCAACACGCCGCAATGGTTCG
>JAGRMO010000240.1 GCA_020441205.1 Maritimibacter sp.
GGCACCTGCGCCGAGGCCGGCGCGATCGCGGCGATGGTGGCGGCGGGCGAGACCGAGATCGCCGAGATCGCGGTGATCGGCGATGCCCCCGATCCTGTGACGCCCTGCGGCGGGTGCCGCCAGAAGATCGCCGAGTTCGCCCCGCCCGGCGTGCCGGTGACGATGGCCAACCTCAGCGGCGACATGCTGACGATGAACATCGAGGACCTGCTGCCGATGGCCTTCGCCAAGGCGCAGATGGAGGCGGGCGGATGAGCCGCGCCTTTCTCGTCGTACTCGACAGTGTCGGCATCGGCGGCGCGGCGGATGCCGGACGGTTCTACAACGATGGTGTGCCCGATACCGGGGCCAATACGCTCGGACATATCGCCGAGGCCTGTGCGGCCGGCCGGGCCGCAGAGGGGCGCAGCGGCGCGCTCAAGCTGCCCAATCTCGACGCGCTCGGGCTCGGCGCGGCGCTGGAGCTGGCCTCGGGCGTGAAGGTTCCTGGCCTCGGGGCGGTGCCGACCGGGCTCTGGGGGGCGGCCAACGAGGTGAGCCCCGGCAAGGACACGCCGTCGGGGCATTGGGAGATCGCCGGCGTGCCGGTGCCGTTCGACTGGACCTATTTTCCCGATACCGAGCCTGCGTTTCCGGCAGAGGTGACGGCGGCCCTGATCGCGGCCGGGGGTGCGGGGGGCGTGCTCGGCAACAAGCACAGTTCCGGCACGGTGATCCTCGACGAGCTCGGCGCCGAGCATCTCGCGACCGGCAAGCCGATCGTCTACACCTCGGCCGATTCCGTCGTGCAGATCGCGGCGCATGAAGAGAGCTTCGGGCTCGACCGGCTCTACCGGATGTGCGAGGCGGTGGCGCCGATGCTGCACGAGATGCGGGTGGGCCGGGTGATCGCGCGGCCCTTCGTCGGCACGCCCGAGGCGGGCTTCGAGCGCACCACCAACCGGCGTGACTTCTCGCTCGCGCCGCCGGAACCGACGCTGATGGACTGGGCGAAGGCAGAAGGCCGGCCGGTGCATTCGGTGGGCAAGATCGACGATATCTTCGCCCATCGCGGCATGGACGATGGCGTCCACGGGACGGACGCGGCGCTGTTCGAGGCGCTGGTGGGCTGGGGCGCGCGGGCGGAGGACGGGGCGCTCGTATTTGCGAATTTCGTCGAGTTCGATTCGAAATATGGCCACCGGCGCAATGTCTCGTGCTATGCGGCGCATCTCGAATGGTTCGACGCCGCCCTGCCGCGGTTCCTGGCGACGCTCGGGCCTGGCGATCTCGCGATCTTCACCGCCGACCACGGCAACGATCCGAGCTGGACCGGAACCGACCATACCCGCGAGCGGGTGCCGGTGCTGGGCTGGGGGCGGGGGGCAAAGGCGCTCGGGCAGTTGGGGTTCGCCGATATCGGCGCGAGCGTCGCCGATCACCTCGGCCTCGCTCCGCGCGGGGCGGGGAGGAGCTTCCTGTGAGCGCGGGTGAGGTGGCGCCTCCGGGCGCGCGGTCAGGCGACGGAGAGCGCGCATGAGCCTGAAGGATCTGCCCAAGATCGAGCTGCACCACCATCTCGAAGGCGCCGCGCCGCCGGCGCTGGTGCGGGACATGGCGCGCGTCAAAGGATTGAATATTTCGAACATTTTTGATGCGAACGGCGCCTATGATTATGCCGATTTCTTGCACTTTCTCAATGTCTATGAGGTGGCGACGCGTCCGTTTTCCTCGCCCGACGATTACGCGTTGCTGACCGCCGTCGTGCTCGGCGAGGCGGCCGAGCAGGGGGTGGTCTATCTCGAGACCTTCCTGTCGCCGGATTTCTGCGGCGGGCGCGATCTGGGGGCGTGGAAGGAATACCTGCTGGCGATGATCGACGCGGCCGGGGCGGCGGAGGCGCAGGGGATCACGCTGCGCGGCATCGTCACCGCGATCCGCCATGCGGGGCCCGAGGCAGCGCGCGAGACGGCGCTCTGCGCCCAGGAGACGGCCGGGCCGTTCATCCGCGGCTTCGGTCTCGCGGGAGACGAGAACGCGGGCACGCCCGCCGATTTCGCCTATGCGTTCGACATGGCCCGCGAGGCCGGGCTGCGGCTCACGGCCCATGCCGGCGAATGGGGTGGGCCGCAATCGGTGCGCGATGCGCTCGAGCATCTCAAGGTCGAGCGGATCGGCCACGGGGTGCGGTCGATCGAAGACCCGGGGCTGGTCGCCGAGCTGGCCGCGCGCGGCACCGTGCTCGAAGTTTGCCCGGGGTCGAACGTGGCGCTCGGGGTCTACCCGTCGTGGGAGGCGCATCCGATCGCGCGGCTGAGGGAGGCGGGGGTGAAGGTGACGGTTTCGACCGACGATCCGCCGTTCTTCCACACCAGCATGACGCGCGAGTACGAAGAGCTCGGCCGCGCCTTCGGCTGGGACGAGAGCGATTTCGCCGCGCTCAACCGGGTGGCCCTCGACGCCGCCTTTTGCGATGATGCAACCCGCCGGCAGATCGCCGCCAGACTGGAGCCCAAGGATGCTTGATCACCTCATCGTCGTGAAACACCCGCTGGTGCAGCACAAACTTTCGCTGATGCGGCAGAAGGACACCTCGACCGCGAGTTTCCGCCAGCTGCTGCGGGAAATCTCGCTCTTGCTGGCCTATGAGGTGACCCGTGAACTGCCGATGACGACGCGGACCATCGAGACGCCGCTGAAAGAGATGGAGGCGCCGATTCTCGCGGGCAAGAAGCTCGCGCTGGTGTCGATCCTGCGGGCGGGCAACGG
>JAGRMO010000241.1:0-2319 GCA_020441205.1 Maritimibacter sp.
AACGCGGCCTCGTCTTCCGGGTCGGGCGCGAGATCGGGCATCACCAGCCCGCGCTCCGCCACCGGCGCCGCAGCCGCCACCGGCGCCGCCTCGGGCAGGGTCGGGGCCTGCTCCGCAGCCGCGTCCTCGGTCGGCGCCGCTGCCGGTTCCGCAGGATCGTCCTCGGTCGCGTCCGGGTCCGCCTCCGCCGCGCTGATCGGCGCGGAGGGTTCCGCCGCCGCATCGAGGGCCTCATCCGCGATCACGGCCTCGGGGCGCGCGCCGCCGCTGTCCGCATCCTCGGCCGGCTCCAGCGCATCGGATGCCGCCGGTCCCGGCGTCGCCTCGACCGAAATCTCGTTGTCGGGCCGTCCCGGTTCCTCGGCCGGGTGCACCTCCTCCCATTCGAACAGGGACGTGCTGTCGCTGTCCTTCGCCCCGTCCTCCGTCTCGTCCTCCGCCGCGGCCTCGAGCCCGCCCGTGCTGGCCTCGTCAATCCCGATCTCTGCCGGGGGCTCCACGGCCTCGGGCGCGGCGCTCGTCGCCGGGTCCAGCGCGCCGTCCTCCGTCACGACTGCAGAGCCCGCGTCGTCGTCGAACAGCGCGGCCGCCGCATCCGTCCCCGGTCCGTCCTGCGGCGCGGTCGGCATCGGCGCCATCGCGAAGGGATCGTCTTGCGCGGTCCCCACCGCGTCTTCCGCCTCGTCGAACATCGCCCCCTCGACGTCGGCGGCCACGTCCTCTGCCGGCCTCTCGTCCGTGCCGCTGTCGAACATGTCCGCGCCCGTGTCGGGATCGGTCTCGGCGGTTTCGGGCGGGGCCTCGTGGGCGAAGAACTCCATCGCCTCGGGTCCGTCGAGATCGACTTCCGGCGCGGCGGCCTCGTCGGCCGGGGCCGCCACATCGGCCATGTCCTCGGCCGGGGCATCCTCGGCTTCGAACGCATCCCAGGCGTCTGGCAGCGACGGCGCGTCGGCCTCGGCCATGTCGGGGGCGTCATTGTCGAACAGCGAGGCCTGCACGTCGGCCGGCGCGGCCGCGCCCGCGTCCTCGGCCGCCGCAGCGGCCTCCTCCGCCTCGGATGGGCCTTCAACCAGCTCTGCATCCTCGATATCGGCTGCGAACACCGGCGCCTCGCGCCCGCCTTCGCGGCGTTCGGCGAGATCGACAACCTTGGACCCGCCCACATTCTGCAGGTCGGCCGGCTGGTCGATCGACGGCGACAGCGAAGCGACATGCTTGACGCCCTTCTCGCGCAGGAGTTTCTGCACTCCCCGGATCGTCATCCCGTCGTCATGCAGGAGCTGGCGGATGCCGCCCAGCAGTTCCATGTCGGAAGGACGGTAATAGCGCCGCCCGCCGGCGCGCTTGACCGGTTTGACCTGGGCGAAGCGGCTCTCCCAGAATCTCAGGACATGGGTGGGAACCCCAAGCCATTCGGCGACTTCGCTGATCGTGCGGAAAGCCTCGGGGGATTTGCTGTCCATCGTACTGCCTGTCTTACGTTCGTACTGCTGCCCGGGGCGGTTATTGTTTTGTAATTGCCCCGTTTTTTGTCGGGCCGTTCGCCCTTCGTGCCGTCCTTGCCCTATCCCGTTGCCGTCTGCCGGTCCGTGCCGATCCGGCTCAGCCCTTGTTGCCCGCCGCCACCCGGTCCTTCATCAGATGCGAGGGGCGGAAGGTGAGCACCCGGCGCGGCAGGATCGGAACCTCTTCGCCGGTCTTCGGGTTGCGGCCGATCCGGGCGGCCTTGTCGCGCACGCTGAACGTGCCGAAGGACGAGATCTTGACCGTTTCGCCGCGCACCAGCGCGTCGGAGACATGGCCGAGCACGCTCTCGACCAGTTGGGCGCTCTCGTTGCGCGAAAGGCCGACCTCGCGGAACACCGCTTCGCTCAGGTCCATGCGGGTCAAGGTCTTGGAGCTCATGTTTCCCCCCGGGTTCAGGATTGCGCAAGTCTGGGCGCAACTGGTTTTCAAGTCAAGATCAATGGTTTGTGGCGAGGGGTTGAGGCGCGGAACGGCCACAGGGCCGGGCACCGGCAGACCGGCGCGGGGCGCGGGCGGGCGGGCCGGGAAGGCCGGGGGCACTGCCCCCGGACCCCCGCGGTTTTTTGGGCTAGAAAATGGGGCCGGTCGCGGGGCCTGCGCCGCAGACACGCGGCACTGCGCGGGGGCGGAAAACGATCGGCCGGCCGGTGGGGCCGGCTACCAGCGCAGCACCACCGCGCCCCAGGCGAGGCCGCCGCCGATCGCTTCGGTGACGACGAGATCGCCCGGCTTGAGCTTGCCGGACTTCTTGCCGACCGACATCGCCAGCGGGATCGACGCGGCCGAGGT
>JAGRMO010000241.1:2493-7466 GCA_020441205.1 Maritimibacter sp.
TTGCCCTGCATCCTGAGCTTGCCGGCGGTGCCGGTGGTCGACACCCCGCCGTCGACATAGAGCATCTCGCGGTAGCTGCCGTCGGAATTGAGGTCGGAGGCGAGGATGCCGCGGTCGTCGGAGGTGCCCGCGCATTCGGCGGCCTCCAGCACCACCGCGCCGGCGCCGTCGCCGAACAGCACGCAGGTGGCGCGGTCGTCCATGTCGAGGATCCGGCTGAAGGTCTCGGCCCCGATCACCAGCGCCCGTTTCGCCTGGCCGGCGACGATCAGCGCATTGGCGTTGACCAGCGCGAAGACGAAGCCCGCGCAGACCGCCTGGACGTCGAAGGCGAAGCCCTGGCGCATGCCGAGCCCGGCCTGCACCATCGTCGCAGTCGAGGGGAAGGTGAGATCGGGGGTCGAGGTGGCGACGATCACCGCGTCGATATCCTCGGCCGCGAGCCCGGCGTCGTCGAGCGCTGCGCGCGCCGCCTGGATCGCCATCGCCGACGTGGTCTCGCCCTCGGCGGCGAAATGCCGCCGCTCGATCCCGGTGCGGGCGCGGATCCAGTCGTCGGAAGTCTCGACCTTGTCTTCGAACCAGCTGTTCGGCACCACCCGTGCGGGCAGGTAATGGCCGACGCCGCGGATCTGGGCGCGTATCGTCATGACGTCTCCTCGGCCGATGCCCCCGGCGCTTCCGCCCCGGGCGTGGCCACCGAGGCGACGCGGGCAGCGAGCCGGTCGTTGAAGTTGTGCCGCGCGAGATCGAAGGCGAGGTTGACGGCGGCCGCAATCCCGGTGGCGTCGGCGCCGCCGTGGCTCTTGACCACGGTGCCGTTCAGGCCGAGGAACACTCCGCCGTTCACGTGCCGGGGATCCGTGCGGGTCATCAGCGCCTTCATCTGCCGGTAGGCGAGCAGCGCGCCGAGCCGGGCCGGGATCGAGGCCTTGAACGCTTCCTGGAAGAAACCCTTGAACAGCCGCGCCGTGCCTTCGGCGGTCTTCAGCGCGACATTGCCGGTGAACCCGTCGGTGACCACGACGTCGACCTTGGCCGAGGGGATGTCGGAGCCCTCGACATTGCCGACGAAGTCGAACTGTCCCGCTTCGGTCGCGGCGGCGATCAGTTCGGCCGCGGCCTTGATCTCGCTACCGCCCTTGTGTTCTTCGGTGCCGACGTTGAGAAGCCCGACCCGCGGCCGCTCGAGCCCGAGCGAGTTGCGCGCATAGGAGGCGCCCATCAGCGCGTATTGCAGCAGATCGGTCGCGTCGGCGCGCACGTCGGCCCCGACGTCGAGCATCACGTTGAACCCGGCCGGGTTCTTCGACGGCCAGTAACAGGCGATCGCCGGGCGGTTGACGCCGGCCATCTTCCTCAGCCGCATCATCGAGATCACCATCAGCGCGCCGGTATTGCCGCAGGACACCGCGACATCGGCCTCGTGATCGCGCACCGCCTCGATCGTCGACCACATCGATGTGTTCTTGCCGGTCCGCAGCACCTGAGCCGGCTTGTCGTTCATCGTCACCACGTCGTCGGCATGGCGGATCGCGACCCGGCCCTCAAGCGCGGGCCGGCGGGCCACCAGCGGCGCGAGCTTGGCCTCGTCGCCATGCAGGATGAAATGGATATCGGGATTGGCCTTGGCCGACAAAGCAAGACCGGCGACCACCGCCGCCGGTCCGCGGTCGCCGCCCATCGCGTCGACCGAAATCGTTGTCTTGCGCGGCCCTTCGGTCGCGGCGCCACCTGGGGTATCCATACGCGCCGTCATGCCGGGGCCGGGCCGAACGACCGGCCTCAGGCCGCGTCTTCGTCGTCGAAAACGGCCTCGTCGACCATCGCCACCACTTCACGGTCGTTGTAGGTGCCGCAGGAGGGGCAGACGTGATGCGGGCGCTTCAGCTCGCCGCAGGAGGGGCATTCGTTCGGGTTCGCCGCCACCAGGGCGTCGTGGCTGCGGCGCATGTTGCGGCGCGACCGCGTGACCTTATTCTGAGGGACAGCCATGTCCAACCTCGATGTTCGGGGGCACTTCCGGCCGGGCTGGCTGCGGCATCTGCCACCAGCACCCGGCGGTCTCGGCCCGGTGTCTTCTGAGTCTGACCGCCCTCATATGCGACATCGCCGCGGCTGTCCAACCCATCTTGCGAAAGAGCGGCGGAAAATACTGCGATTCCCGACAGGCGCAAGCGAATTGTTGCGAGGCCGCCGGGGGCCGGGCAGGGGCCAGCGCAAGGGTCCGGCGCGCGGCGCGGGGCGGGGGCTCGAAGGCGCTGTCACGGCACGGTTTTCGGCTGCGCTGCGCGCCGGGGCAGGGGCGGGACGGCCGGTGCCCACCCGCCGCCTAGGCCTCGCCGTCGTCGTCCCCGCCGTCCCCGCCTGCAAGCTTGTCGCGCAGCGCCGCGAGCCCGGCGAAGGGCTTCGCGTCGTCGTCGCTCATCGGCCTCACCCCGGGGCCGGCGAAGGTCGCGTCACCCAGATCCGCTCCCTCGGCGCGCGGGAACGGCGGCAGCGCCAGCGCCAGCGCCTCGACCATCACCTGGCCGAGGTCGATCTCGGCGCCGAGCGGCTCGTCGTCGACCTCCTCGGGGATCTCCACCTCGTCGCCCTGGGGCGCGTCCCAGCCGGCGACCCAGCGGCGAGACACCGGCTCCTCGATTCGGGTCACCACCGGCGCGAGCGTCACCACGCAGGCCTGGACCACCGTCGCGCCCAGGTCGGCCTCGAGCCGCCAGTCCGCCTTGCCGATGGGCAGAAGCTGGCCGACGAGGCTCAGCTTCCTGAGGTCGACGAGGTCGAGCGCCGCGGCAATCGCCTTGCGCGCTTCGGCATCGGCGGTCACCGAGACCGTTCTGGCGCTGCCGCGGGCGAGGGTTCCGACCCCGATCACCGGGCCGAAAGAGGGGCTACGGGTCATGGCCTCTAACCTTTCGCTGCTTGAACTTGCGGGCGAGCTTATGTAAGCCGAGTGACAGAAGACACCCGGCATATCAAGGGGGGCGGGGATGTTGACGCTTGGACGCGTTTCACGAGGTATTGCAGCGCTTTTCGCGCTGGCGATCCTTGTGTCCTGCGCGCCGATCTTCAGCTACCACGGATTCGTTCCCACCGAGCAGGATCTCGAGGAGATCGAGGTGGGCGTCGACACCCGCACCACCGTCGCCTCGATCATCGGCATGCCGGGCACCGCCGGCATCCTCGAGGAGAGCGGCTGGTACTACGTCCGTTCCGAATTCGAGCACGCGCCGGTACGCGGGCCGCAGGAGATCGACCGCGAAGTGGTCGCGATCAGCTTCGACGACGACGGCGTGGTGACCAATATCGAGCGCTTCGGCCTCGAACGCGGCGAGGTCGTCGCGCTCAATCGCCGGGTGACCGACAGCAACATCAAGGGCGTGAGCTTCCTCGGCCAGCTGTTCGGTTCGTCCGCCGCCGCCTCCAACGTCGCACGGATCTTCGCCGGCAACTGATCCCTCCGCGCCGTTCCGCTCGTTTCAGCGCCCAAGCGGGTCCGTCACATCGCGCGCCGTGCGATTTGCCCCCGCGGCGCGACACTCGTCATGCTAGCCTGGCCCCGCGCGGGTCGGGGATCGGGCCGTGGAGGGCCACGGTGCGCCGGGGCGAACGGGTGAGGCGATGGCTCAAGACCAGATGATCGGGGCAAAGGCGACGAAGCAGCGGCCGCGCGCGCGGCTGCCCGAAACGCCGCGCTACCGCGCCCGGTTCGCCGAAGGCCCCGCAGATTTCGCCCGCGCCGAGACCCTGCGCGCGCTAGCCTTTCGCGGCGATTCCCGCGCCGCTGATGCAGACGCCTTCGACCCGCTCTGCCGCCATCTGCTGATCGAGACGCGCGACACCGGCGCGCTCGTCGGCACCTGCCGGCTTCTGTACTTCGCCGACGGCCGCCGGATCGGCGCGAGCTATTCGGCGCAATTCTACGATCTCGCGCCGCTCGCGGGCTACCCGGCGCCGATGCTCGAACTGGGCCGGTTCTGCATCGCCCCGGGCGCGCAGGATGCCGACGTCCTCCGCCTCGCCTGGGCCGCGCTTGCGCGGATCGTAACCGATGAGCGGGTCGGCATGCTGTTCGGCTGTTCCTCCTTCCCCGGCACCGACGAGACCGCCTTTCGCGACGCCTTCGCCTTGCTCGGCGCCCGCCACCTCGCCCCGTGCGAATGGCGGCCGCGGGCAAAGGCCCCCGACGTGGTGCGCCTTGCCGCAAGTTCTGCCCGGCCGGACCTGACTCGCGCGCTGAAAGCAATGCCGCCCCTGCTGCGCAGCTACCTCGCGATGGGCGGCTGGGTCTCCGACCACGCGGTGCGCGACCGCGACCTCGGCACGCTGCATGTCTTCACCGGCCTCGAGGTGGGCCGGGTGCCGGCCGGCCGCGCCCGGGCGCTGCGCGCCCTCGCCGGAGCGTGAGGCAACGCCGTTCGAACGGCGTTTCAACGCGATTTCGAAATCGCGTTGCAAGCGGTTTCGAAACCGCTTGGCCCCGTTGACGCCGCCCGCGCCCCCGGCTACCTCGCGCCCATGGCACGCGCACCGCTCCTCCAGCTCAGCTCCATCGGTCTCACCTTCGGCGGCGATCCGGTGTTCTCCGACCTCGACCTCGTGGTCCAGCAGGGCGACCGGGTGGCGCTGGTGGGCCGCAACGGCTCGGGCAAGTCGACGCTGATGAAGGTGATGGCAGGCCTGATCGAGCCCGATCACGGCGAGCGGATCATGCCGCTCGGCACCCGCGCCGGCTACATGGAGCAGCACCCCGATCTCTCGGGCTTCGCCTCGCTCGGCGATTTCGCCCTCTCGGGCCTCGATCCGCACGAGAGCTACCGGGTCGAGCGCGCCGCCGAGGGGCTGAAGTTCGACCCCGCCACCGCCTGCGACAAGGCCAGCGGAGGCGAGCGCCGGCGCGCCGCGCTCGCCAAGCTGATCGCCGAGGCGCCCGACCTCATGCTGATGGACGAGCCCACCAACCATCTCGA
>JAGRMO010000242.1 GCA_020441205.1 Maritimibacter sp.
GCGATGAACGGCGAGCTCGACTTCGAAGGCGCCCTGCGCGAACGGGTGGGGCTGCTCAAGGGTCTGCCGGCCTCGACCATCGACAGGGTGCTCGCGACCCGGATCACCTACATGCCCGGGGGGCGCGCGCTGGTGGCGACGATGAAGGCGAACGGGGCGCATGCCGTGCTGGTCTCGGGCGGGTTCACCGCCTTTGCCTCGCGGGTGGCCGAGACGCTCGGGTTCGACGAGGCCCGGGCCAACGTGCTCGACCTGTCGCAGGGCGCGCTCGCCGGGACGGTGGCCGAGCCGATTCTCGGGCGCGCGGCCAAGGTGGCGACGCTGGAAGAGGTCGCGGCGCGGCTCGGGATCGGGCACGAGGCGGTGCTGGCGGTGGGCGACGGG
This sequence comes from Maritimibacter sp., assembly GCA_020441205.1. Lineage (GTDB taxonomy): Bacteria > Pseudomonadota > Alphaproteobacteria > Rhodobacterales > Rhodobacteraceae > Sinisalibacter. The sequence continues at coordinate 385 of JAGRMO010000242.1, forward strand.
GCCAACGATCTCGGCATGCTCGGGATCGCGGGCATGGGCGTGGCGCTGCATGCCAAGCCGGTGGTGGCCGCCGAGTGCGATCTGCGGGTGAACCACGGCGACTTGACCGCGCTGCTCTACCTGCAAGGCTACGCGCGCGACGAATTCGTGACCCCGCGCTGAGGCCACGGCCTCAGTTCGAGGCGCGCTGCATCATCATCTCGTGCACCGCCATCATCCCGCGCGCGGCCATGTCGGAGACCTCGCCAGCGTGAACCTGCAGCGCCGCGACCACGTCGGGGTCGGTCGAGGTCTGGGTCACCCAGATGCCGGTCTCGGTGGTCTCGATCTCGGTGGTGATCGTGTCGCGGCGCTCGAACAGGATGTCGAGGGTCGGCGACTGGATGAAGACCTGCGGGTCGCGCCCCTCGTCGACCCGGGTGAGCATGCCGCCGACATGGCTCGTGAGCACCGCGGCCAGCTCCGGCTCGTCCGACCAGGTGTAGGTGCGGATGCCGTTGTCGAGCAGCTCGACCTCGCGGTTGAGGCCGGGGAAGTTGCGAAACATGAATTCGAGCTCGGCGCTTTCCTCGTTGGTCGCATCGAGGCCACGCAACCCCGGCATCGTCACCTCGTCATGACCGGTGCCATCGGCGCCGTGCATGTGGCCACCCGGCATCGTGTCCATGTTCTGGGCGACCGAGGCGCCGAGCCCGAGGGCGAGGACGACGGCGGCGAGCAGAGCGGCGGGATAGATCTTCATGCGACGGGCACCTCCTGGAAATAGTTCCGTCTTGGCTACACCGATCCGGCGGCCGGGCCAAATTCACAATCACGAGACATGCGCGTGTGCCGGGGCCGGGGCGCGGCCGGCGCGCCCTATTGCCGGGCGCGCAGCACCGCCTCGACCTCGTCCCAGGCGACGAAGCCGTCGTTGTCGAGGTCCATCAACAGCAGCGCCTCGCCTTCGGGGCCGAGCGGGCCGGTATCGGGCACCGGGCTCATCCTCAGCGCCAGCGCATGGATCTCGGCGAGCGTCACCAAGCCGTCGGCATCGGTGTCGGCGCGGGTCCATTCGTCTTCGAGGATGGCATATTCGCGCTCGCCGAGGCCGGTGCCCCAGGTGAGGTCGGCATGGGTGTCGTATTCGTTCCGGCTGACGGAGCCGTCGCCGTCGAGATCGTATTGGGCATAGGCGAGGAATACCCGGGCGCGGTCGGCGGCGGCGCGGATCTCGAGCGTCGCGCCGGGGCCGACCACCGGGATCGCGCCGGATGTGGCCAGACGATCGAAGGCGGCGCCGAAAGCCTCGAACGGGGTCGAGAGGCCGAGCTTCAGCTGCGCCTCGGTCTCGGCCGGCAGCGGCACGCTGGCGGGATCGCGCGCGGCGGGCGCCCGGGCGCTGTCCTGGGCGAAGGCGGGGTGGGCGAAGGCGGGGTGGGCGAGGAGCGCGGCTGTCAGCAGGTATCTCATAGCGCCCGCCTAGCATTCGCCCGGGGTGGCGGCAACAAACACGGGCGTGATCGGGCCCGCACCCGGCTTGCCCGAGGGCAATGTCCAAGGCCCCTGCCCCGCCCCTTCATCTTGGAAAAAATACTCACCGGGACGACGACGCCGCCCCGCCCTGCACCGGGCAAGGGCGCGGCCGGCTCAGGCGCCCTCGGTCTCGATCCGCACCACCGCGCCGCAATGCTTGCAATGCACCGCGTCGGGATCGTGGCGGCTCAGGCCGCAGCTCTGGCAGGCGTATTTCACCTTGGCGGGACGAAACAGCGCGGTGGCGAGCCTCAGAAACAGGGTAATGCCGACGATCATCACCACCACCGAGAGCAGACGCCCGCTGGTGCCCTCGAGGGTGATGTCGCCAAAGCCGGTGGTGGTGAGCGTGGTCACGGTGAAATAGAGCGCGTCGGCGTAATTGCGGATTTCGGCGTTGTGACCGAACTGGGTGGCGTAGATCAGCCCGGTCATCACGAAGAGGAAGACGCCGAGGTTGATCGTCGCGAGGATCACATCCTCGTGGTTGCGGAAGTAGCGGAAATCCTGCTTGAGCCGCAGCGAGAGCTGGTAGGTGTGCAGGAGCCTCAGCGTGCGCAGCACACGCAGGAAGCCGAAGCCTTCGCCGGCGATGGGGGCGAGGAAGGAGAGCACCGCGACGACATCGGCCCAAGTGGCGAAGCGGAAGAAATAGCGGTGCTTGTGCGGCTCGATGGCGAAGCGGACGATGAAATCGGTGAGGATCAGCAGGCCGAAGACCGCGTCGATGATTTCGACCAGGCGGGTGTGGGGGAAGAACGAGGTGACGATGACGAAGGCGATGGTGACGAGGTCGAACGCCAGGAGGGCGTAGCGGAACCGGTGCGCCCGGGTCGTGTCGCCGAAATAGAGCTCTGTGAAGAATGCGTGCATCGGGGTTCCTCTCGCGGCCGATATGACCAAAATCGCGCCGCGATGGCCAGTGGCGGGACGCGCGCGCCGCGCCGGGCGTGGCGCTTGCGCCCGGCCGGTCAACGGCGGGGCCGTGGGGGCGGAAAAACCCGCGCCCCTTCCCCTTGCACCCCTGCGGTTTATCGGGCACCAACGGCGGTGAAACGCGCGGAAAGACGGAAGGAATACCGATGGACATGGCGATGAAACCGACCGAAGAGATTTCGGTCCGCGAGGTCTTCGGTATCGACAGCGACATGGTGGTGCGCGGCTTCGAAGAGCGCGGCGACCGGGTGCCCGAGCTCGATCCGACCTACAAGTTCGATCCCGACACGACGCTCGCGATCCTCGCGGGTTTCGCGCACAATCGGCGGGTCATGATCCAGGGCTACCACGGCACCGGCAAATCGACCCATATCGAGCAGGTCGCGGCCCGGCTCAACTGGCCGGCGGTGCGGGTGAACCTCGACAGCCACATCAGCCG
>JAGRMO010000243.1 GCA_020441205.1 Maritimibacter sp.
GTAACCATCCGGCGTAGGCCGCGGTCAGGCGGCTCGGCGATTGGCTGAGTTCAGGTGCCAATGCCAGGGCAGAAGTTCCGGCACGTGAGATGCGCGGGTGTCAGGCAGTCGGGCGAGGACGTCGGCGAGCCAGGCCTGGGGATCGACGTCGTTCAGCTTCGCGGTGACGATCAGGGAATACATGAACGCGGCGCGGTCGCCACCGCGCTCGGAACCGGCAAACAGCCAGGACTTGCGGCCGAGGGCGATGCCGCGCAGGGCCCGTTCGGCCGCGTTGTTCGTCAGGCAGATCCGGCCGTCGTCGAGGACGCGAGTGAAGGCGGCCCAGCGGTCATTCCTGAACATGTAGTCGATCGCCTTGGCGACGGGATTGTGCTTCGACATCGTGCCGCGCTCGGCGTGCAGCCAGTCGCGCAGCGCTTCGACCAAGGGGCGGGCAAGCCGTTCCCGGGCCTCGCGGCGCGCCGCGGCATCGAGGCAATTGATCTCGCGCTCGATGTCGAAGATCGCGTCGATCCGGTTCACTGCTTCCAGGGCAACGGGTGAGATGTCATGGGCGGGTTTGCCCTTGCGGACTTTCCCCCTGATGTCGGCGAGCTCGAAGAACTTGCGCCTTGCATGGCTCCAGCACAGCGCACTGGTGACCGGTCCCGGATCGCGATCAGCGCGGTAGAGGTCGTTGTAGCCACCATACGCGTCGGCTTGCAGAATGCCCTGCCAGCCGGCGAGGTGCCGGTTCGGGTGGGCCATCTCGCGGTCGCGGGAGAAGGCGAACAGCGCCGCGGGTGGCGCGCCACCGGCGAAGGGCCGGTCGTCGCGGACGTAGGTCCAAAGCCGGGCTGTCCGGGTTCCACCCTTCGCCAAGAGCGGCACCGTCGTATCGTCGCCGTGCAGGCGCTCGGCCCCCAGGACATGGGCCCGGATCAGCGCGTGGATCGGTTCGAGCGCCGCGGCACAGGCCCCGACCTGGTCGGCGAGCGTCGAGAGGCTGAGATCGACGCCCTCGCGGGCGTAGCGCTCCGCCTGCCGGTTCAGCGGTTGGTGCTGACCGAACTTCTCGAACAGGATCGTCGCCAACAGATGCGGTCCCGCCCATCCGCGCGGGAGGGCATGGAACGGCGCCGGCGGTTGCGAGATCTTCTCGCAGTCCCGGCAGGTGAACTTCTCGCGGACGGTCTGGATCACTTTCCACCGGCGCGGAACGACCTCCAGCGTCTCGGTGACGTCCTCGCCCATCTTCACGATGCGGCTTGAGCCACAGCAGGTGCAGGTGGTCGGCGCCTCGATCACCACCCGCTCGCGCGGCAGATGATCCGGAAAGGGTTTGCGGGCCGGACGGCGACGCTCGAAGGCCGCGACGGGCGCGGTCTTCGCGACCATCTCCGCCGCGATCTCATCCTCGGTCGCAGCCGCCTCGAGCTCCTCGAGTTGCAGCTCCATCTGGTCGATCAGGCGGGCCCGGCGCTCGGAGCTGTGACCATATTGCTCGCGCCGCAGCCTGGCGATCTCGAGCCTGAGATGTTTGATCATCGCCTCGGAGGTCGAGACCACGGCCCGGGCGTGCGCCAGTTCCGCTTCGGCGGTCTCGGCACGCGCCTCCGAGGCCGCGAGCGCGGCGCGCAGTCTGGCGATCTCGGCGGCGGGGTCTGACATGGTCGATACCTACCATGCCGGTGCCGGAAATCCCAACAAAACAAGGTCAATGAGGCGGATTTACCCCGCCTTCGCAGGGCGTTGCGTCCAACGCGGATTGCGCCAGTCGATGCCCTCCAAAAGGTAGCCGAGCTGGGCCGCGGAGATCTGCACCGCCTCGCCGCTACGGCTCACAGGCCAGATGAACTTGCCGGCCTCCAGGCGCTTGGCATAAAGCGACATGCCGACCCCGTCGTGCCAGAGCAGCTTCACGAGATCACCCCGGCGCCCACGGAAACAGAAGATCTCGCCCGCATGCGGGTCCCGCCCGAGCCCCTCCTGCACCTGCAACGCCAGCGTGTTCATCCCTCGGCGCATGTCGGTCACACCGCCGGCGATCCACACCTTCACCCCCGCCGGGAACGCGATCATCCGCCGTCCACCACCGCTATGAGCCGGGCCAAGACTGTCGGGTCCACGTCGAGGGGAACCACGAGCCGCCGCCCGTTCCCCAGCACGATCTCGACCCTGACATCCGAGCATGCGGCCGGATCAGACACCCCGGGCTCAGGTAGAAGCGTCAGCGGGGCGAACACCGGTGATGGCTCGCCACCAAGCTCGCCCTCCCGATACTGCCGCCGCCACGTCGTCAGCAACGACCGCGAAACTCCATGCCGCCGCGCCGTCGCCGAGACCTGCCGATGCCCGACAAAGCTCTCCTCAACAATCCGGATCTTGTCCGCATCGTCCCAGTTCCGCCGCCGCGGCACATCCTCGGCGGACAGGACTTCAATCTCAGGTCTGAACTTACGGTCGGCCATAAGGTCGGACCTATCACTGGCGTCAGAACCCCGTTAGACGGCCCTCACCGGAAGGTTAC
>JAGRMO010000006.1 GCA_020441205.1 Maritimibacter sp.
GCGCCGTTCTCGCCGACCAGCGCGGTGACCTGGCCCGGGTAGAGCGCGAGCGAGACCTCCGCGAGCGCCTTCACGCCGGGGAAGGACTTGCTCACGCCGTCGAGCGCGAGGACGGGCGCTAGCGTGGCGCCGGGGGTCGGCCCGGCAGCGGTATCGGTGTCGGCTTGCGACGGCATCAACATGGGCGGCCCGGGCGTGAATTGGAAAGACGGGAAGGGTCCCGGCGCAGGCAGGCCCGCGCCGGGGAGCCGCCGATCAGAAGATCGACTTGAACTGCTCGATGTTGGACGCGTCGTAGGTGAACGGGTCGGACATCGCGCCAGAATTGGTGTCGTCCAGCGTGACCGAGCCGATCCGGCCCATCGAGATCGCGGCGCCGGGCTCGGCGGTTGCGTTGCCGGCGGCGAGCTCGTGGGCGATGTAGGTCGCCGCATAGCCGAGGTCGATCGGGTTCCAGATCGCGAAGCTCTGGGTGGCGCCGCTCTCGACGCAGCCGGCCATTTCCGACGGCAGGCCGAGGCCGGTCACGTTGACCTGGCCGATCTTGCCGGCGTCGGTGACGGCCTGGCACGAGGCGAGGATGCCCACCGTGGTCGGCGCGATGATCGCCTTGAGGTCGGGGTAGGTCGCCATCAGGCCTTCGGCCTCGCGGTAGGACTTGTCCGACAGATCGTCGCCGTAGACGGTGGCCACGAGGTTGACGCCCGGATAGTTCGGCAGCACCGCCTTCGCGGCCTCGATCCAGGCGTTCTGGTTGGTCGCGGTCGCGGTGGCCGAGAGGATCGCGACATCGCCGCCATCGGGCATGTGATCGGCGGCGAGCTTGATGATCGTGTTGCCGATCAGCTCGGTCGAGGACGGGTTGAGATGCATCTGCCGGCCTTCGGGCGCGACGCCCGAATCCCACGAGATCACGGTGATGCCGCGTTCCATCGCCTTCTGCAGCGCCGGCACCAGCGCGTCGGGGTCGTTGGCCGAGATCGCGATGGCGTCGACGCCCTGGGCGATCAGCGAGTTGATCACCTCGATCTGGCCCTCTGCGGTGGTGTCGGTGGGGCCGGTGTAGATGATCTCGGTGCCGCCGAGCTCGGCGGCGGCCTCCTCGGCGCCCTTGGCGGCGGCCTCGAAGAAGCCGATGCCCAGCGCCTTGACGACGAGGGCGATGCGCATGTCCTGGGCATGGGCGGCGGAGGCGGTCATCGCGGCGGCCGCGGCCACCGTCGTCAGGATCTTTCTCATTACACTCATCTTGGTCCTCTCCCTGAGTGGTCGTTGAAAGCGGTTTATGAGGCCGCTTCTTCCTCTTGCTGGCCGGCGCCCAGCGGGGCGACGATCAGATTGACATCGGCGGCTTCGAGCATCGCCGCCGCACGGTCGGGGATGCCCTCGTCGGTAATCACGGTGTCGATGCGCTCGAGCGGGCAGAGCACCAGGCTCGAGCGGCTCTCGAATTTCGAACTGTCGACCAGCACCACCAGTTCGTCGGCCTGGCCGATGAGCTTGTGCTCGGCCTGGATGATCAGCGGGTCGGCCTCCATCAGCCCGAGCGGCCCGAGCCCCTGGGCGCCCATGAACATGCGGCGGGCGTAGAAATTGCGGGTGACGTCGTTGTCGAAGGGGCTCAGGATGATCTGCTGTTCGCGGTAAAGCACGCCGCCCGAGAGCATCACGGTATTCTTCGAATGCTTGAGCAGGTGCTCGGCGATCGGGAAGGAATTGGTGAACACCTGCAGCCGCCGGCTGGCCAGCGGATGGACCATCTGGAAGGTGGTGGTGCCGCCGTTGACGATGATCGGCTCGCCATCCGCGCAAAGCTCGACGGCGGCCCGCGCGATGGCCTGCTTTTCCTTGATCCGGATGGTCTCGTTGACGGCGAAGGTGCGCCCGGCGAGGCCGACGAACTGCGGCGGCGCGATCGCCTCGGCGCCACCCCGCACCCGGCGCAGCTTCTTCTGCATGTGAAGCGCGGCGATGTCGCGCCGGATCGTGGCTTCGGAAACGCCGGTGAGATTCACGAGGTCGATCACGCTCACGACCGGGCGGTCCTGCACCGCGGACAGAATGAGCCTGTGGCGTTCGCTTTCGTGCATCTCGTCCTCCCTGCCCCGACGCTGCGGAGATTCTTGCGCAAAGTCAATCAAATTTTGTCACAACCAATCATTCTGCAATGCAGCATGATTGAACATGATTGAATGCGATTGACATTCGGTCGCACCGGGCGCAGCCTGCGGGCAAGGTCTGAATCGCGCCCGGCCGGCCGGATGCGCGCCCCCTGGGAGGAACACATGCCGAAAGACGACACCGCCAAGCGGCTGGAAAACCTGTGGGACGACGCGGTTGCCGCGGGCATGAGCGAAGCCGACAAGCTGCTCTACCGGTCGAACCTGCTCGGGTCGGACAAGCGGATCACCAATTACGGCGGCGGCAATACGTCGGCCAAGGTGGTGGAGCGCGATCCGCTCACCGGCGCGGGCGTCGAGGTGCTCTGGGTCAAGGGCTCGGGCGGCGATCTCGGCTCGATGAAGCGCGACGGGTTCGCGACGCTCTACATGGACAAGCTGAATGCGCTAAAGGGCGTCTATCGCGGCCCCGACCACGAGGACGAGATGGTGGGCTACCTGCCCCATTGCACCTTCGACCTCAACCCGCGCGCCGCCTCGATCGACACGCCGCTGCACGCCTATGTGCCGCGCAGACATGTCGATCACATGCATCCCGACGCGGTGATCGCCATCGCGGCGGCGGCGAATTCGCAAGACCTCACGGCCGAGATTTTCGGCGGCGAGATCGGCTGGCTGCCGTGGAAGCGGCCGGGCTACGAGCTGGGGCTCTGGCTGGAGAGGTTCTGTCTCGAGAACCCGGCGGCCAAGGGAGTCGTGCTCGAAAGCCACGGGCTGTTCACCTGGGCCGACGACGCGAAGGAGTGCTACGAGCTGACCCTCGCGACGATCCAGAAAGCACAGGACTGGTTTGCGGCGCGCACCTCGGGCAAGCCCGCCTTCGGCGGCGCGAAACACGTGAGCCTGCCGCCCGAGGCGCGCCGCGCCGTGGCCGCAAAGCTGATGCCGGCGATCCGCGGCATGGTCTCGGGCCAGCACCACATGGTCGGGCATTTCGACGATCAGCCGGCGGTGCTCGACTTCGTGAATTCGCAGGAGCTGGACGCACTGGCGGCGCTCGGCACCTCCTGTCCCGACCATTTCCTGCGCACCAAGATCAGGCCGCTCGTGGTGGCGTTCGACCCGGAAGCGAACAATCTCGGCGCGGTGATCGAGGGACTGCCGGCGCAGGTCGCCGCCTACCGCGAGGATTACGCGGCCTATTACGCGCGCTGCAAACACGACAACAGCCCCGCGCTGCGCGACCCGAACGCGGTGGTCTATCTCGTGCCCGGCGTCGGCATGCTGACCTTCGCCAAGGACAAGGCCACCGCGCGGATCTCGGGCGAATTCTACGTCAACGCGATCAACGTGATGCGCGGCGCCTCGGCGGTCTCGACCTATGTGGGCCTCCCCGAGCAGGAGGCGTTCGACATCGAATACTGGCTTCTGGAAGAGGCCAAGCTGCAGCGGATGCCGAAGCCCAAATCGCTCGCGGGCCGGGTGGCGCTGGTCACCGGCGGGGCGGGCGGGATCGGCTCGGCCATCGCGGAGAAATATCTCGCCGAGGGCGCCTGCGTGATGCTGGCCGATATCGACGAAGCGAGCCTTGGTGCCGCCGCCGAGGGCCTGATCCTGCGCCATGGGCGCGACGTGGTGCGCGTTGTGGCGATGAACGTCACCGACGAGGAAGCCGTCGCGCGCGCCTACGCCGAGATCGCGGTCGAATTCGGCGGCGTCGACATTCTCGTCTCGAATGCCGGCATCGCCTCCTCGGCCCCGGTCGAGGAGACCACGCTCGAGCTCTGGCAGAAGAACATCGACATCCTGTCGACCGGCTATTTCCTCGTCTCGCGCGAAGCTTTCAAACTGCTGCGGGCGCAGGGCATGGGCGGCTCGGTGGTGTTCGTCGCCTCGAAGAACGGGCTCGCCGCCTCGCCCAATGCCTCGGCCTATTGCACCTCGAAGGCGTCGGAGATCCACCTCGCCCGCTGCCTCGCGCTCGAAGGCGCCGAGGCCGGCATAAGGGTGAACGTGGTCAACCCCGACGCGGTGTTGAGAGGGTCGAAGATCTGGCAGGGCGAATGGCTCGAACAGCGCGCCTCGACCTACAAGACCGACAAGGAGGGGCTTGAAGAGATGTATCGCAACCGCTCGATGCTGAAGCGCTCGGTCTATCCCGAAGACATCGCCGAGGCCGCCTATTTCCTCGCCTCCGATCTTTCGGCAAAGTCGACCGGCAACATCATCAACGTCGATGCGGGCAACAAGGAAAGCTTCCCCCGCTGAGCGACGGTTCGGGGGGAGAACGCCATGCGGCTCGGTCAATGCCATAACTTCCACGATTTCCGCGAGCTGGCGCGCCGCCGGCTGCCGGGGCCGATCTTCAATTACATCGACGGCGCGGCCGAGGACGAGACCGCGTATCGGCGCAATACGCAAGCCTTCGAGGCGGTCGACCTGTTGCCGCATGTGCTGCGTGGGGTGACGGATATCGACCTCTCGGTCGAGATCATGGGGCAGAAGCTGGCGCTGCCGTTCTACCTCTCGCCGACCGCGCTGCAGCGGCTGTTCCACCACCAGGGCGAGCGCGCGGTGGCGGCGGCGGCGGCAAAATACGGCACGATGTTCGGGGTCTCGTCACTCGGCACGGTGAGCCTCGAAGAGCTGCGCCGCGCGCATGCGACCCCGCAGGTCTACCAGTTCTATTTCCACAAGGATCGCGGGCTCAACCGGGCGATGATGCAACGGGCCAAAGAGGCGGGCGTCGACGTGATGATGCTCACGGTCGACTCGATCACCGGGGGCAACCGCGAGCGCGACAAGCGCACCGGGTTCTCGATTCCGATGAAGCTGACGATCGCGGGGATGCTGCAGTTCGCGCTCAAGCCCGCCTGGGGGATCAACTACGTCACGCACGAGAAATTCGCCCTGCCCCAGCTCGACGACCATGTCGACATGTCGGGCGGCGCGATGTCGATCGGGCGCTATTTCACCGAGATGCTGGAGCCGACGCTGAACTGGGACGACCTCGAAGAGATGATCGGCGAATGGGGCGGCAAGTTCTGTTTGAAGGGCGTGGTGCATCCCGACGACGCGGTGCGCGCGGCCGAAGTGGGCTGCGACGCGGTGATCCTGTCGAACCATGGCGGGCGCCAGCTCGACGGCTCGCGCGCGCCGTTCGACGGGCTGGCCGAGGTGGTCGACCGCGCCGGCGACCGGCTCGACGTGATCATGGATTCGGGCATCCAGCGCGGCACCCATATCGTCAAGGCGCTGTCGCTCGGCGCCAAGGCGGTGGGGATCGGGCGGGCCTATCTGTTCCCGCTGGCCGCCGCCGGGCAGGCCGGGGTCGAGCGGATGGTGGGGCTCCTGAAGGACGAAGTCGAACGCGACATGCGGCTGATGGGGGCGGCGAAGGTGGCCGACCTCAGCCGCGACAACCTGCGGTTCCGCTGAGGCCCGCCGAGGGAGGAAATCACATGAGTGCCAGCTACGACACCGCCCGCCAGATGTTCGCCGATTGGGAGGTCGATACCGAGGCGGCGCTGGCGGCGCTCGCGACGATCCCGATCTCGGTGCATTGCTGGCAGGGCGACGACGTGGTGGGGTTCGAGGGCCAGTCGGGCGCCTCGGGCGGTGGCATCCAGGCCACCGGCAACCATCCCGGCCGCGCCCGCAACCCAGGTGAGCTGCGCGCCGATCTCGACTTCGCCTTCGCCCAGATCCCCGGCCGGCACCGGCTCAACCTCCATGCCTTCTACATGGATACCGACGAACGCCCCGACCGCGACGCGATCGAGTACCGGCATTTCGCGCCCTGGGTCGATTGGGCCAAACAGGCGGGGATCGGGCTCGATTTCAACCCGACGTTCTTCGCCCATCCGAAGGCCGACGACAACCTCACGCTGAGCCACCCCGACGAAGGGATCCGCGATTTCTGGATCGAGCATGGCAAGCGCACCCGCGAGATCGCGGCGCGGATCGGCCAGGAGCTGGGCTCGCCTGCGGTCAACAACATCTGGGTGCCGGACGGGTCGAAGGACGTGCCGGTCGACCGGATGGCGGCGCGCCGGCGGCTCGAGGCCTCGCTCGACGCGATGATCGCCCGGAAGTTCGACAAGGCCCACATGCTCGACGCGGTGGAATCGAAGCTGTTCGGCATCGGCGTCGAGGCGATGACGGTGGGCAGCCACGAGTTCTACCTCGGCTACGCGATCCGGCGCGGCACGCTCCTGTGCCTCGACATGGGGCATTTCCACCCGACCGAGAACATCGCCGACAAGCTGTCGTCGGTGGCGCTGTCGGTGGGCGAGCTGTTGCTGCATGTTTCGCGCCCCGTGCGCTGGGACAGCGACCATGTGATCCTTTTGAACGACGACATCCTCCAGATGGCGCAGGAGCTGGTGTTCGCGGGTCTGCTTGACCGCACCCATATCGGGCTCGATTTCTTCGACGCCACGATCAGCCGCACCGCCGCCTGGGTGATCGGCACCCGCAACATGCAAAAGGCGCTGCTGCGCGCTCTGCTGCTACCGCAGGCCGCGCTGAAGGCCGCAGAGGAACGGCTCGATTTCACCTCGCGGCTGATGCTCTCGGAGGAGGCGAAGGATCTGCCGTTCGGCGCGGTCTGGGCCGAGTTCTGCGCCCGCGCCGGGGTGCCCACAGGCCAGGCGCTGATCGCCGGGCTCGACGCCTACCAGGCCTCGGTGGCCGGGCGCGGTTAGCCCCGCCCCGCCCTGCCCTGCTCCGCCCGGGTTCAGAGGATGTCGGCCCTGGCGATGTCGTCGAGGGCGAAGTCGATCAGCGCGCGCACCTTGCGGGGCAGCGCGCGGCCTTCGAGGTAGACGGCGCTGACCGGGCCGGTGCCGCCCTCGTAGCGCTCCAGCACCTGCACCAGCGCGCCACTTTCCAGCGCGCCGCAGAGCGCGAAGCGGGGCACGTAGGCGATGCCGAGGCCGGCGGCGGCGAGCTGCACCGCGGCGCGGGCCGAGTTCACCTGGAACCTCCCCTGGATCGTCACCGCCCGCTTCTCGCCGCCTTCGGTGAATTCCCAGCGGCGCGGCACCCGGCGGTTGGTGTCGACGATGGCGCTGTGGGTGGCGAGATCGTCGAGGGTCTCGGGCCGGCCGTGGGCCGCGAGATAGGCCGGGCTCGCCACCGCCAGCGCGTGGAAGGTGCCGAGCTTGCGGGTCTTCAGCGATTGCATGTCGGACCGGCCGATGCGGATGGCGAGGTCGATGCCTTCGCTGGCGAGGTCGGCGAAACGGTCGGTGAGGCGCAGGTCGATGGTCAGCCCGGGGTTCTCGGCGGCGAAGCGCCCGAGCATGGCGCCCACGTAGATCTCGCCGAAGGTCACCGGGGCCGAGATGCGGATCACGCCGGTGAAGCTGCGCGAGCCTTCCGCCACCTCGCCGAGCAGCGCGTCGAGATCGTCGAGCAGGGCGGGCGCGCGGGCCAGCAGATCTTCTCCCGCCGGGGTCAGCCCGACCCGGCGGGTGGTGCGCTGAAACAGCCGCACGCCCAGCCGCGCCTCCAGCTCGGCGACGTATTTCGAGGTAAGCCGGTTCGACACGCCGAGCTGGTCGGCGGCGCCGGTGAACGAGCCGGTCTGCGCGGTGGCAACGAAGGCCCTCAGTTCGTCGACAATATCCATGGCGATCCATTCGGAACATATCGTGGAAAGTTATTCAATAACATCGCCATTTTGTTGATGGTGCGCAAGCCGTATCCCTTCCGCCAGAACAACGCGCCGCCAGGGCGGCAGAGGAAAGGAAGAGACATGAACATCGCAATCATCGGCAACGGCAATATCGGCAAGGGGCTCGCCGCCGTTCTGGCCAAGACGTCCCATCAGGTTTCGCTTCTCGGCAAGGGCGACGATCTCGCACCGGTCGGCTCGGCCGAGGTGGTGATCCTCGCCACCCCCTACGGCGCCGCCGCCGGGCTCGCCAGCGTGGCCGACTTCACCGGCAAGGTCGTGATCGACGTGTCGAACCCGGTGATGGCCGATTTCTCCGGCCTCCAGCTCGGCCACGAAAGCTCGGCCGCCGAAGAGATCGCGGCGCTGCTGCCCGGGGCCTCGGTGGTTAAGGCGTTCAACACGATCTTCGCCCAGCATTACGCGACGGGCCTCCAGATCGACGGCCAGCCGCTGCAGACCTTCGTCGCCTCCGACGACGCGTCGGCGCGCGACCGGGTGAAGGCGCTGGCCGCCGAGATCGGCTTCGTTCCGGTCGACGCAGGCCCCCTCAAGAACGCCCGCTACCTCGAACCGCTCGGCTTCATGAACATCCAGTTCGGCTACGTGCTCGGACAGGGTGCCGGGATCGCCCCGAACTGGCTCACCGCCGCCTAACCTTCTGAAAGGACCAAGACAATGACCACCTACGCCACGTCCGACTACGCCGCCACTCTGCTCCGGGTTTCGAGCGGCATCGCCTTCCTCGCCCATGGGCTCCTGAAGGTGAGCGTGTTCACGATCGCCGGCACCGTCGGCTATTTCGAGAGCCTCGGCCTGCCTGGCGCGCTCGCCTATCTCACCATCCTCGCCGAGCTGGTGGGCGGCATCGCGCTGATCCTCGGCATCGGCGTGCGGGTTGCGGCGCTGGCGCTGATCCCGGTGCTGCTCGGCGCCACCTGGGTGCATTCCGGCAATGGCTGGCTGTTCTCGAGCGAGGGCGGCGGCTGGGAATTCCCGCTGTTCTGGGCCGTGGTCCAGGTGGCGATCGCGCTGCTCGGCGCCGGCGCCTTCGCGGTGAAGATCCCGGCCGTCGAAAAAGCGCTCGGCAAATTCGCCTGACACTGACGGGCCGCCTTCACGGGCGGCCCATTCTTTTGCGGAGGATCCCCCATGAGCATCGTCCAAGACCTCGAAAAGCTGCGCGACGGTTTCAAGCGCACGGCGCGGATGCCGGTGGTGTTCCTCGGCCATGGCAGCCCGACGAACGCGATCGAGGATACCGAATTCAGCCGCGCCTGGGCCGGTCTCGGCCAGAGCCTGCCCGAGCCACAGGCGATCCTCGTGGTCTCGGCGCATTGGATGAGCCGGGGCACGACGCTGGTGAACCTCTCGGCCCGGCCCGAAACGATCCATGATTTCTATGGCTTCCCCGAGGCGCTCTACGGGCTCGAATACCCCGCGCCCGGCGCGCCGGAGCTGGCCCGCGAAGTGGTGACGCTGCTCGGCAGCCACCACGGCGAGGGCAGCGAGGAATGGGGGCTCGACCACGGCGCCTGGACGGTGCTGCGGTTCCTCTATCCCGAGGCCAAGGTGCCGGTGTTCCAGGTCTCGATCGACATGAGCCGGGGGCTCGACTTCCAGCTCGAGGTGGGCCGCGCGCTCGCGGCGCTGCGCGACCGCGGCGTGTTGATCCTGGGCTCGGGCAACGTGGTGCACAACCTGCGCGCGGTGCGCTGGGGGGCCGACGCCACGCCCTACGATTTCGCGGTCGAATTCGACACGCTGTTCGCAGATCGGCTGGGCGCGCGGGATTTCGCGGCGCTCGCCGACCGCGAGGGGCTTGGCGCGCTGCTCAAGATGGCGCATCCGTCGGTCGACCATTACCTGCCGGCGCTGACCGTCGCCGGCGCCTCGGAGGCGTCCGACGCGCTGACCTTCATGACCGATGCGATCGACCTCGGGTCGGTGTCGATGCGGTCGTTCATCTTTCACCCGGCCTGAGGAGGCAAACCCGATGCTCGTGAACGGAAAATGGACCGCCGATTGGCAGCCGGTGCAGAAGGCCGACGAAAAGGGCCGCTTCGTGCGCCAGGTGTCGAGCTTTCGCAACTGGATCACCCCAGATGGCGCGCCCGGCCCGACGGGTACGGGCGGCTTCGCGGCCGAGGCCGGGCGCTACCGGCTCTATGTCGCGCTCATTTGCCCCTGGGCCTCGCGCACGCTGATCGCGCGCAAGCTCAAGGGGCTCGAAGCGCTGATCCCGATCACGGTGCTGAACCCGGTGCTGGCCGACGAGGGCTGGGCCTTCGGCGGATATCCCCGCACCGATGAAGACCCGCTGTTCGGCGCGCGCTACCTGCACGAGATCTACACCCGCGCCGATCCCGGCTTCACAGGGCGGGCGACGGTGCCGGTGCTGTGGGACATGAAGCAGAACGTGATGGTGAACAACGAAAGCGCCGACATTCTCAGGATGTTCGACACCGCCTTCGAACAGCTCGCGCCGAGCGCCTACCGGCTCTACCCGCAGGCGCTCGGGGCCGAGATCGACGCGCTCAACGCCGAGGTCTACGACCGGTTCAACAACGGGGTCTACAAGGCCGGGTTCGCCGGCACGCAAGAGGCCTACGACGAGGCGGTCGAGGGGGTGTTCGAAACGCTCGACGCGCTGGAGGCGCGGCTCACCGGCGACTAC
>JAGRMO010000244.1 GCA_020441205.1 Maritimibacter sp.
CTTGTCGATCTCGTCGATCAGGAGGACCACCTTGGTCTCGGCGGTGAAAGCCTCCCAGAGCTTGCCGCGCTTGATGTAGTTGGCGACGTCATGCACCCGCTCGTCGCCGAGCTGGCTGTCGCGCAGCCGCGAGACGGCATCGTATTCGTAGAGCCCCTGCTGGGCGCGGGTGGTCGACTTGATGTGCCATTCGATCAGATCGAGGCCGAGTGCGGCGGCCACCTGGCGGGCGAGTTCGGTCTTGCCGGTGCCGGGTTCGCCCTTGACGAGCAGCGGGCGTTCCAGCGTCACCGCGGCGTTGACGGCGACGCGGAGGTCATCGGTGGCGATATAGCTGTCGGTACCGTCGAAACGCATGTGAACCCTCCATGGCTGGCGTTCTTGGTAGGGGCCGTGCCGGCGGTTGTCCAGCGGGACGGAAACGGCGGCGGAGAGAGGTGCGGAGGGCAACGCGAAAAGGTGAGCCGTTCCGCGCTCCGGATTGAAATCCGAAGAGGAATCGCGCTGGGCGCGGCGCAGGGCCGCACTGCGGTTTTGTCGCCGCGACCATCATTTTGCCCGGTTGCGATGCGACCGTTTTGTGTAGTGACATCCAATGGTGGGTCAGTTAAACGGGCGCGCAGGAGGTAGGCCGGATGGGTGAACCTGTTGAAAAAGAGACCGACTCCGGCGAGCACAAGGAGCCTGGGATGAAAGTTGAAGTCTTCCTGCCCGACGATTACCAACCGGCAGAAGACGAGCCCTTCATGAACGAACGGCAGCTGGAGTATTTCCGCCGCAAGCTGCTGATGTGGAAGGCCGATCTTCTCGACGACTCGAAACACACGATCGAAGGGTTGCAGGATTCGACCCGCAACATCCCCGATCTCGCCGACCGCGCGTCCGAAGAGACCGACCGGGCGCTGGAACTCAGGACCCGGGACCGCCAGCGCAAGCTTGTCGCGAAGATCGACGCGGCGCTGCGCCGGATCGACGACGGCGAATATGGCTATTGCGAAGAGACCGGCGAGCCGATCTCGCTGAAGCGCCTCGACGCGCGTCCGATCGCTACGCTGAGCCTCGAAGCGCAGGAACGCCATGAGCGGCGCGAGAAGGTGCATCGCGACGACTGACCGCGGTGCCGGCCGGATGCGCCGCGGCGTCAGTATTGGATTTGCGAGACACCGGGGCGGCAACGCTCCGGTGTTTTTCTTGATGGGGCCCGCGCCGGGCGGGTTTTGATATCGGGCGACCGGGGGGAGGGTTGGGCCCATCGCGGTCAACGGGGAGGCTGAAATGCTGGTGGGACAGGATATCACCGTGCTCGGCGGCGGGATCGGCGGCTTTGCTGCCGCCTGCGCCCTGGCGATGCGGGGCGCTCGGGTGACGGTGCTGGAACAGGCGGCGGATATCTCCGAAGTGGGTGCGGGGCTGCAGATCAGCCCGAACGGCTTTGCCGTTCTGGATGCGCTCGGACTTGGCGCCGCGGCGCGCGAAAGGTCGGTGGCCTCACGGGCAGTGGTGCTTGCGGACGGGCTGACCGGCCGCGAGGTCGTGCGGATGGACCTTGCCCGGCTGCGGCCGGCGCACTCGTTCCTGCTGTTTCACCGGGCCGATCTGTTGGCGATGCTTGCCGAACGGGCGGGCGAGCTCGGGGTCGCGGTGGTGACCGGGGCGCGGGTCGCGCGGGTCGAGATCGGACCGGAGGCCGCCAAACTTGAGATGGACGGCGGCGAAGCGCGGGATACCGGGTTTCTCGTCGGCGCCGACGGGTTGCACTCGGTGCTGCGGGGCGCGCTCAATGGGCCGCGCCAGCCGTTCTTCACCGGTCAGGTCGCCTGGCGCGCGCTGGTTCCCGCGCTGGGTGGCGAACCGGCCGAGGCGACGGTCTGGATGGGGCCGGGGCGCCACATGGTGAGCTACCCGCTGCGGGGCGGAAGCCTCGTCAACCTCGTCGCGGTCGAAGAACGCAAGGCCTGGGCCGAGGAGGGCTGGCACCACGAAGACGATCCGGGCAATTTCCAGCGCGCCTTTGCACAGTACCGCGGTGCCCCGCGCGCCCTGATCGACCGGGTGGAGCAGGTGAACATCTGGGGGCTGTTCCGCCATCCGGTCGCCGACCAGTGGCACCGGGGTCGGGCCGCGCTGCTTGGCGATGCCGCGCATCCGACCCTGCCATTCATGGCCCAGGGCGCGGTGATGGCGCTGGAAGACGCCTGGGTTCTGGCCGATGCGCTCGCGCTCGGCGGGCTCGACGAAGGGCCGGCGCTCTACCAGGCGCGGCGGCGGCACCGGGTCGAGCGGGTGATCGCGGCGGCGAACGCGAATGCGCGCAATTACCACCACGCGAACCCGTTGGCGCGGCTCGTCGGGTTCGGCGGGCTCAGGGCGTTGAACGGATTGCGTCCCGAGGCGCTGGTCGGCCGGTTCGACTGGATTTACGGCTACGACGTGACCCGATCCTGAGCGGCCGGCCCGCGGGTCTATCCGCCGGCCAGCAGACGATCAACCTCGTGGCCGGGAATGGAATGCCACAAGGGCGAGAAATCGCCGTTGTCGAACATCGCATGGCCCGCGTCGACGATCAGTCGCTGGGTGGCCCGGGCGAGAGCCGAGCCGAGCGACAGGCGGGCGGCACCGAGCGCGGCGAAGGTGCTGCGCGACACCCGAGTGAAATCGCCCGAAACCAAGGCATTGACCGGCAGCGTCGTACTTGCGCAGATCCGGGCCAGGTCCTCGAGCGAGCCGGGGACCGGCACATAGAGGCAATCGGCGCCGGCGGCTTCGTAGCCCGCGAGCCGCGCCAGCGCCTCGTCAAGATCGTAGGCCCCGTGCATCACCCCGTCTGCGCGCGCGACAAGGACGAAATCGCGGGGCAGGGCGCGCGCTGCGGCCGCAGCGGCGGCGATGCGTTCGATGGCAAGATCGCGCGGATAGGCGGTATCGTCGGGCAGAGCCATGTCCTCGATCGAGATTCCGGCGAGGCCCGCTTCTGCGGCGAGGCGCACGGTCTCCGCCACGGTCTCGGGGTCATGACCGAAACCGTTCTCGAAATCGCCCGAGACCGGAACCGGGACCGCGGCGACCAGGCTCTGGGCGTGGACCAGCGCTTCGTCGCGGCTCACTTGGCCGAGATCGGGCCTGCCGAGGGTAAAGGCATGGGCTGCAGACGAGGTGGCGATGGCGGGCGCGCCCAGGGCCGCGAGGAGCTTGGCCGACCCCGCGTCCCAGGCGTTCGCGAGAATGAACGGGTCGCCCCGGCGATGGAGCGCCCGGAACGCGGCGCCTATGTCTCGGCTCATCTGGTCCTCCGGATGATGTGCGGTTCAGCCGGCCATGCCGGCCGTGGCTTGTCTACCCCATTTAGTGCGGCAAGACCCCGCGGGGGCGATAAATTGCGCCGCCCCCCTTTCCAATCCGCCCCCCCCGTGAAATAGGGAAGCGCCAAACGAAAGCTCCAAAGGAGGCGCCCCATGGAGATTCGCGAGGCTCTCACCTTCGACGACGTGTTGCTCGTGCCGGCCGCCAGCTCGGTTCTGCCCTCCACCGCGGATACCCGCACAAGGGTGACGCGCGGGATCACCATGAACATTCCGCTGCTTGCGGCGGCGATGGATACGGTGACCGAGGCGCGCATGGCCATCGCCATGGCGCAAGCCGGCGGCATCGGGGTGATCCACAAAAACCTCGACATCGAGGCGCAGGCGCGCGAAGTGCGGCGGGTGAAACGGTTCGAGAGCGGGATCGTCTACAGCCCGGTGACGCTGACGCCCGACCAGACGCTGGCTGACGCCAAGGCCTTGATCGAACGCTACAATTTCACCGGGTTTCCGGTGGTGGACGAGCAGGGTCACGTTGTCGGGATCGTGACCAACCGCGACATGCGCTTCGCGACTTCGGACGCGACGCCGGTGAAGGCGATGATGACGCATCAGAACCTCGCGATGCTGACCGAACCGGCCGACCTCGAAGAGGCCAAGGCGATGATGAAGCAGCGGCGGATCGAAAAGCTCCTCGTCACCGACGGCAACCGCAAGCTCACCGGCTTGCTGACGCTCAAGGACACCGAACAGGCGGTGCTGAACCCGACGGCCTGCAAGGATCAGCTTGGACGCTTGCGGGTTGCGGCCGCCACCAGCGTCGGCGAGGCCGGGTTCGAACGTTCCGAGGCGCTGATCGACGCGGGCGCAGATATCGTGGTGATCGATACCGCGCATGGCCATTCCAGGGGCGTGCTGGAGGCGGTCGAGCGGGTCAAGAAAGCGTCGAACGAAGTGCAGGTGATCGCCGGAAACGTCGCGACCGCCGAGGCGACACGGGCGTTGATCGACGCGGGCGCGGATGCAGTCAAGGTGGGAATCGGCCCGGGCTCGATCTGCACCACGCGGATGGTGGCGGGCGTGGGCGTGCCGCAGCTGACGGCGATCATGGATTGCGCGGCGGCGGCGGGCGATGTGCCGGTGATCGCGGATGGAGGGATCAAGTTTTCGGGCGATTTCGCCAAGGCGATCGCGGCCGGGGCCTCGGCGGCGATGGTCGGCTCGATGATCGCCGGGACCGACGAAAGCCCGGGCGAGGTGATCCTCTACCAGGGCAGGAGCTTCAAGAGCTACCGTGGCATGGGTTCGCTCGGCGCGATGGCTTCGGGCTCGGCCGACCGGTATTTTCAGAAGGATGCGGCGTCGGACAAGCTGGTGCCGGAAGGGATCGAAGGCCAGGTGCCTTACAAGGGGCCGGTGGCGACGGTGATCCACCAGATGGTGGGCGGGTTGCGCGCGGCGATGGGCTATACCGGCAACGCGACCGTCGCCGAGATGCGTCAGCGGGCCAATTTCGTCCGGATCACCGGGGCTGGGCTGAAGGAAAGCCACGTCCACGACGTGCAGATCACCCGCGAGAGCCCCAACTACCGCGCAGGCTGACCCCTCCGCGTCGGGGCGCTTGCCGGGCGGCCCGCCTTGGCGCAGGATGGGGGCATGGCAGGAAAGGCGAGACGATGCGACCAAACGGATTCGACGCGGACGAGGACGAGTTCGAGCCTGGCAATCGCGAACTCTGGCCGCGCATCCTGTGGATCGTCGTCATCACCATGCTGATCTCGGTCGCACAGTCCATCCTGTTCGCGGTCGCGGTCCTGCAGATCGTCATCATGATCGCGAACCGCGGCCGCCCGAACGAGGAACTCGGCGATTTCGGCAGCATGGTGGGCGCCTGGGTCGCCCGGGCGGCCCGCTACCAGTCCGCCGCGAGCGACCGCAAGCCCTGGCCCTGGACCCCGATGGGCTCGTGATCGGCGCGGGGCCGCGGCCAATCGCGACCCTCTGCACCGCACCGACCCCGGGCCGACCCCGGGCCCATCGCGGGCCCTGAGCCCATCTTTGTGCCGGAAATATCCTGCGGGGGTGAATTCGCGCAGCGAAGAGGGGGCGCAAAGCCCCCTCATGCGCGGCGCGTCAGCGCCGCGCCCGGTCGCCCGAGGGCTGCGGCATGGAATGCCGCCGGCCGAGGGCGAAACCCGCCCCGTCGTCAGGCCCCCGTCGTC
>JAGRMO010000245.1 GCA_020441205.1 Maritimibacter sp.
GCCGACCGAGAGGCCGTAGACCAGGGTGACCACGGTGGGTTTGAGGAACAGCGACTGGCGGCTTTCCTCGTACATCAGGGGCGCAAGGCCGAGGACGGTGGTGAGGGTGGTGAGCAGGATCGGCCGCAGCCGGTCGCTTGTGCCGGCAATGGCGGCCTTCGCGATTGGCATCCGCGCGGCGTAGTCCTGCACCGTGGTCACCAGCACGATGGCATCGTTGATGATGATCCCCGACATGCCGATGAGGCCGATGATGGTGAACAGCGACATCGCGAGGCCGAAGTGGACATGGCCCCAGATCGTGCCGATGAGGCCGAAGGGGATCACCGCGAGCACGATCAGCGGGCGGAACCACGAACCGAAGACCCAGCCGAGCACGAGGTAGATGCCGAGGATGCAGAGCAGGAAGCCGACCATCGCCTCGTCGAGAAAGGCGTCCTGCTGCAGGGCGAGGCCGCCGAGATCCCAGTCGACGTTGTGCGCCTGCGCGATGGCGGGCAGGATCTCGGTGCCCAGCGCCGCGCCAATCCGGGCGGCGCGGGCGGGATCGTCCTCGGCGAGCGCGCCGGTCACCGAGACGACGCGGCGGCCGTTCTCGCGGGTGACGGTCGAAAAGGCGATGGCGCTCTCGGCGGTGACGATCTCGCCCAAGGGCACCCAGTCGCCGGCCGGCGTGCGCATCAGCGTGGTGTCGAGGAAATCGGCGGTGAGTTCGTCTTCGGGCAGGCGCACGGTCACGGCGGTGGTGCGGGTGCCGGCGGGAAACTCGGCGGCGGTGATCCCGTTCAGCCGGCCGAACAGCTCGGCGCCGATGGCCTCGGTGGTGAAGCCCAGAGCCTCGCCCTGCGGGGTGAGGGCGAGGACCATGTCCTCCTTGCCGTAGGGCAGGCTGTCCTGAAGCCCGGTCACCTCCGGGTACTGGGCGAGCGCGGCCATCAGCGCCTCGGCCGCCCGTTTCAGTGCGACGCTGTCGGGGCCGTAGAAATTGACCGCGAGCGAATCGCCCCCCGGCCCCGCGCCCTGGCTGCGGAAGCTCAGCACCGCGAGCCCGGCGGGGCGCTGGACCTCCGCCATCAGCATGCGGACGAATTCCTGCGCCGAGAAATCGCGCTCGTCGGCACTGACGAGGCCGATGTCCATCGAACCCAGCGTGTCTTGGTCCATCGTCTCTTCGCCGGGGATGCCCTTGGCGGCGGTGCCGCCGATCTGGGCCAGCGCGTGGACGATGGGATAGACGCCCTTCTCCGCCTCATAGGCCGCGCCCACGGCGGCGACGGCGCGGTCGAGCTCGGCGGTGAAGGCGCGGGCGTCGTCGCGGGTGGCACCGGGCAGGAAGGCGAAATTGCCGGTGACCGAACCGCGCTCGGGCGCGGTGAAGAAGGCGAAGGGCACCGCGCCGCGCTGCACCTGGGCGTAGGAGAGCGCGAGCATGAGGAGGGCGGCGGCGACCACGAGGTAGCGCAGCCGCACCACCCAGAGCATGAGAGGCGCGAAGAGGCGCCCGGTCGCCCAGGCGAAGCCCTGGTTGAACCGGGTCGAGGGCCAGTCGTACCAGCGCGGCTTGGCGCCGGCGATCAGCGCGTGGCGCATGTGGTTGGGCAGGATCAGGAAGCTCTCGATCAGCGAGGCCACCAGCACGGCGGTCACCACCCAGGGGATATCGGCGATCATCGAACCGAACTCGCCGCCGATGAACAGGAGGGCCACGAAGGCGAGCACGGTGGTCGCGGTCGAACTGAACACCGGGCCCAGCATCTTGCGCACGGCGTTGACCGGCGCGAGGCCCGGGCTTTCGCCCAGGGTCCGGTGGCGGTGGTCGGCATGTTCGGCCACGACGATGGCGTCGTCGACAACGATGCCGAGCGTGATGATGAGCGCGAAGAGCGACATCAGGTTGATGGTGAGCCCGGCGGCATACATCACGCCGACCGCGGCCAGCATCGACACCGGGATGCCCATCGCCACCCAGAAGGCGGTGCGCGCCGAGAGGAACAGGAACAGCACGATCAGCACGAGGACGAGGCCGGAAAGGCCGTTCTTCATCAGGATGTCGAGCTGGCCGGTGATGTCTTGGGCGCGGGCGTTGATGAGCGCCACGTTCACGCCCTCGGGCAGCTCCGGTTCGAGCGCGGCGGCAAGGCCGCGCACGGTGGCCTCCATGCCGATCGCGTCGCCCTCGGCGGTGCGGTCGACCCGGATCAGCACCGCCGGCTGACCCTCCATATAATAGGCCCGGCCCGCGTCGGTGCCGGTGGTGCTGACGGTGGCGAGGTTGCGGATGTAGAGCTTGGAGCCGTCGGGATTGGTGCGCACGACCAGATCGCGGATCTCTTCCGCGGTGCGGGTCTCGGTGCCCGCCCTCAGCCGTGCGCCGCCACCGGCGATGTCGCCCGCGGGCCTCGTGTCGATCTCGCGGGCGATGGCGTCGGCCACGTCCTTCAGCGCGATATCCTGGCGCACCCGGGCTGCTTCCGGCACCCGCAGCTCGATCCCCGGCGCGGCGACCCCGGTGATGGTCGTGCGGGTGATGCCGGCGCGATAGAGGGTGGCGACGAAATCGTCGCCCAGCCGCGCGATCTGGTCGGGCGCGATCGGCCCCCAGATCACCACCTCGGTCACCTTGTCCTTCCAGACGCCGCGGCGCACCACCGGCTCGTCGGTGCCGTCGGGCAACGTGCGCACGGCCTCGACGGCGGCCTTCACCTCCTCGGTGGCGCGCGCCATGTCCCAGCCGGGCTCCAGCACCAGGGTGATGGTGGTGGCGTTGTCCTTCGAGACGGCGGTCGATCCGGTGACGCCCTCGACGCCCTGCAACGAGGGTTCGAGCAGGGCGACGACCGAGCGGTCGAGCTCTTCCGGGCCGGCGCCGTCCCAGCCCACCGTGACGGTGACGGTGTCGACCACCACGTCAGGGAAGAATTGCGAACGGATCTTCGAGGCGGCGACGAGGCCCAGCGCCAGCATCACCACCATGACGAAGCTTGCCGCAGTGCGGTGACGGGTGAAGTAACTCAGAAGCCCGGTGCCGGCGTCGGCCATCACTGGCCCTCCGCCATCATGGTCTCGAATTTCTCGACGGTGGCGCGCGGCACCTCGGGCCGGCTCAGCTCTTCGAGCCATTGGTCGCGCTTCTCGGGTTTCATCTTTTCGCTCGCCTCGATGAAGGCGACGATCGCGGCGCGGCGGGCGTCGTCGAGCGCGATGGTGTCGCCGTCGCCTGCGCTCGCGGCCGGCGCAGGGTTCTCGGCTGTGGCCGCCGCCGGCGCGGCGGTCTCGGCCGCGGCCGGTGCGGGCTCGACCGGTGTCACCTGGATGCCGGGGCCGAGCTGCAGTGCGCGGGCGGTGACGTATTGCCGGCCGAAGGGCACGTCGGTGACGATCAGGCTGTCGCCCTGGTGACGCAGCAACGTCGCCTGCACCTCCTCGAGACGGCCGCCTTCGCCCAGGAGCAGGATGCGCCCGTCGGCGGTGGCAGCGGCGGCGGGGATGGTGGCGACGCCCTCCAGCGGCCGTTCGGGGATGCGCACGGTGACGAAATCGCCGGGCTGCACGAGGGTGGCGTCGGGGGCGGTGAGCCGGGCGTAGACCAGCCGTCCCACCTTGTCCTCGGCGATCTCGGCGCCGGCGCGGTCGAGCTTCGCCGGCAGTTCGGTGATCTGGCGGCCGCGCTGGAGCTCGACCACCATGTCGGTCTGCCTGAGCGCGCCCTGGTCGTTCAAGAGGCGGGCGAACTGGTTCGAGGTGACGCGGAAGGCGACCTCGATGTCGGTCGGGTCGATCAGCACGGCGAGCTGTTCGTTGGCCGAAACGAGCCGGCCTTCGACGGCGGTAACCTCGGCGAGCACGCCCGCGAAGGGCGCGGTCACGCTGGCTTCGTCGAGGGCGCGGGCGGCATCGGCGGCGGCGATGCGGCGACGTTCGAGGGTGATCGCGGCCAGGTCGACGCGGGCTTCGTCGCCGGCCACCACCTGCTGGCGGTTGATGAGGGTCTGCTCGGCGGCGGCGCGGGCCAGCGTCGCGGTTTCGAGCTCGGCCTCGGTGGCGACGCCGCGGTCGCGCAGGCCCTGCTGGCGCGCGAGCGCCTGGTCGCGGAGCGCGAGCTGGTCGTTCGCGGCCCTGGCCTCGAGGCGGGCGAGTTCCAGCGCCGCGCGCGCTTCGGCCAGCGCGGCCTCGGCCTCGGACAGATCGGTGCCGGCGAGGGCGAGCGCGGTTTCGAGCCGCGCGGGGTCGATCCGGTAGAGCAGATCGCCCTCGGCCACCACGCCGCCGTCGCGGAAGCTGGGGCCGAGCTCGACGAGGGCGCCGGCGAGCGACGCGCGCAGTTCGAGCGTCCGGCCGCTTTCGAGCCGTCCGTAGGCCGAGATCGTCGGGATCGCGGTCGCGGGTTCGAGCGTGGCCACCTCGACGGCATAGGCGCGCTCGCCCGGGGTGCGGGCGGGTACGGCGGCGCCGGGGCCGTCCTGCCAGGCGCGGTAGGTGATCCCGCCCGCGGCCAGCACCATCGCCAGTGCCGCGCCGCCGATTGCAAGGCCTGCGCCGGCCCGGGCTAATGACCCCATCTGTCGAACTCCTTGCGCTGCGCGCCGCGCCGCGCCGCGGTGCACGGGGCAAATCCCGGCCCGGCGGGCGTCCCGCGCGATCATCGCGGGGTCCGGCCGCCGGGTCACAGGTCCAAATCGTCGCACGGGCGGGACGGCCTTGCCAAACCCTCGCTTCGCACGGCGGCGATTTTTTCGCCGCGGCCGCCCGGATGCAGGCACGGCGAAAGTTGCGCTGCACAACGGTTTTACGTTTTGGTCAAATTTCCCCGCGACATGGGTTGATCCCGGCCTGCTTTCGGAGTTTGATCCAGCGCAGGGGGGCGCCGGGCGCCCGATGTCCGGCCGCGCCGGGGCCTGCAGGCCGGTGCGCCGATGGTGCCGTGCCAGACCGGACGGGACCGCCCAGGCAGACCCCCAGACCTATCCAACAGGGAGTCACCCATGTCACTACGCACGTTCCTGACCGCGACCAGCCTCGCGCTGTCGATGGCCGCCGCCGCCTCGGCGCAATCGACGCTGGTCTATTGCTCCGAGGGCAGCCCCGAGGGGTTCGACCCGGCGCTCTACACCTCCGGCACCACCTTCGACGCCTCGTCGCATCCGATCTACAACCAGCTCGTCGAGTTCAAGACCGGCACCACCGAGGTGGTCCCGGGTCTGGCCGAGAGCTGGGAGGCTTCCGAGGACGGGCTGGAATACACCTTCCACCTGCGCCCGGGCGTCAAGTTCCATTCCTCCGACAGCTTCACGCCGACGCGCGACTTCAACGCCGACGACGTGATCTTCTCGTTCATGCGCCAGCTCGACAAGGAAGGCGAATGGTACGCCGCCGAGGGCGGGGCCTGGGAATATTTCGACGGCATGTCGATGCCCGACCTCATCAAGGAGATCGTCAAGGTCGATGACCTGACGGTGAAATTCGTGCTGAACCGGGTCGAAGCGCCGTTCATCGCCAACCTGGCGATGGATTTCGCCTCGATCATGTCGGCCGAATACGCCGATCAGCTGATGGCCGCGGGCACGCCCGAACTCATCAACCAGGCGCCGATCGGCACCGGCCCGTTCACCTTCGTCGACTACCAGAAGGACGCGGTGATCCGCTACGCCAAGAACGCCGAGTACTGGGACGCGGGCAAGCCGAAGGTCGACAACCTGGTGTTCGCCATCACCACCGACGCCTCGGTGCGCTACCAGAAGCTCCTGGCCGGCGAATGCCATGTGATGCCCTACCCGAACCCGGCCGACATCGCGGCGATGAAGGAAAACCCCGACGTCACCGTGATGGAGCAGCAGGGGCTCAACGTCGGCTATCTCGCCTACAACACCCAGCAGGCGCCGTTCGACAATCCGGCGGTGCGCAAGGCGCTCAACATGGCGATCGACAAGCAGTCGATCATCGACATCGTGTTCCAGGGCTCGGGCGAGATCGCGAAGAACCCGATTCCGCCGACGATGTGGTCGTATAACGACGCCGTGGTCGACGACGCCTACGATCCGGACGCCGCCAAGGCGGCGCTGGAAGCGGCGGGCGTCACCGATCTCAGCATGAAGGTCTGGGCGATGCCGGTGCAGCGTCCTTACAACCCCGATGCGCGCAGGATGGCCGAGATCATCCAGGCCGACTTCGCCAAGATCGGCGTGACCGTCGAGATCGTCTCCTACGAATGGGGCGAGTATCTCGACCGCTCGAAGGCCACCGACCGTGACGGCGCGGTGCTGCTCGGCTGGACCGGCGACAACGGCGATCCGGACAACTTCCTCGCCGTGCTGCTCGGCTGCGACGGCGTCGGCGGCTCGAACCGGGCGCAGTGGTGCTACCAGCCGTTCGAGGATGCGATCCAGGCGGCGAAAGTGACCTCGGACATGGCCGAGCGCACCCGGCTCTACGAAGAGGCCCAGGTGATCTTCAAGGATCAGGCCCCCTGGGCGACGATCGCCCATTCGGTCGTCTTCATGCCGATGTCGCCGAAGGTCGAAGGCTATGTGATGCACCCGCTGGGTGGCCATATCTTCACCGATGTGAGCCTGGCCGAGTAGGGTCCGGTTTCCGGGCGGCGCCTGATCCGGGCGCCGTCCGACCACATGCCCTGGAACGGGGCGCCAGAGTTGCTGGCTCCGGCGCCCCGTTTTCTCGATCCCCCCCCGTGAGGGCCGATGCTGCGCTACATCCTCTCCCGCCTGTTCACCTTCGTGCCGACCTTCATCGGCGTGACGCTGATCTCGTTCGCCTTCATCCGGGTGCTGCCGGGCGATCCGATCATCGTGATGGCGGGCGAACGCGGGATCACGCCCGAACGCTACGCCGAATTGCAGACCCAGTTCGGGTTCGACCGGCCGCTGCTCGTGCAATACTGGGATTATCTCAAGGGCGTGGCGCATGGGAATCTCGGCCAGAGCTTCGTCACCAAGAAGCCGGTGTTCGACGAGTTCTTCGCGCTGTTCCCGGCCACGCTCGAGCTGTCGCTCGTCGCCATCACCCTCGCGATCCTGCTCGGCATTCCGGCCGGGATGATCGCCGCCACCTATCGCGGCAAGCTGTTCGACCGCCTGTTCATGACCTCGGCGCTGGTCGGCTATTCGATGCCGATCTTCTGGTGGGCGCTGCTGCTCATCATCGTGTTTTCCGGCAATCTCGGCTGGACGCCGGTCTCCGGGCGGATCGACCTACTCTATTTCTTTCCCAAGGTCACCGGCTTCATGCTGATCGACAGTCTGCTGTCGGGGCAGAAGGGGGCGTTCGGCTCGGCGGTGTCGCATCTGGTGCTGCCGTCGATCGTGCTGGCGACGATCCCGCTCGCGGTGATCGCCCGGCAGACCCGCTCGGCGATGCTCGAGGTGCTGAGCGAGGATTACATCCGCACCGCGCGCGCCAAGGGGCTCGCGCCGGTCCGGGTGAACGGGCTGCATGCGCTGCGCAATGCAATGATCCCGGTGATCACCGTGATCGGTCTCATGGTCGGCACGCTGCTCGCCGGC
>JAGRMO010000246.1 GCA_020441205.1 Maritimibacter sp.
CCTTCCTTGATGTCGCGGTCGGTGCCGAAGATCACGACGCCGACGTTGTCGTTCTCGAGGTTCAGCGCCATGCCGCGGATGCCGCCCGGGAACTCGACCATCTCGCCCGCCTGGACGCTGTCGAGCCCGTGGACGCGGGCGATGCCGTCACCGACGGAAAGCACGCGGCCCACTTCGGCCACCTGGGCCTCCTGGCCAAAGTTCTTGATCTGCTCCTTGAGGATCGCAGAGATTTCGGCTGCTTGGATACCCATTGTCTTATCCGACCTCTTTCATGGAATTCTGCAGGGCGTTGAGCTTCGAGCGGATCGAGCTGTCGATCATCTTCGAGCCCACCTTGACGACAAGACCGCCGATGAGGCTTTCATCGACGGACACGTTGATCTTCACATCCTTGCCGACCGCGGCGTTGAGCGCCTTGGCGAGCTTGTCCTGCTGCGCCTTGGTCATCGCCTTGGCGGCGGTCACCTCGGCGGTCACCTCGCCCTTGTCGGCGGCGATCGCGTCGCGCAGGCCGGCGATGAACTGCGGCAGCACGAACAGCCGGCGCTTCTCGCCCATCACCCCCAGCGCCCCGGTGATCGCGGGCGACAGTTTCATCTTCTGGGCAAGTGCGGTGACGGCCTTGGTCTGTTCGCTGCGGGCGTAGACCGGCGACGAGATCATCGCCATGAGCTCCGGGCTGTCGGCGAGCGCCTGGTCCAGCGCGTCGAGATCCTTTTCGACGGCGGCGAGCTTCTTGTCTTCCTTGGCCAGTTCGAAAACGGCCGTAGCGTATCGTTGGGCAATCCCAGTCGACAGCGATGCTTCGGACACGTCCACCCCTTCCATGTCTTGAGCCCACGGTTCCCGCCGGGCGGCAGGTCGGGGCGGCCTCTCGATGCCGCGCATGTGCGAACCATCTGAAATCGGCGTGTCTCTAGCAGAGGGTTCCCCTCCTCGCAACACTGTTACTCAGCTTTAGCGCCAACATGACTGGATATACTTCCGCCGCGACAGGCAGGTGATGCCGCGGGATCACATGCGAATGTCTGAATGATTGCATGAACGCCAGCAAGGGAAGGGAAAAACGGCAGAATCGCGGGACATTGCGCCGGTCGCGCACCGGCGCGGACGTTGTTCAGGGCAACGAAACAATCCTCGTGGGGCGGCCGCCATTGTGCCGGCGCGGCCCGCGAATCTGTCGCCCTTCCCAGGCCCTCAGGTGCTGCGGCTGGGCTCCGGCACCCCCAGCCCTTCGAGCACGCTCAGCGGCTTTTTCACCCGTTCGCCAAGCCCCGGCCGGCGCGGCGCGGGCACCTGCTTGACCGCCTCGACCATCAGCACGCCGCCTGCGAGCCCGAACGGCATCGACCGTCCGAACCCCTCCCAGGCCCGCCCCGTCTTGAGCCAGAATCGCTTCGCCGAGGGCGGCTGGTAGAGCACCGCCGCATGGTGCTCGATGACGAAGCCGTGGTAGCGCAGCTGGCCCTCGAGCTGACCCACCGTGTAGGGCCGCCCGAAGCCGAACGGGGTCGCGTCCGACCGCGACCACAGCCCCGCCCGGTTGGGCACGACGAACACGATCGACCCGCCCGGCCCGAGCGCACGATACGCCTCGGCGAGCAGCGCATCCGGCGCTGTCGTCATCTCGATCCCGTGCAGCATCACCAGCTTGTCGATCGCGCCGGTGTCGATCGGCCACAGCGCCTCGTCGCAGAGCACCGAGACATTCGCCTGCCCCGGCGGCCAGGCCATCACCCCCTGTGGCGCCGGCATCAGCGCGATCACCCGGCGCGCCTCCTGCAGATAGGGGCGCAACAGCGGGGCGGCGAAGCCGTAGCCTACCACCGTCTGCCCCTTGGCCTCGGGCCAGTACGCCTGCAATTGCCCGCGCACCGCCCGTTGCGCCGCCCGGCCAAGCGCCGAGCGGTAATAGAAGGCCCGCATATCCTGCACGTCCAGATGCATGGTCGCGACACTAGTCGATTGCCGGGGATTCGCCAGAGGCTTCGCCGGTCACGGGCCCGGTGCGCCCCTGTCCGCCCCTTGCCCCGCCGCCGCCTCCGGCTATCCTCGCCCCGTCCGGCCGGCCCCGCCGGGCGCGATCTGGAGCCCGACATGCACGCCACCGGCCCCGCCGTCCCGATCCTGCGCATCTTCGACGAGGCCGAGGCGCGCGATTTCTACCTGCGCTACCTCGGTTTCGCGGTGGTCTTCGAACACCGTTTCGCCCCCGACATGCCGCTCTACATGAGCGTCAAACGTGGCGGCTGCGAGCTGCACCTGTCGGAGCACCACGGCGACGCCACGCCGGGCAGCGCGCTGCGGATCGAAGTGGCCGATGTCGATGCCGTCCACGCCGAGCTCGCCACCCGCGGCCACAAACGCTTGCGCCCCGCCATCCAGGACCAGTCCTGGGGCGCCCGCGAGCTCATGCTCACCGATCCGTTTGGCAACCGGCTGGTTTTCTGGCAGGAGGCCGCGTCATGAGCAATCCACCCGACCTCCGCCCCGACCTCGCCCGTGCCTCGTTCGCCGAACAGGCCCGCCCCGGCCAGCCGAAGATCGGCATGGTCAGCCTCGGCTGCCCCAAGGCGCTGGTCGACAGCGAACGCATCCTCACCAGGCTCCGCGCCGAAGGCTACGCGATCAGCCCCGACTATGCCGGCGCCGAAGCGGTGATCGTCAACACCTGCGGCTTCCTCGATTCGGCCAAGGCCGAGAGCCTCGAGGCGATCGGCGAGGCGCTGAGCGAAAACGGCAAGGTGATCGTGACAGGCTGCCTCGGCGCCGAGCCCGAGTTCATCACCGGGGCGCACCCGTCGGTTCTGGCCGTCACCGGCCCCGAGGCCTACGAACAAGTGCTCGACGCGGTTCACGCCGCAGCCCCACCCGCACCCGATCCTTTCGTCGACCTCTTGCCGGCCACCGGCGTGAAGCTGACGCCCAGGCACTACAGCTATCTGAAGATCTCCGAAGGCTGCAATCACCACTGCAAGTTCTGCATCATCCCGGCGATGCGCGGCCGCCTCGCCTCGCGGCCCGCCCATGCCGTCGTCCGCGAGGCGCGCAAACTGGTCGAGGCGGGAGTGAAGGAACTGCTGGTCATCAGCCAGGACACCTCGGCCTA
>JAGRMO010000247.1:0-1958 GCA_020441205.1 Maritimibacter sp.
CACGCTCAGCCGACGCCCGCGACGAGGTGGCCGGCCCCCCAGGCGACGGCCGAGCAGAGCGCGCCGACCGCGTAGGTCTCGGCGAGGCAGCGCGCCAGGCTCTGGTCGCTCGCGGCCCAGCGGAGGCCCGCGAGCAGGCCGAGCGCGAGGATCGTGGCGCCGAGCGAGACCGGGAAGGCCAGCGACGACCCTGCCATCACCACGAAGGGAAGGATCGGGATCGTGCCGAAGGCGATGAAGGCGAGGAAGGTCATGAACGCCCGCGACGCGATGTCGTGGCCCTCGGGCGCTTCCATGCCGTGATCGTAACGGAGCGAGAGATCGGCCATCAGCTTCGGGCTGACCGCGAGGTGATCGGCGGCGTGGCGCGCGTCATGCGGGCTGAGACCCTGCGTCTCCAGATGCAGCGCGAGGGCGGCGGCGGCGGCGACCGGATCGGCCCGCGCCGCCGCCTCGGCTTCGCGGTGGCGGGCGTGGAACAGATCGTGCGCCGAGCGCCCCGAAAGGAACTCGCCCATCCCCATCGACACCCCGTCGGCGGTGAGGTTGGCAAGCCCGAACACCAGCACCGCGAGCGCGCCGAACGCGGCCGCGCCGCCCTTCGCCTCGGCGCCCGCGAAGCCCGCGACGATGGCGAAGGTGGTGATGATCCCGTCGTTGCCGCCGTAGACGATCTGCTTGAGATAGGTGCGCAGGGTACTGCGCGCGTTCATCGGGCCCATGGGCGTAGCTCCCGGACCCATCCTAGGCCGGGCAGGGCGGGCGCGACAGGAGGCAGATCAAGTGGGGGCGCTCGGTAGGGTGTCGCCGCGACCCTATTCGCCGCCGGGCTCGGCGCCGCGACGTTCGGGCATTCGGCGAGATCCTTCCGCAGGAATCAGAAGGATGGCGAAGGCCAATGGCCAGGTGAAGACCAGGAACATGAATGCAAAGACACCATCCGGACTGGCCTGCCCGCAGCCATGATGAAGGTGGGGATCGTCAAAAAAATTCTCAAACAGGATCCAAAGGAGGACCGCCCAGAGCGCCAACGCGACAAACCGTCGCCGTCGGCTTTTCGCAAATGCCGCAACAAGGGCAAACCCGGCGAACGGAAGCGCTTCCAGCCCTACGAGGAGCAAGGTGTTGGCCGGCGTGTCCGACGTGAGCGCGCTCCGCACTATCCCAGGGAAAGACAGCGTGTTGGCCGGGGAATGCTGGGGGACATAGGTCCAGTTCATCCAGCAATAGTTCCAATCGAGGTACACGTGCTCGATCGCCGTCATGGTAGCGAGCGACCCGATCAGCGAGAGGAGAAAGAAAATGCCGATCCGAACCGCTTTGCGCTTGTATCGGTTCGCACGCGATCCGGTCATCCCTTGCCGAGCTTTGCCTTCTCTTCCGCCAGCATCTCGCGCGCGCGTTTCTCGGCGCGGCGCACCCGCACCGCGGTCTTGAACGCCTCTTCGAGGGTCTGCGACGAGGTGCCGATGATCTTCGTCACCTGGTCGAAGATGTCGTCGTCGCGGGTCACTTCCCAGATCTCGAGCGCCTGCTGGGCGAGATCGTCGGCGACCAGGGTCATGATATCGTCAGCCATCCGCCGGCCTCCTCAGCGCGTGGTCTCGGTGAGCCGCCGGCGCACGTAGGAATCGACCGCGCCGATCATCGTGTCCATGTGCTTGTTCTCGAAGAAATGGCCCGACCCTTCGACCTCGGTATGGGTGATGGTGATGCCCTTCTGCTCGTGGAGCTTGTCGACCAGCGCATGGGTATCGGCCGGCGGCGCCACCCGGTCCGACGAGCCGTTGATGATCAGGCCCGACGCGGGGCAGGGCGCGAGGAAGGAGAAATCGTACATGTTGGCCGGCGGGCTCACCGAGACGAAACCGGTGATCTCGGGCCGGCGCATGAGAAGCTGCATCCCGATCCAGGCGCCGAAGGAGAAGCCCGCGACCCAGCAATGCTTGGCGTTCTGG
>JAGRMO010000247.1:1996-4773 GCA_020441205.1 Maritimibacter sp.
TCGCCCACGCCCTGGTCGTATTCGCCCTGCGACCGGCCGACGCCGCGGAAATTGAACCGCAGAACGTTGAACCCCATCGCGTGGAAGGCGTAGTGCAGGTTGTAGACCACCTTGTTGTTCATCGTCCCGCCGAACTGCGGATGCGGGTGCAGGATGATGGCGATCGGGGCGTCCTTGTCGCGCTGCGCATGGTAGCGCCCTTCGAGGCGGCCCTCGGGGCCGGGAAAAATCACCTCGGGCATATGGCGTCGGTCTCCCTTCGGGCCCGATTTCTTGACGGAAATTGTCGGGCACCATAATACGAAATCGCCCGGGCCGTCTGGCCGGAACGCGTCCCCGATCACATATTGACGGGGCGCGCGGACGTCAACGTTAAGAGGGAGATCAGCGATGAAGCTTTCCACCAAGGGGCGCTACGCGATGGTCGCGCTGGCCGATCTGGCGCTGCAGGAGGAGGGCAAGCTTCTGTCGCTGACCGACTTGAGCCGGCGCCAGGACATTTCGCTGCCCTATCTCGAACAGCTCTTCGTGAAACTGAGGCGGGCGGGCCTCGTCGAAAGCGTGCGCGGACCGGGCGGCGGCTACCGGCTGGCGAAGCCGTGCAGCGAGATCCGGGTGGCCGACATCCTCGAAGCGGTCGACGAGACGGTGAACGCGCTGCACACCGGCGCGGGCGCCTCGGGCGCTCTGTCGGGCAGCCGGGCGCAATCGCTCACCAACCGGCTGTGGCAGAGCTTCTCGGCCAACGTCTATGTGTTCCTGCACCAGACGCGGCTGTCGGACGTGGTGCATAACGAGCTGGCGCCATGCCCGGCGGTGCCGTCGCTGTTGCACCTCGTGGACGACGACGAGCACGAGCCGGCGGAAGAGGCCTGAGGCGGGCGCCCGGGCCTTTTTGAGTATTTGAGCCAAGCTGAAGGGGCCGTGGATGGACCGGGTCTATCTCGACTGGAACGCGACCGCGCCTCTGCGCCCCGAGGCGCGGGCGGCGATGCTGGCGGCGATGGACCTCGTGGGCAACCCGTCGAGCGTGCATGCCGAGGGGCGGGCGGCGAAGGCGCTGGTCGAGAAGGCGCGACGGCAGGTGGCGGCGGCGGCTGGCGCGGAGCCCGGCGAGGTCGTGTTCACGTCCGGGGCGACCGAGGCCGCGGCGCTGGCGCTCGCGGGGCGCGGGTTTGTCTGCGCTGACATCGAACATGATGCGGTCGCGGCCTGGTGCGCGGCCTCGATACCGGTGGACGCGGCCGGACTGGTGGCTCTTGCGGAACCCGGCGGGGCAACGGTGCAATTGGCCAATTCCGAGACCGGGGTGGTCCAGCCGTTGCCGGAAGGGTTGGCGGTGACGGATGCGACCCAGGGCCTCGGAAAGATCCCCTTCGCCTTTGGCTGGTCGGGCGTTGAAACGGCCCTGATCTCGGCCCACAAGCTGGGCGGGCCGAAGGGCGTGGGGGCGCTCCTCGTGAAGGGTGGGCGCGAGATCGACCCGCGCATCCGCGGCGGCGGGCAGGAGGCGGGGCGGCGCTCCGGCACCGAAAACCTTATTGGAATCGCGGGCTTCGGGGCCGCGGCTGAAGCGGCGGCACGGGATCTGGACAGGGGCGTCTGGGACCGGGTGGCCGAACTTAGAAACATTCTAGAGAATAGCATTGCCGAATCCGAAAAAGAGACTATTTTTGTCGGGAAAGGCGCGAACAGGTTGCCGAACACCTCGTGTTTCATCACCCCCGGCTGGAAGGGCGAGACCCAGGTGATGGTCATGGACCTCGCGGGCTATGCCGTTTCGGCGGGCTCGGCCTGTTCTTCCGGCAAGGTCAAGGCGAGCCGGACCCTGCGCGCGATGGGATACGATGAAGGCCTCGCGGCCAATGCGTTGCGGGTGTCGCTGGGGCCCGAGACGTCCGAGGCCGAGGTGCTGGGCTTCGCCGCCGCCTGGGCCCGCGAAAACGAAAAACGCCGCGCCCGAGTGCGGTGAGGCAAGCGAAACGCCGCGATGCGAACAGGACGCGGTGAGGGAGATGCAGCATGGCTGGGACCGATGAGGTGATCGTCAAGGACGGCGTGGAGCAGGACACCGTCGAGGCGGTCCGCACGCTGGGCGACAAGTACAAATACGGTTGGGAAACCGAGATCGAGACGGAATACGCCCCGAAAGGCCTCACCGAGGACATCGTGCGGCTGATCTCGGCGAAGAACGAGGAGCCGGCCTGGATGCTCGACTGGCGGCTCGAGGCGTTCCGGCGCTGGCTGAAGATGGAAGAGCCCGACTGGGCGATGGTCGACTATCCCGAGATCGACTTCCAGGACCAGTATTACTACGCCCGCCCGAAGAGCATGACGACCAAGCCGAAGAGCCTCGACGAGGTCGATCCGAAGCTGCTCGCCACGTATGAAAAGCTCGGTATCCCGTTGAAGGAACAGATGATTCTCGCGGGCGTCGAGGGTGCGGACGAGGTGCCGGCGGACGGCAATAATGCCTCGCAACGGGTGGGTGCCACCGAGGGCGAGCGCCGGGTCGCGGTGGAT
Organism: Maritimibacter sp.; assembly: GCA_020441205.1. Lineage (GTDB taxonomy): Bacteria > Pseudomonadota > Alphaproteobacteria > Rhodobacterales > Rhodobacteraceae > Sinisalibacter. Next base: position 4,520 of record JAGRMO010000247.1, read on the forward strand.
GCCGTGTTCGATTCTGTGAGCGTCGGCACCACCTTCAAGAAGGAGCTGGAACAGGCCGGCGTGATCTTCTGCTCGATCTCGGAAGCGATCCGCGAACATCCCGAGCTGGTCAAGAAATACCTCGGCTCGGTCGTGCCGGCGTCGGACAATTTCTACGCCACGCTCAACTCGGCTGTCTTCTCCGACGGCTCCTTCGTCTACATCCCCGAGGGGGTGCGCTGCCCGATGGAGCTGTCGACCTATTTCCGCATCAA
>JAGRMO010000248.1 GCA_020441205.1 Maritimibacter sp.
CGCGGCCAGAACGTGCGCCTCGCGAGCCAGCTCACCGGGCTTGATATCGACATCCTCACCGAGGAAGAAGAGAGCCAGCGCCGCCAGGCCGAATTCGCCGAGCGGACGAAATTGTTCATGGAGACCCTTGATCTCGACGAGTTCTTTGCCCAGCTTCTGGTCTCGGAAGGTTTCACCTCGCTCGAAGAGGTGGCTTATGTCGAGCTCGACGAGCTTCTGGTGATCGACGGCGTCGACGAGGATACGGCGAACGAGCTTCAGGCCCGCGCCCGCGACTTCCTCGAAGAGCAGGCCAAGAAGGCGATGGACCACGCCCGCGAGCTGGGCGTGCAGGACAGCCTGGTCAATTTCGAGGGGCTGACGCCGCAGATGATCGAGGCGCTTGCCGAGGACGGCGTGCTCAGCCTCGAGGATTTCGCCACCTGCGCCGATTGGGAACTGGCCGGCGGCTGGACCACCGTCGACGGCGAGCGCCAGAAGGACGATGGCCTGCTCGAGAAGTTCGACGTGAGCCTCGAGGAGGCGCAGAACATGGTGATGACCGCCCGGATCCAGCTCGGCTGGGTCGATCCGGCCGACCTCGCCGAGGACGGCGAAGGCGACGAGGGCACTGAAACCGAGGAGGCCGGAGCCTGATCTCAGGCTCCGGGAACCGGCGCATGACCAGGGGTGGTCAGCCGAAAGATCGCACGGGCGAGCCCGATCGGCGCTGCATCGCCACCGGCGAGGTGCAGCCGAAATCGGGCCTGATCCGTTTCGTCGTCGCCCCCGACGGCAGCATCGTCCCGGACCTGCTCGAAAAGCTGCCGGGCCGGGGCATCTGGGTGGCCGCGGATCGCGCGGCGCTCGAGAAGGCCGTGGCCAAGGGTCTGTTCGCCCGGGCCGCGAAACAGCCGGTGACCGTGCCCGAGGATCTCGTGGCACGGGTCGAGGCCGGGCTCGCCGACCGGGTGGTCCACCTCGTCTCGCTCGCCCGCAAGGCGGGCCGCGCGGTGGCCGGCTACGAGAAGGTGAAGGACTGGCTCGCCAAGGAGGAAGCCCGGGTGCTGATCCAGGCCTCCGACGGCTCGGCCCGGGGAAAATCGAAGCTGAGCACCCCCTACGGAGGGCGCTTTATCGGCTGTCTGACCGCGTCTGAATTGGGTTTGGCATTCGGCCGGGAAAATGTGATACATGGCGCGCTCGCGGGTGGCGGACTCACGACACGTGTAGTAGAGGAAGCCGCGAAACTGTCCGGTTTGCGCATTACAACGGACGGCGGGACCGCCCGCCGGAAAGGTACGAAGACGACATGAACGACACCGACGGCAAAAAGCCCCTTGGCCTGCGTGGTGGTGGCCGGTCTGGCCAGGTGAAGCAGAGCTTCAGCCACGGACGCACCAAGAACGTGGTGGTCGAGACGAAACGCAAGCGCGTGGTCGTCCCCAAGCCCGGTGCCGCTTCCGCGGGTGCCGGGGCTGGCACGGGTGTTGCCTCCGACCAGGATCCGACCAAGCGTCCCGCCGGGATTTCCGACGCCGAGCTCGAGCGCCGGATGAAGGCGCTTGCCGCCGCCAAGGCCAACGAGGCCGAAGAGGCGCGCCAGCGTGAGGAAGAGGAAAAGGCCCGCGAGGAAGAACGCGAGCGCCGCCGCCGTGAGGCGGAGGAAAAGGAGCGCGAGGAGAAGGAGCGCGCCGAGGCCGCCAAGCGCAAGGCCGAGGAAGACGAGCGCCGCCGCGTCGCCGCCGAGGCCAAGGCCGCGGCTCCCGCCGAAGACCCGGCCGCCGCCCAGGCCGCCGAGGCCCGCACCGCCAAGACCGCCCCGCGCAAGCCCGAACGCGGCCCCCGCGTCGCCGAAGACCGCGAGACCCGTGGCCGCGTCAAGGCCGACGACAGCGGCCGGCGCGCCGGCAAGCTCACCCTGAACCAGGCGCTTTCGGGCGGCGAAGGTGGCCGCCAGCGGTCCGTCGCCGCGATGAAGCGCAAGCAGGAACGGATGCGTCAAAAGGCCATGGGCGGTGCCGGTGCGCATGAGAAGGTCGTGCGCGACGTCCAGGTGCCCGAGGCGATCATGGTTTCCGAGCTCGCCAACCGGATGTCCGAACGCGTCGCCGACGTGGTCAAATCGCTGATGAAGATGGGCATGATGGTGACCCAGAACCAGACGATCGACCAGGACACCGCCGAGCTCATCATCGAGGAGTTCGGCCACCGCATCCACCGCGTTTCCGACGCCGATGTGGAACAGGTGATCGACACCGTCGAGGACAAGGCCGAAGACCTCCAGCCGCGCCCGCCGGTCATCACCGTCATGGGCCATGTCGAC
>JAGRMO010000249.1:0-6690 GCA_020441205.1 Maritimibacter sp.
CCGCCGGCGGCGCGCGCGGCGGCGATGGCGGCGTCGGCATCCGCCCCGGTGCCGTCGGCCATCGTGGTCAGCACCCGGCCGTCGAGCGGCGAGATTACGTCGAGCGTGCCGCCGTCCGAGGCCGGCCGGCGCTGCCCATCGATCAGATGCAGCGCCGGCGGCACTTCGGCCGTGCGCAGGGTCTCGATCAGGTCGCGGTCCAGCATGTCTACCTCGTGTGGCTGTCGTGGATATCGTGATCGTGCGCCGCTTCGGGCAGGGCCGCGCGACGTTCGCGGATCAGGCCCCAGATATGGCCGGCAATCAACAGGACGATGGCGGCGGCGATGATCGCGGCGATCGGCCGGTCGACGAAATCGAGCGGCGACTTCACCCGCGCCATAGCCGCGCGCAGTTTCACCTCCATGATCCCGCCCAGCACCATGCCGAGGATCACCGGGACGATCGGCAGGTTCTGGCGTTTGAGCACGAGGCCCAACAGGCCGAAGCCCGCGCCGATGGCGCAATCGGTGATCGAGTTGCGCAGCGAATAGATGCCGATGAACGACAGGAGCAGGATCGTCATTCCGAGGAAGCGGGTCGGGATCCGGATGATCCGCATCAGCCAGTTCGACGCGAGGCAGACGAAGATCACCACAATGACGTTTAGCAGGATCATCGAGGTGTAGAGCGCGTAGATGAAATCCATGTTGTCGCGGAACAGCCCCGGGCCCGGCACCACGTTGTGCACGTAGAACACCGAGAGCATCATCGCGGTCAGCGCCTCGCCCGGGATGCCGAGGGCAAGGAGCGGGATCATCGCCGCCGCCGGCACCGCGTTGTTGGCGCTTTCCGAGGCGACGAGCCCTTCGGGGTTGCCCTTGCCGAACAGCTCCGGGGTCTTCGAGGTCTTCTGCGCGTAGGTGTAGGTGAGAAACTGCGCGGTGAATTCGCCGACGCCCGGGATGATCCCCATCAGGGTGCCGAAGCCGGAGCCGGCGACGGCGATCCGCTTGAACCCGAAGACGCCGAGCAGGGCCTTGAACATGTTGCCCTCGACGCGCTGGCGTTCGGGCGCCTGGTCGGGCTCCACCAGCAACACGAAGGCCTGGCTCAGCGCGAAGACGCCGGTGACGACGACGATCAGGTCGATGCCCGAGGTCAGGAACTCGAACCCGTAGGTGAACCGCTGGGTGTATTTGACCGGCTCGAGCCCGACGGTGCCGAGTAAGATGCCGAAGGCGGCGAGCGAGCCGGCGGCGAAGGTCTGGCCGCGATGGGCGATGATGACGAGGACGATGCCGAGGAGGGCGGCGAGGAAGATCTCGCGCGAGCCGAACATCGGCGCGACGCGGGCCAACACCGGCGACAGCAGGATCAGCGCGAGGATCGACAGGATGCCACCGATGAAGCTCGCGCCGTAGGCGAGGCCCAGCGCCCGCAGCGCCTCGCCGCGTTGCGTCATCGGGTGGCCGTCATAGGTGGTCAGCGCGTTGACCGGGGTGCCCGGGGTGTTGATGAGGATCGCGGGCAGCGAGCCGCCGTACATCGACGAGCCGTAGATGCCGAGCAGCATGGTGAGCCCGACGATCGGCGGCAGGGCGAAGGTCGCGGGCAGCAGGATGGCGATGGCCACCGCCGCGCCGACGCCCGGGATCGCGCCGATGATGACGCCGCCGATCGAGCCGATGAACAGCGCGAGCGCCACCTCCGGGGTGGCCAGCATCTGAAGTCCTGCGAGAAACTGGTCCATGGCGGGGCTCACAGATAGCTCATGAAAAGGCTGCGGAGCGCGCCCGGCGGCAGCAGGTCGTAGAGCGCGCCGGCGGGGATCTTGACCTGCAACAGGCCACGGAACAGGACCACGACCACCACCGCGAACAGCGCCGCCGCGCCGATCCAGCGCCAGCCGCGATAGCCGAGGCGCAGGGTCAGGACGATGGCGAAGAGGAGCGTGGCCGGGAGGTAGCCGAGGATCGGCACCGCGAGGACGTAGGCGATGAACCAGGCGACATATTCGAGCGCCTTGACCCATTGGACCACTTCGGCCAGGCGGCCGGGGATGCGTTCGGACACCAGGGCGCCGATGAGGTGCATGGCGGAAAACAGCACCATCAGGGCGATCGAGACCGCAGGCCAGAAGGCGGGCTGGGCGAACAGGCCGGTGCGGTCGACCCAGTCGACCTGAAACGGAAGGCTGGCGGCGAGGAACAGCGCGAAGCCGAACGACAGCGCGGCGATGACGAAGTCGCCCGGCCGCCGGTAGCGCCGGAACAGGTCCTGAAGGGTCTGGATGCGGCGCATGGACCGGTCTTTCGTTGAGGCGGCCCCGGGGCGCGCGTGCGCCGGTGGCGGCGCGTCCCGGGGCGCGGGGTCCTATTCGCCGATCAGCGCCGCGACGGTGCCGAGGGTCGCGCCGTCATGCTCGATCTGGGCGGTGGCGGCGGCGGCGTCCTGCCAGTAGATCAGCGCCCCGGTTTCCGCCGACAGCTTGGCGGCGGCGTCCGAGGTCGCGACCTTCTCGGCGATTGCGGCGATCTTCTCGCGCACGTCGGCCGGGGTATCCTTGTGGACGAACAGCCCGTTCCACAGCGCGATGTCGAGATCGGGAGCGATTTCGGCCACGGTGCGCACGTCCGGCGTGAGCCCGATGCGCGCGCCGCCGATCGAGGCGAGCACGTTGATGTCGTCGAGGCAGGGCAGGATGAGCTGGAGCGTGGTGTTGATCACGTCGGCGTCGCCGGAGGCGAGCGTGTTGCAGTCGAGCGCGTCGAAGGCGGCTTCGGTGGCGTAGTCGAAGCCCATCTGCTTCGCCAGGGCGAAGGTCACCTGGGTCGGGATCAGGAACGAGCCGAAATGGCCGAGGGCCACGTCGTTGGCGCCTGCGTAGGTGGCGAGCTCTTCCATCGTGCCGAAGGGGGCGTCCTTGGCGGTGGCGATGACGAAGGGATAGGTCAGGAAGATGCCGATGGGCTCGAAGGGGTTCGGCGCGAGGGCGGGGATGCCGACTTCAGGGCCGACCAGGGGAATGTCGATCACGAAGGAGCCCACGGTGTAGCCATCGGCCGGGGCTTCGGCCACTTCGGCCGCGCCCGGGAACGGGCCGCCGCCGCCGCCCGGCTTGTTCAGCACCGCGGCCGGTACGCCGTAGGTGGCCTGGAACTCGTCGGCGATCATCCGCGTGAGCACGTCCTCGAGGTCGCCCGGCGGGAAGGGCACGACGAATTCGACGGGCTTTTCGGGGTAGTCGGCAAGGGCGGCCATGGGCAGCGCGCTCGCGACGGTGATGGCGGTCAGCGCCAGAAATCGCTTCATCTCTGTCTCCCTGTGTGTTGGTTCATTATTTGAACCATTGGTATCAATAATTCTTGCGCGACGTTTTGCTTTCTGTCAAGGAATGGTGTGAGCCGGCCTGCGGTTTGCGGCGTCGGGATATCGGGAATGCCATGGGAACGATCACCAAAGCGCTCGAAATGCTCAATTATTTCTCTCGTTCCGCGCCGGAGCTGGGGCTGAGCGAGTTCGTCCGGCTGTCGGGGCGCGACAAGGCGACGGTGCATCGCCACCTGGTCGAGCTCGCCGAGAACGGGTTTCTCGAGCAGCATCCCGACAGCCGCGCCTATCGGCTGGGGCCGGCGATTCTGCGGCTGGCGACGGTGCGCGAGACCACCGCGCCGACCCGCGCCGTGGTGCTGCCGCTGATCGCGGCGCTGGCCGACGAGGTGGGCGAGCTCGTGCATTTCTCGCTGATCCAGGGCGAGCTGCTGTCGCCGGTGGCGCATGTCGAGCCCGGCCGCCATGGCACCCAGGTGCATTTCGACCCTTCCGAGATGCTGCCGCTGCATGCCACCGCCTCGGGGCTCGCGGTGCTCGCCTTCGGACCGCGCGGGCTGCGCGACCGGGTGCTCGCCGGGCCGCTCGCAGCCCATGCCAGCGCGACGGTGACCGATGGCGCCGATCTCGCGGCGCTGGTGGCGCGGGTGCGGCAGGCGGGGATCGCGCGGGCCGAGAAGAGTTTCGACGACGAGGTCACCTCGCAGGCCGCGCCGGTGTTCGGCGCCGACGGGGTGGCGATCGGCGCGGTGTCGATCGCGGTGCCGCTCGGCCGCGCGAGCGACGAGAAATGCGCGCATTACGCGGCGGCGCTGCGGGCGGGGGCGGCGCGGATCACCGAAGCCCTCGGCGGCACCCCGGCCCGAGACCCCAGCCAGATGGAGACGACATGAAAGACGCCAATTTCCTCAAGGAGCACAACGCCCGTCACCTCTGGCACCCGATGGCGCATCCGGCCGAGATGCAGGCCAACCCGCCCGACATCATCGTCGGCGGCGAGGGGGTGACGATCACCGATGTCGACGGCCACCGCGCGGTCGATGCGGTGGGGGGGCTGTGGAACGTCAACCTCGGCTATTCCTGCGCGCCGGTGAAGGAGGCCATCGCCCGCCAGCTCGACCGGCTGCCCTATTACTCGATCTTCCGCGGCACGACCAACGACAACGTCATCGAGCTGGCCGAGATGCTGCGCGATTTCTTCGCGCCCGACGGGCTCACCCGGGCGTTCTACACCTCGGGCGGGTCCGACAGCGTCGAGGTCGCGCTGCGGCTCGCGCGGCAATACCACAAGGTGCGGGGCGAGGCCGCCCGGGTGAAATACCTCAGCTTCAAGAAGGGCTATCACGGCACCCATACGCTTGCCGCCAGCGTCAACGGCAACACCAATTTCCGCACCCAGTACGAGCCGTTGATGCCCGGCTGCTTCCACGTGCCCGCGCCCTATACCTACCGCAACCCGTTCGACGAGACCGACCCCGCGCGGCTGGCCCAGCGCGTGCTCGCGGCCATCGAGGACGAGATCAAGTTCCAGGATCCGTCGACCATCGCCGCCTTCATCATGGAGCCGATCCTCGGCGCCGGCGGGGTGATCCCGCCGCATGACAGCCTGATGCCGGGGGTCCGCGCGCTCTGCGACAAATACGGGCTGTTGCTGATCGCCGACGAGGTCATCACCGCCTTCGGGCGCACCGGAAGCTGGTCGGGGTCGCGCCACTGGGGGGTGCAGCCCGACCTGATGACAACGGCGAAGGCGATCACCAACGGCTATTTCCCGTTCGGCGCGGTGATGATCGCGGAGGGCGTGGCCGAGGTGTTCGAGGCCGATACCACCGGCAAGGGGGCGATCGCCTCGGGCTACACCTATTCGGGCCACCCGGTCGGCGCGGCGGCGGCCATCGCCTGCCTGAAAGAGACCGAGCGGCTCAAGGTCAACGAGAACGCGGGCGAACGCGGCGCGCAGCTCTTCGCCGGGCTCGAAGCGCTGATGGCGCGCCACGATCTGATCGGCGACGTGCGCGGCGGACACGGGCTGATGTGCGCGGTCGAGCTGGTGGCCGACAGGGCGACGAAGGCGCCGGTCGACAAGGCGGTGATCGGCAAGGTGCAGCGGGTGGCCTACGAGGCCGGCGCGATGCTGCGGGTGTCGGGCAACAACATCATCCTGTCGCCGCCGCTGGTGGTGAGCGCCGCGGATATCACGACGATCCTGTCGGCGCTCGACGCGGGGCTCGCGGCGGCGTAGCCCCGGGCGTTTGCCCCGCGGCGGCGAAGGGACGCGCCGCCGCGGGGTCTGCCTCAGCGCCGGTCGGGGCGCTTGGTGCCACGTTCGCCCATCAGGCGTTCATCTTCCTGCAGCTCGAGCCACATCGCGTTGATGACGGCGAAGCCGGCGGCCAGAGGAAGGCCGAGGATCCAGGCGAAATACCACATGGTTGTCTCCTTGATTCAGTACATCTGGCTGGCTTCGGCCAGCACGTCGTCTTCGGTCACCTTGCCCCACAGGATCTTGTAGACCCAGGCGGTGTAGGCGAGGATGAGCGGCATGAAGATCGCCGTCACCACCAGCATGACGAACAGGGTCTGCTGCGAGGACGAGGCGTCCCACACGGTGAGCGACGAGTTGGGCGCGGTCTTCGACGGCAGGATGAACGGGAACATCGTGAGCCCGACGCTCGAGATCACCCCGAAGATGCCGAGCTTCGACCACAGGAGCGTGCCGAGGTCGCGCTTCGCGCGTAGCCCCATCACCGCCATCGCCATGCCGGCGAAGCCTGCGACCGGGGCAATCGCGATCCAGGGGCGCGCCGCATAGGCGGCGAGCCAGCTGCCGCCCTTGGCGACCTCGCTGTGCAGCGGGTTCGACGGGCCGTTGGCGACCACTTCCGAGGTGAAGGCGTAGCCGTCGATGCCGAAGGCGAGCCAGAGGCCGGCGAGCGCGTAGCCTGCGATGGCGACGAGCCCCGCGACGCTGCCGATGGCCCGCGCGCGGCCCGCCACCGGGTCTTCGGCCTTGAGGCCGAGCCAGGCGGCGCCGTGCATCACCAGCATCGCCACCGAGACAACGCCCGCGAGCAGCGCGAAGGGGTTGAGCAGGCCGAAGAACTTGGCGAGCGCCCCGCCTTCGTAGACCGGCAACAGATCGTCGGTCAGGTGGAAGGGCACGCCCTGCAGCACGTTGCCGACGGCGACGCCGAAGATCAGCGCGGGCACGAAGCCGCCGATGAACAGCGCCCAGTCCCAGGCGCCGCGCCAGGCCTTCGCCGCGCGCTTTGAGCGGTACTTGAAGGCGACGGGGCGCAGGATCAGGGCGGCCAGCACGGTGAACATCGCGAGGTAGAAGCCCGAAAAGCTCATCGCGTAGAGCGGCGGCCAGGCAGC
>JAGRMO010000249.1:6695-8870 GCA_020441205.1 Maritimibacter sp.
AGGATGAACCACACCTGGTTGCCTTCCCAGACCGGGCCGATGGTGTTGATGGCGATGCGGCGCTCGGTGTCGGTGCGGCCGACGAAGGGCAGGAGCGCGCCGACGCCCATGTCGAAGCCGTCGGTGAGGGCGAAGCCGATCAGCAGCACGCCCAGGAGCAGCCACCAGATCACGCGCAGGACGTCGAGAGAGATAAGGTCAGACAGGATCATCTCGGGTTACTCCGCAGGGGTTGCGATCGGCGAGCCGGAGGGCGAATGCCGCAGCCGCTCGGCGTGGTCTTCGAGCCAGAGCTCGGTTTCCTTCACATCCAGCGTCGGGCCCTTGCGGATGTATTTCAGCATCAGGCCCATCTCGACGATGAACAGCACGGTGTAGAACAGCGCGAAGCCCGCGATGGTGAACAGCACTTCGCCCACCGACAGCGCCGAGACGCTCATCGCGGTCGGCAACACGCCGTCCACCGTCCAGGGCTGGCGGCCGAACTCGGCCACGAACCAGCCCATCTCGGCGGCGATCCACGGCAGCGGGATGGCGATGGGGGCGAAGATCAGGGCCGCGCGCGGGAAGCTCATGCGCTTGAACGAGGCGCGGTAGAAGTAATAGGCGAAGCCCGCGATGAAGAAGAAGCCGAGGCCCACCATGATCCGGAAGGCCCAGAACAGCGGCCAGACGGTCGGGATGGTGTCGAGCGCGGCCTGATGGATCTGTTCGTCGGTCGCGGTGGTGGGATCGTCGGTGTATTTGCGCAGGAGGAAGGCGTAGCCGAGGTGTTCGGAATGCTCCTCGAAGGTGGCCATGACTTCCGGGGCCACCTCGCCCTTGGCTTCGCGGATCTCCATCAGCGCGCCGTAGGCGATCATGCCGTCGCGGATCCAGACCTCGGCTTCCTTCTCGAGCTCGTCGATGCCGGGGATCACGGTGTCGAGGCTGCGGGTGCCGATCAGGCCCATCGCCCAGGGGATGTGAATGCCGTATTTGGTCTCGCGCGCCTCTTGGTCGGGGATGCCGAAGAGCGTGAACGAGGCCGGCGCCGGCTCGGTCTCCCACATCGCCTCGATGGCGGCGAGTTTCATCTTCTGGTTATGCGAGGTCGAGTAGCCGCTTTCGTCGCCGAGGATGACCACCGAGATCGCCGAGGCGAGGCCGAAGGCCGAGGCCACGGCCATCGAGCGGCGGGCAAGCTCGATGTGCCGACCCTTGAGCAGGTACCAGGCCGAGACCCCGGTGACGAAGCCCGCGGCGGTGACGTAGCCGGCCGAGACGGTGTGGACGAACTTGGCCTGGGCCACCTCGTTGAACACCACGTCGAAGAAGCTGGTCATCTCCATGCGCATGGTCAGCGGGTTGAACTCGGCGCCGACCGGGTTCTGCATCCAGCCGTTGGCGATCAGGATCCACAGCGCCGAGAAGTTCGAGCCGATGGCGACGAGCCAGGTGATGACCATGTGCGAGATCTTCGACATTCGGTCCCAGCCGAAGAACATCAGCCCGACGAAGGTCGCCTCCATGAAGAAGGCCATCAGCCCCTCGATGGCGAGCGGCGCGCCGAAGATGTCGCCGACGTAGTGCGAGTAATACGACCAGTTCATCCCGAACTGGAATTCCATGGTGATCCCGGTGGCGACGCCAAGGACGAAGTTGATGCCGAAGAGCGTGGCCCAGAACTTGGTCATCTGGCGCCAGATCGGCCGGTTGGTCATCACGTAGACCGTCTCCATGATCGCGACGAGGATCGACAGACCCAGCGTGAGCGGCACGAAGAGGAAGTGATACATCGCGGTCATGGCGAACTGAAACCGCGACAGCTCGACGATACCGAATTCCATGGGGGCTCTCCCGTGACAGGGCCTCGCGGCCGTTGCCGCCTTGAATTAAAGGCGTATTTCAGATGCGACTTTGTTTTCGTCGGATCATAGAAATGAATACGTGAATGTCCAAAGCTGAATCGAGGATGCGACTTTATGTCAGCCTCACGGTGCGGTCGGCCCAATCGAGCTCGGCCGCACGATGCGCCGCCACGACGATCGCCGCCCCCGGCAAAGTTGCGCGTATCCCCGACAATACCCGCGCGGCGGTCGCCCGGTCCAGCCCCTCGGTGGGCTCGTCGAGCAGCAGCAGCCGGGGCCGCCGCAGCAGCGCACGGGCCAGCGCCAGCCGCCGCGCCTCGCCGCC
>JAGRMO010000250.1:0-16685 GCA_020441205.1 Maritimibacter sp.
ATCTCGCGCCAGCTCTGGTGGGGGCACCAGATTCCGGTCTGGTACGGCTTCGATCTCGGCTACGAGCAGTCGGCCGACAAGGACGGCGACGGGGAGATAGACGGGCTCGACATGTTGCGGGTTCTGGCGGACGGCATCGTCCATATGGGCGAGGTGTACCATTGCGGCCCGAGCTTCGAGGCGGTGAAGGAGCGGTTCCTCGACGACAACGCCGACACGCCGGCCGCCATCGCCCACGCGCGCATCGTCGAGGTGGCGGACAAGGCGGCGGCGCAGGCGATGCTGGCCGAGACGCTGGCGGATTACGTGGTGACCCAGGACCCGACCCGGCTGGTCTATCCGGTCTGGCGCGATCCGGATGTGCTCGACACCTGGTTCTCGTCGGGTCTCTGGCCGATCGGCACGCTCGGCTGGCCCGAGCAGACGGCGGAGATGGAGCGCTACTTCCCGACCGATGTGCTCATTACCGGCTTCGATATCCTGTTCTTCTGGGTCGCGCGGATGATGATGATGCAGCTCGCGGTGGTGGGCGAGATCCCGTTCCACACCGTCTACCTGCACCAGCTCGTGCGCGACGAGAAGGGCAAGAAGATGTCGAAAACGACGGGCAACGTCATCGACCCGCTCGAGATCATCGACGAATACGGCGCCGACGCGTTGCGCTTCACCAATGCCTCGATGGCGGCGATCGGCGGGGTGCTGAAGCTCTCGGAAGAGCGGATCAAGGGGTATCGCAACTTCGGCACAAAGCTGTGGAACGCGGCGCGTTTCGCCGAGATGAACGAATGTAAGCCGGTGGCGGGGTTCGATCCCGCTTCGGTGACATCGACCGTCAACCGCTGGATCGTCGGCGAGACCGGGCGGGTGCGCGAAGTGGTCGACGAGGCGCTGGAGGCCTACCGGTTCAACGACGCGGCCAATGCGCTCTATGCCTTCGTCTGGGGCAAGGTCTGCGACTGGTATGTCGAGTTCTCGAAGCCGCTTCTGGGCGCCGAGGATGCAGGCCTCGTGGCCGAGACGCGGGCGACGATGGCCTGGGTGATCGACCAGTGCCTGGCGCTTCTGCACCCGTTCATGCCGTTCATCACCGAGGAGCTGTGGGGCGATATCGCGGAGCGCGACAATCTGCTCGTCCACGAGGATTGGCCGAGCTACGGCGCCGCGTTGATCGACCCGGATTCGGATCGCGAGATGAACTGGGTGATTACACTTATCGAACAAATCCGCTCCGTTCGGGCGCAGATGCACGTGGCGGCCGGGCTGAAGATTCCACTTATCCAACAATCGCTCGACGACGCGGGGCGCGCGGCCTGGGCGACGAACGAGGCGCTGATCCTGCGGATGGCGCGGATCGACAGCCTGACCGAGATGGCGGAACTGCCGAAGGGCTGCGCGACGATCCCGGTCGAGGGCGGGCTGTTCGCGCTGCCGCTCGCGGAGATCATCGACGTGGCCGAGGAGAAGGCGCGGCTCGAAAAGACGCTCGCCAAGCTCGACAAGGAGATCGCCGGGCTGGCCGGGCGGCTCAAGAACCCGAAATTCGCCGAGAACGCCCCCGACGAGGTGGTCGAGGAAGCCCGCGACAACCTCGCGGCGCGCGAGGACGAGGCCCAGAAGCTGCGCGAGGCGCTGGCCCGTCTGGCGGATATCGGCTGAAAAAGGCCCGAACCCGGGGCGGCCAAGGCCCCGGGTTTGACCTCACGCATGGCGAAACGGCCGGGGCGCGCCTATATGTCGTGAGGGTCGTGGAGGCCCGTCGCGATGGATCTGAATTTCACCCGTCTCGCCGAACGCCGGATGCTGGCCGCGGTCGCCGAGGGCAAGCTCTCGGGGCTTCCGGGCGAAGGCAAACCGCTGCCCGATCATCCGGAAGCGGCGTTCATCAACCCGCTCGACGCGATCGGTTACCGGATCATGCACGAGGCCGGCTTCGTGCCACAGGAGCTGGTGCTCGGGCGAAAGCTGGCCGAGGCCAAGGCCGAATGGGCGACGGCCAACGACGAGGCCGGGCGGGCGCGGATCATGGGACAGATTGCCGAGCTGGAAATGCGCCGTAATATCGCGCGCGAGACTCGGCTGCATTTCATGCATCACGATTGAGGCTCCCATGCGCAACTGGCACCGGCTGACCGAACAACAGATCAAGAAGGCGGAGGCCGAGGGCAAGCTCTGCGGTCTCGCCGGCGAGGGCAAGCCGCTGCCCGACCGGCCGGGCGATGCCTTCATCGACCCGGGCGACGCGGTGGGCCACCGGATCATGGCCGAAGCCGGCGCGCTGCCACAGGAGATCACGCTCAAGCGCGCGCTCGACGCGGCGCGGGCGGCCTGGGCGGCGGCGGAGGGCGCGGCCGAGAAAAAGGCGCGGATGGCGGAGATCGCCGATCTCGAGCTCAAGTACCAGATCGCCCGCGAGGCGCGGATCCGGTTCCTCTCGCGCTAGCGCGCGGACCGCCTATCTCCAGCGGGGCAGCGAGAACCTGTAGCTCACGCCGAGGCCGAACGAGGTGCCCTCAAAACTGTTGGTGATGTTCGGATCGTAGAGATGGCCGAGCGACATCGTGCGCCCGACCTGGCCGTAGATCGAATAGCGGTCGCTGAGGTTGTAGTTGAACCCGAGCGAGGGGTAGATCTGGGCACCCACTTCGTGGGCCTGGTCGACGCCGAGATCGTTGAGGCCGATCATCATCTGGGCGTAGCCCTGGACCCGGTCGGAGCCGAACAGATCGGTCTGCCAGCCAAGCCCGGCGAGACCCTCGACATAGCCGGCGTAGCCAGAGAAATCGTTGGTCGCGGCGGCGATCTGGAACGGGATGTACCAGTGCTTGTCGACGGAATAATCGAGCTGAACCGAGGACAGGTTGAGGTCGTCCCGCGCGACGCCGTTGTAGACCACATCGGTCATCCGGCGCTGGAACAGGCTCACCCGCAGGCCGCGCAACGCGAGATCGCTGTCGGCGGTTTCGGCCTGCCCGGCCGAGGGCAGGTGGAAGCTGAGGCCGGCGCCGATCGTCCAGTTCTTCGAGGTGCCGAGGGGGGCGAAGAAATAGCCCGCCGAGGCGAAAGCGCCGAGGCGCTCGTTGAACATATATTCCGCCTTGATCTTGGGGTATACGATCAGGCCGGGGCCGGTGTCGATCGTATCGGTCACCCAGCCGCCGGAGCCGATACCGATCTGGCCGTAGAAATTGAGCCGAGGCGCGAGCGAGATGCGCTTGCCGATGCCGCCCTGGGCCTGGTTATACCAGATGAGACCGGAGAGGCCGAGATCGAGCCCGATGAAGTAATAATCGCTCTCGGAATAGAACTGGGTGAACGAGGGCGAGACGAGCCCGATATTTCCGGCGTAGGAGCCGGTCGGGTTGATCTGGGTCAGGTTGCTGTATTCATAGGAAATAATGCTCTCGTAGCCGAGCCCGCCGAAATCGGCCGGGCTCAGGCTGTCGTTGGTGGCCGCGTGCTTGCCGACCGCGTAGGACAGCGGGAGCTGGGCGAAGACACTGATCATCGTATCGTCGATCGGCGAATTGGCGATCTGGAGATCGGCGATATTGACGCCGAACTTGAACCGGCCCGCGTCGTAACCGATGCCTGCGTATTTCTTGATGAGGGTGCCGTCGCCCGAAAGGGTGAGAATATTGTCGATGCTCGCGCCGCCCGCGCCGGCGCCGAAAGCGACGCCGGCATCGGCGAACCAGTTGCCGAACAGTGGCACCTGGGCGTGAAGCGCGAGGTCGGCGGCGAAGAAGCCGCCGTAATTGCCCTCGACCAGCGGCGCGCCGAAGCCGACGCCCGCGTAGAGCCAATCGTTGAGCTGGTGCAGATAATGGATGCTGGCGAGGTCGAAGGTGCCGCCGCTCGTGAGGTCGATCCGGTTGTAATCCAGCATGAGCAGGCCGGTGGCCTCGCCGAGCGTCGCGTAGGCTGGCGGCTCGGACGCGAAGCTCTGGGCCGGGTCCGCGTCCTCGGCGAGCGCCGATTGGCCAATCAGCAGGCCGAGAACGGCCAATGTGGTTCGCTTCATCATGTTTGCCCCCGGAGTCGGTCTGTTCGCACGTCCGCCCGATCCGTCAGCGCGGTTTTCCCTAGCCGCGCGCGGTCGTCTCTTACCTAGGCACTGGTCTGCACCGGGACAAAGACTAGGCAGGGCATGGCCAGGGGTGCAAGGCGATGGCCGGTGCACAGGCCGGGGTGGTGCGCGCAGGTGACATGTGGGGCGTGGCGGCGGCATGTTCGCCCTTGCCGGCGCTGCCCCGATGACCCAACACTAGCGCCATGACCCGCGGCCCCCGATACACGCCCCTTGCCGACAGCCTGCCCGCCACCGTGCCCTTCGTCGGGCCGGAGGCGCAGGAACGCGCGCGCGGCCGGGCGTTCCGGGCGCGGCTCGGGGCGAACGAGAACGTCTTCGGGCCGTCGAAGAGAGCCATTGCAGCGATGGAGCGGGCGGCGGCCGAGACCTGGATGTATGCCGATCCGGAGAGCCATGAGTTGCGCGGCGCGCTCGCGGCCAAGCTGGGGGTGACACCCGCCCATGTGATGGTGGGCGAAGGGATCGACGGGCTTCTGGGCTATCTGGTTCGGCTCGTGGTCGGCCCCGGCGATCCGGTGGTGACCTCGGCGGGCGCCTACCCGACGTTCAACTACCATGTGGTTGGCTTCGGCGGGCGGCTCGAGACGGTGCCCTACCGCGACGACCACGAAGACCCGGAGGCGCTGATCGCGCGGGCGGGTGCGACCGGGGCGAAGCTCGTCTACATCGCCAATCCCGACAATCCGATGGGCAGCTGGCACGGGCCCGAGACGATCCTGGAGATGGTCGAGGCAGTGCCGGAGGGATCGCTCCTGGTGCTCGACGAGGCCTATATCGAGTTCGCGCCGCGCGGCACGGCCCCGGTGATCGATCCGGACGACCCGCGGGTGATCCGGCTGCGCACCTTCTCGAAGGCCTACGGCATGGCCGGGGCGCGGGTGGCCTATGCGGTGGGCGCGCCGGAGCTGATCGCGGCCTTCGACAAGGTGCGCAACCATTTCGGCATGGGACGGATCGCGCAGGCGGGCGCGCTGGCGGCGCTGGCGGACGAGGGCCATTTGGCGGAAGTGAGTGCCGCGGTCTCGGTCGCGCGCGGGCGGATCGACGAGATCGCCGCCGCGAATGGCTTGGTGGCGCTGCCGTCGGCCGCGAATTTCGTCGCCATCGACTGCGGGCGCGACGGGGCTTTCGCGGGCCGCGTGCTGGAGGAGTTGGCGCGGCGCGACGTCTTCGTGCGCAAGCCCTTCGTCGCGCCGCAGGACCGCTGCATAAGGGTCTCGGCCGGCACGCCGGCGATGCTCGACGTGTTCGAACGCGCGCTTCCGGAAGCGCTGGCGGCGGCGCGGAGCGGGTGAACCCGGGCGCGTACGGCGGCCTGCGGGCGGCGGCACTGGAATGGGCGCGCAGCTCGGAGGCCGGTTTTACGGGCATCCGGATTCCGGCGCAGTGTTATTAATATCAATCGGTTAGAGGCGCCCGGCGAGGCCCACGCGGCGGCTCACGCTTCGGCGATGACCTTTGCCGCCGCGGCCAGCGCGCCGGGGCCGTGGGGGATCGAAAGCGCGTCGAGGCCGGCCTCGATCACGCCCAAGGCCCCCATCAGCATGTGGGCGTTGATGTGGCCCATGTGGCCGAGGCGGAAGAAGCCGTGCCAGGCGGGATCGTCGGGCTCGGCCATGCCGAGGCCGATGCCGAGGGTGAGGCCCGCCTTCTCGTCGACCCAGGCGCGCAGCCGGCTGCCGTTGTCGCCGCCGATGCGGAGCGCGGTGACGGCATGGCTTCGCTCGGCGGGATCTGAGATGTTCATCTCGAGCGGGCCGCCCTGCCCCCAGGCCTCGAAGGCCGCCCAGGCGGCGCGGGCCAGTTTCTCGTGGCGGGCCCAGACCGCCTCGATGCCGCCCTCCTCGGCGATCATGTCGAGGGCTTCGCGCAGGCCGAAGAGGTGATGCGTGGGCGCGGTGCCGGCGAAGAATTCGTAGAAATAGCCCGGTTGGGTGCGCGGCCGCCAATCCCAGTAGTAGCTGGGGGCGTCGTTGCCCCGCTCTCGGGCCTTGTCGTTGAAGAAGACGAAGCCGAGGCCCGGGGGGGTCATCAGCCCCTTCTGGCTGGCGGCGACCATCACGTCGACGCCCCAGGCGTCCATCTCGAACCGGTCGACGGCGAGCGAGGCGATGCAGTCGATGGCGAGCAGCGCCGGGTGGCCGAGCCGGTCGAGGAGCGCACGCAGCCCCGGCACGTCATTCTTGACGCTGGTGGCGGTGTCGACATGGACGGCGACCACCGCCTTGATCGCGTGGGCCGCGTCGGCCTTCAGCGCGGCCTCGACCCGGGCGAGATCGACCGGGGCGCGTTTGCCGAAGTCGATCACCTCGGTCTCGACGCCGAGCCGGTCGAAGACCACGCCCCAGCCGGCGGCGAAGCGGCCGGTGGAGAGCACCAGCACCTTGTCGCCCGAGCGCACCATGTTGGCGGCCGCCGCCTCCCAGGCACCGTGGCCGTTGGCGATGTAGATCGCGACGTGGCCAGTAGTGCGGGCGACCGCCTTGAGGTCGGGGACGAGGCCATGGACCATGTCGACCAACGCGCCCTCGTAGATGTTGGGCGCGCCCCGGTGCATCGCGTTCAGCACCCTGTCGGGCATCACCGAGGGGCCGGGGATGGCGAGGTAACGGCGGCCGTTGGCGAGGGTCATGGGCGTCTCCCGAAGCGGTTCGGGCTAGCGGTATGCGCGGGGGCCGGGAAGGTCAATCGGCCTTCTCAGTGGGGCGCGGTCAGCGGCGGTAGCCGCGCGCCAGCCGCTCGGGATCGGCGCCGGCAAGGAAACGGGCCTGGCGCCAGAGGTTGGCGGCGCCCTGGGCCAGCCAGCCGTGGGCCTGATAGCGCTCGGCGCCGGTTTCGGCGGTCGCGTTGAGCGCGCGGGGGCGCGGCAGGGCGCGGGCCAGCGCGAGGTCTTCCATCAGCGGGATTTCGGGGTAGCCGCCGGCGGCGTCGTAATCCTTGCGCGAGACCAGAAGCCCCTGGTCGCCGAACGGGAGGCCGAGGGCGCGGGCGCGCAGATTGGCCCAGCTGGCGACCCAGGCGGGGGCGGGACCGTTCGCCCGGAAGCGCAGGCGGAAATAGCCGGGCGCGCCGCGGGCGATGCCGGCGAGCACCGCCTCGGACCAGCCGGGCGCGAGCCAGGTATCGGCGTGGAGGACGAGCAGCCAATCGCCCTCGCTCGCCGCCACGCCGCGCCCCAGCTGGCCGCCCCGGCCGGGCGGGCCCGAAACCCAGATCGCGCCGGCTTCGTCTGCGACGGCGCGGGTCGCATCGGTGGAGCCGCCGTCGGAGATCACCAGCTCGCGCAGGAGGCCCGCCTGCAGACCTTCGCCCAGCGCGGCGAGGCAGGGGCCGAGATCGGCCGCGGCATCGAGCGTCGGGATCACCACCGAGACCGGCGCGCGCATCTTCATTCCTCCTGGTTTGCGGCCTATATAGCCAAGGGATCGAGGGAGAGAAATCCATGGGCGAGACGGATACTGGCCGCACGGTCCTGCGGGTGACGGGGGCGGATCGCGAGAGCTTCCTGCAGGGGCTGGTGACCAACAACGTGCGCGGGCTCGACCAGATCGCCTATGCCGCGCTGCTCACCGCGCAGGGCAAATATATCGCCGATTTCTTCCTCGTGCCGGAGGGCGAGGCGATCCTGATCGACGTCGCCAGCGAATTGGCGGCGGGGCTGCGACAGAAGCTCACCATGTACCGGCTGCGGGCCAAGGTGGCGGTTGAGGAGACCGACCTTCGGGTGATCCGCGGCATCGGCGCGCCCCGGCCCGAGGGCGCGCATGACGATCCGCGCCATCCGGCGCTGGGCTGGCGGCTGTATGCGGATGCGCCCGGCGAGGCGCCCGAAGTGGATTGGGACGCGCTCCGGGTGGCGCACAACATTCCCGAGACCGGGCGCGAGCTCACGCCTGAGACCTATATTCTCGAAGCCGGGTTCGAGCGGCTTCACGGCGTCGATTTTCGCAAGGGCTGCTATGTCGGCCAGGAGGTCACGGCGCGGATGAAGCACAAGACCGAGCTGCGCAAGGGCTATGTGACGGTCGGGCTCGACGGGCCCACGCCCGCGCCGGGCACGGCGATCGAGACCGAAGACGGCAAGGAGGCCGGCGTGCTGACCACCGTCGCGGGCGACAGGGCGATTGCCTATCTGCGGTTCGACCGGGCCACCGGGCCGCTCACCGCCGGCGACGCGCGGGTGCGCTGGGACGGCTGAGGTGGAGGGGCTCCGCGCCGCCTGCCGCGCGGTCTTCGGCGGCGAGGTCGCGGGGGTCAACCGGTTGCATGGCGGCGATCTGTCGGAAGTGACGCGGGTCACGCTCGAAGTCGGGCGCGTCGTGGTGGCGAAGGCCGGGCCGATGGTGGACCGGGAGGCGCGGATGCTGACGTCGATCCTGGGCGCCGGTTGCCCTGCCCCACAGGTGCTGGGCCTGAGCGGCGGGCTGGTGTTTCTTGAAGCGCTGGACGAGGCGACGCCGGGACCTGACCGCTGGGCGCGGTTCGGCGAAGACCTCGCGCGGCTGCATTCGGTGCGGGGCGACAGCTACGGCTGGGCCGAGGATTATGCCTTCGGGCCGGTGGCGATCCGGAATGGCCCGGCTGGCGACTGGCCCACCTTCTGGGCCGAGCGGCGGTTGCTGCCCTTCGTCGCCGATCTGCCCCGGGGCCTCGGGGCGCGGGTGGAAACGCTGGCGCGGCGTCTGCCGGATCTGCTGCCCAGGACCCCTGCCCCGGGTCTGCTGCATGGCGATCTGTGGACCGGGAACCTGCTGGCCACGGCGGAGGCGATCCATGTGATCGACCCGGCCTCCTATTTCGGCGACGGTGAGGTCGATCTGGCGATGCTGCATCTGTTCGGTCGCCCCGGCCCCGGCTTTGCCGAGGGCTACGGCCCGCCTGCCCCGGGCTGGGAAGCGCGCCGGGCGGTCTATTCGCTGTTCCCGGCGCTGGTTCACGTCCGGTTGTTCGGCGCGGGCTACCACGCGATGGCCGAGCGGTTCCTCGCCGCATCCGGGGTGTGAGCGGGCGGCGCAAGGCTTCGCAAACCGGCCAGAAAGCGTTCAAACCGCCGGCAGAATGCCGCCTGCCGGGGCGCGCGCCCGCAGAATGCCACCGCGCCGCCTCATTGATGGCTGGTTTCGGGGGATTCTGCGGCTATGTTTCGACATCGGAGACATTGCCGGGGGGCAAGTCGGCTTGAGCGCCGCGCAGGAAGCCCGCGGCCGAGCCTCCGCCCTACCCTTGCCCGCCCCCCGCAGACGACAACGCCGGCCCCGCTGTTCGGCAGGTCCGGCGCTGCAATCGCCCCCGTGGGGGGGCATGACGTCACGTCATGCGCGCTCGTAGTATTCCATCGTCTCGGTGTTGACCACGATCGCCTCGCCGGGGCCGACGAAGGGCGGCACCGTCACACGAACGCCATTGTCGAGCACGGCGGGCTTGAACGAGTTGGCTGCGGTCTGGCCCTTCACCACCGGTTCGGTCTCGGCGATCACGCAGGTGACCTTCGGCGGCAGCGTCGCGTTCAGCGCCTCGTGCTCGTAGAACTCGACGAGGATGGTCATGCCGTCCTGGAGGAACGGCCGGCGCTCGCCCAGAAGGTCCGCCGGAAGCTCGACCTGGTCGAAGGTCTCGGTGTCCATGAACACCAGCATTCCGTCGGTTTCATAGAGAAACTGCATGTCTTTCTGCTCGAGACGGACGCGCTCGACCTTGTCGGCGGAGCGGAAGCGCTCGTTCAGCTTCGAGCCGTTGCGCAGGTTCTTGAGCTCGACCTGAGCGAAGGCGCCGCCCTTGCCGGGCTTGACGTGGTCGGTCTTCACGGCGGCCCAGAGGCCCCCGTTATGCTCCAGCACGTAGCCGGGTCTGATCTCGTTTCCGTTGATTTTGGGCATGTGGCAAAACTATGGCGAAAGGTTGACGTTGATTTGTCGGACCCTATATCTTGCCCCGTTGCCCCTGACAAGCGACCCATATTTTGTCGGGCTCAGGTACGAGCCATGCATTCTGCGCAACATAGGTATGCGTTGAGGGGGATACCGAATCGGCGTCGAAAGGCCATATTGGCCGGCACGCCCTGAAGCGCAAGAGCAAGAAAAAAAGGACGCCGAATGCTGGATACTGTGGACGGAACCGCGTTCAACAACGAACAGGGCAATCGCGCACGCAAACTGTTTGCCGCGGTGGTGCTCGCCGCGCTGGACGACGCGATTGCTGACGACAAGAAATACGGCAACGGACCGGAGCAGATCGCCCGCTGGGCGCGGTCGCGCGACGGACGTGAAGTGCTGAGCTGTGCCGGCATCGACCCGAACGAACGGGTGGTGACCGGGCTCATGGACTTCGTCGCCAAAGGGGTTCGCACCTCGGTCGCGCTGTCGCGCGAGGAGAGCGAGCGCCGCCACGCCGCCGAAGCCGCGGCGGAAGCCGAAGCCGCCTGAGAAAGCCGGCCGGTCTGACAGGGAAGACGCGCCCTCCGGGGCGCGTTTTCTGTTTGGCGATCAACGAACTGCCAGTGCATCCGCCACGTGTCTGCGGCCAAAGGGCCGCGGTTCGACATGGCGCCCCCGCGCCTCTTCGCTTTCTGCTATGATCGGCCGGGACTTGCCCGGAAATGGCAAGCGCGCCATGAGTGAAGGCGAAAGGGAGGGCCGATGGCACGGGCGATCATGATCCAGGGCGCGGGCTCGAACGTGGGCAAATCGCTGCTGGTTGCCGGGCTCGCGCGGGCCGCGGTGCGGCGCGGGCTCAGGGTGGCGCCGTTCAAGCCGCAGAANNAACATGTCGAACAACGCCGCCGTCACCGCGGATGGCGGCGAGATCGGCCGGGCGCAGGCGTTGCAGGCACGCGCCGCCGGCCTTGCGCCCACCACCGACATGAACCCGGTGCTGCTGAAGCCCGAGAGCGACACCGGCGCGCAGGTGATCGTGCAGGGCAGCCGGTTCGCGACGATGAAGGCGCGCGACTATGCGCGGGTGAAGGACACGCTGCTGCCGGCGGTGCTCGAGAGCTTTCACCGGCTCGCCGAGGGCGTCGACCTGGTGTTGGTCGAGGGCGCCGGCAGCCCGGCCGAGATCAACCTGCGCGAGGGCGACATCGCCAACATGGGCTTCGCCGAGGCCGCCGGCGTGCCTGTTGTGCTGGTGGGCGATATCGACCGCGGAGGGGTGATCGCGCAGCTCGTGGGCACCCATGCGATCCTGCCCGCGGCCGACCGCGACCGGATTTCGGGCTATGTCGTCAACAAGTTCCGCGGCGATATCGCGCTGTTCGCCGAGGGCAGCGGCGAGATCGCGCGGCGCACGGGCTGGCGCGATATCGGGGTGCTGCCGTGGTTCGCCGAGGCCTGGCGGTTGCCGGCGGAAGACGTGATGGACCTCGCCCGGCCCGGCGCGGCGGGCGGGCCGCTGAAGATCGCGGTGCCGCGGCTCGGGCGGATCGCGAATTTCGACGATCTCGACCCGCTGTCGGCGCAGCCCGGCGTGCATGTCGACCTCGTCGAGCCCGGGCGGGCGTTGCCGGGCGACGCGGCGCTGGTGCTGATCCCGGGCTCGAAATCGACGCTGGCCGATCTCGCGCTGCTGCGGGAAAACGGCTGGGACATCGACCTCGCCGCCCATGTGCGGCGCGGCGGGCATGTGCTCGGGGTCTGCGGCGGCTATCAGATGCTGGGCACCGAGATCGCCGATCCGGACGGGATCGAGGGGCCGCCGGGGCGCGCGCCGGGGCTTGGCCTTCTCGACGTGCGCACGGTGCTGGCGCCGGCGAAGACGCTGGCGCTGACCGAGGCGCAGGACATCGCCTCGGGCGCCCCGGTCTCGGGCTACGAGATCCATCTCGGCCAGACCGAGGGGGCGGATTGCGCGCGCGGCTGGCTGCGCCTCGGCGACGGGCGCCTGGACGGGGCGGCGAGCGTCGACGGGCGGGTGATGGGCACCTATCTGCACGGGCTGTTCGCGGGCGACGATTTCCGCGCCGCCTACCTCGCCCGGCTGGGCGCGCCGGGCGATACCTTCGCCTATGAGGCCGGGATTGACGCGGTGCTCGACGCGCTGGCCCAGCATTGCGAGACGCATCTCGATCTCGACGCGCTGTTCGGGCTCGCAGCGCCGGTCTGACACCGAACGGGCGGCGGAACGCAAACGGCCCGCCGTGTGCCGGCGGGCCGCGTGGTGCTTCGGGCGCCTCGGGCGCGAGGCGGACTTACTTCTCGAGTTCCTGCAGGGTCAGCGCGCGGGCGATCTCGCGGCGGATCAGGCGGCGGACGTTGTGGGTGATCCGCTCGCCGACCGCGCCCTGAAGCTCGTCACGGACGAGTTGGGCGACCATCTCGCGCAGCATGTCCTCATCGATGACGGCTTCGTCCGCGCGGGGCTCGGCCGGCAGATCGGCAACGGGGGCCGCGGCGATTTCGGCCTCCGCCGCGTCGTCCAGGTCCTCGGCCTCGTCCCATTCGACCGCAGCGTCGAACCCGGCCTCCTCGGCGGCCTCCTCTTCGTCCTCCGCGGCTTGCGGCTCAAAGGCCTCGGCCGGCGGTTCGTCGTCGAGCTCGGCCGCTTCGTCGGCGTCCGCGTCGAAATCCGCGTAGACCTCGTCGGCGGTCGTATCCCAGACTTCGGCGGCGTCTTCCTCGGCTTCGGCGGCGGCGGGCGCTCCGCCGGCCCAGGGGCCGCGGGTAACGGTGCTGGGGCGCTCTTCTTCGACCACTTCGAGCGACGCCTCGTCGGCGACGTCCCAGCTGTCGGACAGGTCTTCGGCCTCGGCGGGCATGTCGTCGACCGGGGTCGACAGGGTCAGCGGCGCGCTCAGATCGTCCTCGGCGCGCTCCGCCGCATCGTCGTCCTCGCTGTCGTCGACCGGCTCCCATTGGAGATCGTCGCCCGCAACCGCGGTGGCGGCGATGTCCGCCTCGTCCGACGCGGCCATATCGACCGTTTCCGGCTCGGACTGGCCCCAGGGACCCGGGGCGGCGGCTTCGGCGGTTGTTTCCGGCTCCACGATCGGCGAATGCAGGGTCAGCGGACCGGAGGTGTCGAACTCGGCGACGTCCTCCTCCGTCGCGTCGATATCGGCGAACTCGGCTTCGAGGGCGGCAGCGAAGGCGGTTTCGTCGTCTTCGGCTGTGTCTTCCACGACGGCGAAGGCCGCCTCGGCCGCTTCGGCCTCGGCCAGCTCGTCGGTGAACATCGCCGCGCCGGCTTCGGCGGTATCTTCGGCGACCGGTTCCGCCTCGGCGGGCGCAGACGCCGCGCCGCCGGTGAGGTCGGTGTCGGACGGTTTGCCCTTGCGGAACGAGGCGGCCGTCGACATCAGGCGTTCGAGCCAGCCGCTGTGATCGGTCTCCACCGGGGCGGTGGCGGGGGCGTCGGCCATGTCGGTGGCGAGGGCCGCGTCGTCGTCGACCGTAGCGAAGCCCGTCGCGACCTCGGCGACGTCACCGAGGTCGTCGCCCGGCGCCGGCTCGGCGCTGGCGTCGGTCTCCCAGGCGACGAGGTCGTCGGATTCTTCGGAGAACTCGAAGGTCTCGGGACCGTCGTATTCCGGCTCCGACAGGTCTTCGGCCAATTCCTCGACCAGTTCCTCGGCCATATCCATGGCCTGCGCCGCGTCCTCGGCCCCGGCGGTCTCGGAACTCTCGGCCGCGTCCTCGACGAAACCCGCCGCCTCCGGCTCGGCCAAGGTTTCGGTCACCGGGGGCTCGACCGCAGCGGGCGGCGGCACCGGCACCGGCGTGGCGACGAGGATCTGGGCGCGCGTGTTGGCGATGCGGGTGGCCTCCGCGGTCGCGGCGGCGGCCACGAGGCTCTCGATCCACGACATCTTGGCTTCCGGCTGCGGCGGGCTGGCGGCCGGCGGCGCGGCCACCGGTTCGGGCGCGGTCGCGACCTCGGCGGCACGGTGATCGGCGGCGTCGCTCACGGCGTCGGCGATTTCATCGGCGGTTTCGGCGAAGTCTTCGGCCATGGGCTCGCCGACATCGCCGGTCTCGAATGCCTCCGGCTCGGCGAAAATCTCGTCGGTCGCAGCCGGCACGACCGAATCCGACCCGACCGATTCCCCGGTCGGTTCGACGAGGACATCGCCCTCGTCGCTTTCGAACCCATGGCTGCGCTGATCGACCGCCATCTCGAGCTCGGCGATGGTCTGTTCGAGCGCGCTGCCCAGCGTCGCGGCTTCCGGCACGGGCCGATCGGCCGCGCGATCCGGCGGGCTCATCGGGGCTGCTTCCCGCGCCGGTCCGGGCGCGGGCGGCGCGCCGAAACCGGCCTCCGGCTGCTTCGGGATCACCCTGGAAGCCTCTGAATCGAAAGCGAAAACATCCGCGCCCTTGGGGGGCTGCGGCTTGCGCGCAGCGTCGTTCCAGGTATCGGTATCGACGGCGAAAACATCTGCTTCGGGTTGCGGCGCAGCACTTTCGTCGATGCGGAACGCCGGCGTCAGCACCAGCTTGTCGGCCTCGGGATCGCGCTCGCGATCGCGCTTGAGCGCCTTGGCGTTTTCCGACACCAGCCGGCGGATCGACGCCAGAACATCCTCGATTTCGGAGTTCGATACCGGATCAGACATTCTCATATTCCTACACTGCGTTGAGCCGGCAAGATAACAGAGGTTGCACCGGAAACAACGGTCTCGACGCCGCATTGGTCGCCGGCGCCGGCGCAAGGAGGCCGAATTGTCGCTTTTGTGCAAAACCGGCCTGGTAACCCGGGTGGCGGGTTCGGGCGTTTCGGGCGGCGACGGCGGGTCTTCCGGCGACGGCCGGAGAGCCCGGGGCACCGGCGCGGGGCGCCGGTTCGGAGCCGCTCAGACGCCCCCGGACATGGCGGTCAATCGACCGTCCGGCCCAAGGTAGCCAAGAGTTCGTCGAGCTTTTTGCCCTGCGGGCTCACGTCGCGGACCGGGGCATCCTTGACCGCGTTGAAGTAGGCTTCGGGATCGTAGGTGGCGAGCCCCAGGTGCAGGTGATCGGCGGTCAGGAGACCCATCGACGCGAGGAGGCCGTAGACGGCGATGTATTGATCGGACTGCGCGGTAATCCGCGCGGCCTGCGCGTCGAGCAGGTCCTGCTCGAAGGAGAGCACTTCGAGGGTGGTGCGCGCGCCCAGCGTGGCCTCTTCGCGGGCGCCGCGGAGGGCCACGGTGCTGGCGCGAATCTGCTGTTCAGAGGCCTGGAGGCTGGCGCCGGCCACCGCGAGCTGGGCCCAGGCGTTGGCGACGTCCTGTTCGACGCCCTGCACCGCGAGGTGCAGCGCGGCGCGCGAGGCATCGGCCTGGGCCTTGGCCTTGCGGTAGAGCGCGCTCAGCTTGCCGCCCTGGTAGAGCGGACCCGAGAGCGAGACGGTGCCGGAGATGTTGCGGGTGTGCGGGGTGATGCTGGCCGAGTTGTACTGCGGGCCGGCGGAGATATCGGCGCTCAGCGTCGGCAGCATCGAACGCCGCGCGATCTCGGTGGCGATCTCGGCCACGGTAACGGCGCGCTGCGCTGCCTTGATGTCGGGGTGGTTGCGCGCGCCCAGCGCCTTGGCGTCGTCCAGCGAACGCGCGGCCATCGGGATCGAGGGCGGCACCTGCAGGCCGTTCGGGTAGTGCCCCACCGCGGCCTTGTATTCCTCGCGGGCGACCATGAGCTGGCCACGGGCCGCGGCCTCGCCGCTCTTGGCGGCGGCAAGCTGAGCCTCGGCATAGGAGACGTCGGTCTGGGTGATCTCGCCCACTTCGAAGCGATCGCGCGCGGCGCGCAGTTCCTCGGTGATAAGGCGGACGTTGTTGGCCTGCAGCATCGCGCTTTCGTGCGCCGAACGGACGGCGAGGAAGGCGGAGACGGCGCGCAGGAGCGCCGACTGCTCGACGGCGACCAGGCTGTCGCGGGCCATCAGCACGTTTTCCTGGGCGAGGTCGATTCCCAGCTTGGTGCGTTCGAAATCGTAGAGCGTGAAGCTCGCGGTCAGAGTCGCGGCGGCGGTGGTGGCGTCGACCACGGCGAGATTGCTCTTGGTGTGGCGCCAGCCGCCCTGAAGCGAATAGGCCAGAACCGGGCGGGTCGCGGCGACGGCGACGGCGAAATCCTCGTCGG
This sequence comes from Maritimibacter sp., assembly GCA_020441205.1. Lineage (GTDB taxonomy): Bacteria > Pseudomonadota > Alphaproteobacteria > Rhodobacterales > Rhodobacteraceae > Sinisalibacter. The sequence goes on from JAGRMO010000250.1 coordinate 16,147, forward strand.
TCGCGCGCAGGAGCGCACGTTGCTGATCGAGCAGGCCGGAATTGGTGTAGGCCGAGACCAGGGCATCGGACAGGCTCTCCGCGCCGGCCGCGACCGGGCTCCAGGCCAGCGCCGCCGAGATCGCGGCGGCCGCAACGGTGCGAAGGTATTTCACGGCCATGATTTGTCCCTCGTCCTTATTTCAACGCGCTGCGACAGCGCCTCTTGGTCAAACGGTGTGCCGGCGAAGTTCCGGCGCACGCCCCCGTCGTTGCCTAAAGAGCGAATTCGACCGACGCCGCAAACCCGGGCAGGACCGGGGCTCCCGCGTCGAAGGCCGAGCGCCAATCGACATCCGCGCCGATTCGATAGCCGATTCGGACGGTGCCCGTATTATTCCCGGCAAAAATGGCAACAATGCGGCCGCCATCCTTGATTTGTTCAATAATTGAAGACGGTATCTGCTGCACGGCGCCTTCGATGACGATCACGTCATAGGGTCCGTGCCTGGCGTCGCCCTCGGCGAGCGGCCCGGACAGGACCGCGACATTGTCGATGCC
>JAGRMO010000250.1:16744-17232 GCA_020441205.1 Maritimibacter sp.
ACGACGAATTCGGCCATCCGGGCCATCACCGCGGCGCCGTAGCCGAGGCCGGCGCCGAGATCGAGCACCAGCTCGTCGGACTTCAGGTCGATCGCATCGAGGATCTTGGCCAGGGTGCGCGGCTCGAACATCGCACGGCCGTCGCCGAGATCGACCGGCGCGCCGGCATAGGCGGCGGCGCGGAGCGCATCGGGGACGAAATCCTCGCGCGCGATCGCGAGCATGGCTTCGATCACCGGGTATTTGGTCACGTCCGACGGGCGCACCTGGGTGTCGACCATCATCCGGCGCAACGACTGGAAATCTTTCATCTGGCCTGGTCCTCGCCCGCGGTTTTCGTGAACCCCGCCTGCCTGCCACAATTCCGCGCCCCCCGCAATGCGGGCCAGACAGCCGCGCGCCCGCCTGCGACATCGCTGCGACAGCCCCACTTGCACGGCCCGGACCCATGGGCTACATCCAGCGCACTTCGGCGAGTTGGCGGAGTG
>JAGRMO010000250.1:17281-19931 GCA_020441205.1 Maritimibacter sp.
CCTTATTTTGTTGGGTTTGACGGGGATATAGGGCCAAATTCTGAGCTCCAAAATCCGTGGTTTACAGGCTGGTTTACAATCGGGGCCCGAAACCGGCCTCTCGACGCCGGCCGGGGTGGCCCGCGTCGCCGGATGAAATGGGCAGCACCCGGCACGAACTGGCGCGCAAGCGAGCCCGACTGCACGCCCACTACTTCGCCCGGCAGTCCCATCGCCGCACGCAGATATCTCCTCCGGGTCGCACTGTGGATCGATGCCAAGCTCGGCGCGTGGCCGAACTCAGCAATGAATGAAACTTCGCCCCTCCCCCGCGCCGAAAAAACGTCCGCGCAGGCGCAAAAGCATCCGGCGCCTCCGCCCGGTCGCATCGTCAGACGTCGGGCCCTGTCCAAGGGGCATTGCGTGAAAACGGGAACCGGACACTCGCGCGAACATCGACAAACGGCGGCAAAGCGGGACAAGGCCGCCGTTCGCGTTGCGGCTTTGAACGTCCGCTTTCACGCCTCGCGCCAATAAGGTATACCCTGTGAAACGATCGACCACCCCGGGAAGCCAATGACATCAATTCATTCTCTCGAAGTCCCGAAACCGAAGAACTGGCAGGATTTCGAAGCCATTGCCTTGGATGCTTTACGTCTGCGCTGGGATTCGCCCGATCTGTCCGCGAACGGTCGTCCGGGTCAGAAGCAGAAAGGTGTCGATATCTTCGGGCCGGACGACGTCGGAAGGAGGATCGGTGTTCAGTGCAAACGGTACTCAAAACCGTTGAAGATCGATCTGGTCAAGGCGGAAGTGGAGAATTCCGACGCTTTTGAGCCTGCACTCAACACGATATATATTGCGACCACTCGGGATCGCGACGCGAAGCTTCAGATGGAAGTGAGGTTGTACTCCGACAAAAGGGTCATCGAGGGTAAGTCAGCCGTCGGCCTCCTGTTTTGGGATGATATCGTGGGAAGTCTCGGAAAAAATCCTTCTACATTTAAGAGCCACTTCCCCAACCTTACGCTTGCAGAGGCTCATGCCTTCCCTCGAGACCGTCTACTGGCGGCATTAAACCTGGGCTACTATGGCGGTCATCTGTGGACCTACGCCGAATTGATCCACGGCGAGTTCGGTTGGATGGCCAATACAGATCCTTACGAGTTCCAGATCATCCTAGGCATAGTACGACAGTACTCCAATTCGTTTCTTCCGGCTAGTGAGAGAGATGCCGTAGTGGGCTTTCTAGAAAAGATCCTGGCGATAATGAATACCGATGAAGCATTGAAGCGCGGTGATTGGGAGGTGATCGAGGCCCTCTGTAAACGAGCAACCAATCGACTAGTCTCGCTCTCCTCTGTTGCAATATTGGAGTCGAATACGCTCGAAGTTGGCCGTCGCCTTGGTGCAATTAATCATGGCCAGCACGGCGAAGTCGGTGCAGCCGAAAGTACTGAAATGAAGAGGCAGATTGACGCCATTCTGCCCAGTGAATGTGTTAAACGAACGGCTGGGAAATTCGCTGAAGCGAATGCAATGAAGTATCGATACGGATACCGCTGGGCACCAAAAATATTCGCATATGTCGAGCAGGAATTTAGGTTCGCCAAGCCCAAGCTCCAATAGCCATAAGGCGGCAAGCGTCCAAAAATGGTGCGCCTATCTGAGACAACCAAACCACACGGTTTGGCCGTTGTAGTGGCTTCCTACCAGATTTCGGAAAGCGATAACTGGCAGCTCAAGCTCCATATGATACAACACAATATGCTTCGTCCGCAGCTGAACCGAAGCCGACATTCGCCTTGTCTGCATCATCGGTTAAGGTGGGCTCGAAGCGGTCATGCGGCGGCACTGCGACCAAGTCTGACGGCCTTTTCAGAGCACGCTGCCACTTCCGGCCCTTGGCGGTCGTTCGCGCATGGACGGAACGCTGCGGCGCGGCATGTCGAAGCCGCCGTTCGCCGCGGGCGCATCATTCCGAAAACATGGAACAGCCGCACTGCGGGACGGAGCGCCAGTTCGCTGCGGCTGCGCCAAGGTCCGCTTTCGAAAACTTGGGTCGGACAAAAACGGTGGTTATTTTCACTCTTCTGGCACATCTAAAGCAAGCATTCGTTTTATGTCGTCAATACGGGAGGGTGGTTGCCGCTCTTGTTCCATCGCTATTCTTGCCCATTCCCGCATACGAGCATACTCCTTTGTTGTCTCAAAGAGGCGGGCCAACGCGTAGCTCGCATGATTTGGTTCCGACTGAAAGTGACTTTGAAAGAAGTGACTGGCTTCATCTGGATAGGAACCCATGGTCTTTTTAGAACCAGGTAGGTGAGGGAATGCGACTGCGATACGAAGAGCTTCATTTATCCTACCGTGCTTGGTGTACTGAATAACAGCGTCCTGAAATGCAGAAGTAGGGAATTTCATTCCCTGGGAGTTCGCCGCTCCAAAGCAAGTGTCAAACAACTCCTCTGCTGATCTTTTTTCTGATAGTGCAGCGGTGAGCCGTCCAAATACCTGATTGGCGCCCTCACCGTATGATTTCCACTCGGAAATTCCTCGCTCGGCCTGTTCGAAGCTCTCGGCCAGTGACATCAACTTGGCGAAATTTGGAACGTCGGGATCAAAACCGGCGCCCCGCATCTCGGCGAGCACCTGCTCGGCCTGTTCGAAG
>JAGRMO010000251.1 GCA_020441205.1 Maritimibacter sp.
CCGCTACGACTGGTTCACCGATCCGAAGACCATGGAGGACTTCAAGGCCGCCTATGGCTACGATCTCGGCGTGCCGCTCAACTGGTCGGCCTATGAGGACATCGCCGAGTTCTTCACCGGACGCGACATGTCTTACGTCGGCGGCCCGTCGTCGGGCGTGTTCGGCAACATGGACTACGGCAAGAAAGACCCCTCGCTGGGCTGGCGTTACACCGACGCCTGGATGTCGATGGCCGGAATGGGCGACAAGGGCGAGCCGAACGGCAAGCCGGTCGACGAATGGGGCATCCGCGTGAACGAGAACGACCAGCCGACCGGCTCCTGCGCCGACCGCGGCGGCGCGACCAACGACGCGGCCGCCGTCTACGCGGTGACCAAGGCGGTGGAATGGCTGCAGAAATACTCGCCGCCGGCGGCCGCGGGCATGACCTTCTCCGAGGCCGGCCCGATCCCGGCGCAGGGGGCGATCGCCCAGCAGATGTTCTGGTACACTGCCTTCACCGCCGACATGGTGGGCGATGGTGCCGCCGCCGTGCTCAACGAGGACGGCACGCCGAAATGGCGGATGGCGCCCTCGCCGCACGGGGCCTACTGGGAAGACGGCATGAAGGTCGGCTACCAGGACGCCGGCTCCTGGACGCTGATGCAGTCGACCCCGGTCGACCGCGCCAAGGCGGCCTGGCTCTACGCCCAGTTCGTCACCTCGAAGACCGTCGACCTGAAGAAATCCGACGTCGGTCTCACCTTCATCCGTGAATCCACCATCAACAGCCAGCACTTCACCGACCGTGCGCCGAAGCTCGGCGGCCTGATCGAGTTCTACCGCTCGCCGGCCCGCGTGCAATGGTCGCCGACCGGCACCAACGTGCCGGACTACCCGAAGCTCGCGCAGCTGTGGTGGCAGAACATCGGCGACGCGATGTCGGGGGCCAAGACCCCGCAGGAAGCGCTCGACTCGCTCTGCGCCGACCAGGAAAAGGTGCTCGAGCGGATCGAACGCTCGGGCGTGCAGGGCGACAAGGGACCGCTGCTGAACGAACAGCACGACCTCGCCTACTGGGCCGCCGAAGCCAAGGCCAACGGCACCCTCTCGCCGCGCGAGAAGCTCGACAACGAGGACCCCGATCCGATGACCGTGTCCTATGACGAGCTGATCCAGTCCTGGCAGTAACGTAACCTCCCGGTCGGGGCCTTCGGGCCCCGGCCACCCCGCAAGACCGGCCGGGGCCTACGGGCCCGGGCCACCCCGGGCCGGCGTCTGGCCGGCCGGTAAGCAAAGACCGTCGCGGAGGCGCACCCCATGACCCACGTCCTTGCCATCGACCAGGGCACCACGTCGAGCCGGGCGATCCTGTTCGACGCCGGGCTGACCCCCGTCGCCACCGCGCAGAAGGAATTCACCCAGCACTTTCCGCGCTCGGGCTGGGTCGAGCACGACCCGGACGAAATCTGGGCGACGGTGGCCGAGACCTGCCGCGCCGTGGTCGACCAGGCCGGTGTCCCGGCCGGGGAGATCGCCGCCATCGGCATCACCAACCAGCGCGAGACCACGCTGGTCTGGGACCGGACCACCGGCGCCCCCGTCCACAACGCCATCGTCTGGCAGGACCGCCGCACCGCCGAGGCTTGCGCGAAGCTGCGCGAGGCCGGTCACGAGGACATGGTCACCGCCCGCACCGGTCTGCTGCTCGACCCCTATTTCTCCGCCACCAAGCTCGCCTGGATCCTCGACAATGTCGACGGCGCGCGGGCGAAGGCCGAGGCGGGCGAGCTCCTGTTCGGCACCGTCGACTGCTTCCTCGTCTGGAAGCTCACCGAGGGCCGGGTGCACGCGACCGACGCCACCAACGCCGCTCGCACGATGCTCTACGACATCCACAAGGGCCGCTGGAGCCGGACCATCGCCGACCTGCTCGGCGTGCCCCTCGCGATGCTGCCCGAGGTGCGCGACTGCGCCGCCGATTACGGCACCACCACGCTGCTTGGCCCCGCGATTCCGATCCGCGGCGTCGCCGGCGACCAGCAGGCCGCCACCATCGGCCAGGCCTGTTTCGAGCCCGGGATGATGAAATCGACCTATGGCACCGGCTGCTTCGCCCTGCTCAACACCGGGACCACGCCGGTGCGCTCGCACAACCGGCTGCTCACCACCATCGCCTACCAGTTCGGAGGCCAGCCGACCTACGCGCTCGAAGGCTCGATCTTCATCGCCGGCGCCGTCGTGCAATGGCTGCGCGACGGGCTGAAGATCATCGCCGCCGCGCCCGAGACCCAGCCGCTCGCCGAAAGCGCGGACCCGGGCCAGGAGGTGATCCTGGTGCCCGCCTTCGTGGGCCTCGGCGCGCCCTATTGGCAGCCCGACTGCCGCGGTGCGGTCTACGGTCTCACCCGCAATTCCGGGCCGGCCGAGTTCGCGCGCGCCGCGCTCGAAAGCGTGGGCTTCCAGACCCGCGACCTGCTCGAAGCGATGCGCGCCGACTGGTCGGGCGAGGCGAAGGGCACGCTCAGGGTCGATGGCGGGATGAGCGCCTCGGACTGGACGATGCAGTTTCTCGCCGACATCACCGGCGCCCCGGTCGACCGGCCGAAGGTGCTGGAGACCACCGCGCTGGGCGTGGCCTGGCTCGCCGGAATGGCGGTGGGCGTCTATCCCGACCGCGAAGGTTTCGCCGCCACCTGGGCGCTCGACAGGAGCTTTGCGCCGGCGATGGAGCCGGCCGCACGCGACGCCCGCTATGCCGCCTGGAAACGGGC
>JAGRMO010000049.1:0-2502 GCA_020441205.1 Maritimibacter sp.
TCAAGCTCGGGCTTCCCGGCAAAGACATTCTGCGCCTCGCCCCAGATCGCCGCCGCCCGCTCGGTCTCGCCCAGCACGCCGAGCGCGCCGATGAGCTGGGCCCATTCCGCCGCCGAGCCGCCCTCGGTCGCGAGCCGGTCCATCAGCCGCTCGACCATGCCGCGCACCATCGCGTCGCGGTCGCCCGCGTCCATGTCCTCGGCCGCCGCCATGTCTTCCGCCGTCGGTCCGGCCAGCGCCGGCCCCATCGCCGGCGGCGTGTAGTCGACCCCGGCGAACTTGGCCAGCTGGCCGATCTGGCCACGGATCGGCCCGACCCAGGGCGCGCCCGGGTCGGAGCTTTCGAGCAGGTCGCGCCAGATCCGGAAGGCGTAGTCGGGGCGCTCGTTCTGGGCGAACATCAGCCCGGTGTAATAGAGCGCGATCGGTTCCTCCGGGTCGAGCGCGAGCGCCCGGTTGAGCGCCGCCTCTGCCTCGGGCGAGACCCTTCCGCGCGCCGCCAGCACCAGCAGATCGGCGTAGCGCGAATAATCCTCGGCCGTCGCCGCCGTGCCCTTCAGCGCGAGCACCCGCGCCATCGCCGCATGGGCCGCGACGTAATTGTCGAGCGCCGCCTCATGCTGGGCCAGCAGGTCCTGTCCCTCGAGCGAGTCCGGATTGTCGGCGAGCGTGGCGCGGAGTTTCTCGATCAGCTCGAGGTAATCCGCGGGCGCCTCGGCGGGCGGCCCCGGCCAGGCCGGAAGCTCGGCCTCGATCTCGGCCTGTGAGGCGCGCGACTTGCGCATTTCCTCGGCATCGGCGATCCGCGCCTTGAGCGGCAGGTCGGGATAGACCACCGGCAGCGCGAAGCGGCTTGCCTCGGGATCGCGCAGGATCGCCCCCTTGGCGCGGTAGAGCCCGAGCCCGCCAACGAAGACGACGAGCACGGTGAGGCCCAGCGCCGCATAGGTGGCGCCCCGGGGCGCGCGCGCGACGGCCGCGCCGTCGCTCGCCTTGCGGTCGGCTTCGAGCAGCCGGCGCGAAATCTCGACCCGGGCGCGCTCGGCATCTCCCGCCTCGATCACGCCGCGCGCGACGTCGCGGTCGAGCTCGCGCAGCTGATCGCGGTAGACCTGGAGATCGTAGGCCGCGGTCGCCGCCTCGGCCTCGCCGCCACCCGAGACGAGGGCGCGGCCGATGAAGGCGATGGCGACGATGGCGGCGGTGGCCGCGATGATCCAGAAGCCCAGCATGCAATCTCCCCGGGGGTTTCGGCCCTCCCCATCTATAGAACCGGGGGCCAAGGCAAAAGCCCCCTGCGACAGATCGGCCCGGGGGCTGACGCAGAGGTGAAACGGCCCGCGACGCCGCGCCTTTGGAGCGGGACGCCGGCCACCAACCCCGCGCCCATGTCGCAAATGCCTCCCCAACCGCCGCCGCCCGTCTTGGCTTCCCCGGACCAAGGCGTAAAACTGGCCGCGCGCACCCAGATCCGAAGGAGTCGCGATGAGACGCTACTCGGCCTTTGCCATCGCCCGCGAAGCGCTGCGCTACCACACCGGTTGGGCGCGCGCCTGGGCCTCGCCCGCGCCGAAGCCGCGCTATGACGCCATCGTCGTCGGCGCCGGCGGTCACGGGCTCGCCACCGCCTATTACCTCGGCAAGAACCACGGGATCACCAATGTCGCGGTGCTCGAGAAAGGCTGGCTCGGCGGCGGCAACACCGGGCGCAACACNNNNATCATCCGCTCGAACTACCTCCAGGACCCCTCGGCCGCGATCTACGAGAAGGCGCGCAGCCTCTACGAGACGATGAGCCAGGATCTCAACATGAACGTGATGTTCAGCCCCCGCGGCGTCATCATGCTGGCCCAGACCCACCACGAGGTGCGGGGCTACCTGCGCACCGCCCATGCCAACGCACTCCAGGGGGTGAAGACCGAGTTCATCTCGCCCGCCAAGGTCAAGGAGCTGGTGCCGATCATCGAGCTTGATGGCCCGCGCTACCCGGTGCTGGGCGGGCTCTGGCAGCCCCGCGGCGGCACCGCCCGTCACGATGCGGTTGCCTGGGGCTATGCCCGCGCCTGTTCGGCGATGGGGATGGACATCATCCAGAACTGCGCGGTGACCGGGATCGAGACCGAGGCGGGCCGGGTGAAGGCGGTCAACACGTCGAAGGGACGGATCGAGACCGGCAAGCTCGCCCTCGTGGTCGCCGGCCATTCCTCCGAGCTCGCCGCCATGGCCGGCTTCCGCCTGCCAATCGAGAGCGTCGCGCTGCAGGCGCTGGTCTCCGAACCGATCGAGCCGGTGATCGACGTCGTGGTGATGGCTAACACCGTGCACGGCTATCTCAGCCAGTCCGACAAGGGCGAGCTGGTGATCGGCGGCGGCACCGACGGCTTCAACAACTACACCCAGCGCGGCAGCTTCCACCATGTCGAGGAGACGGTGCGCGCGCTGGTCGAGACATTTCCGGTGATCTCGCGGCTTCGGATGCTGCGCCAATGGGGCGGCATCGTC
>JAGRMO010000049.1:2603-10239 GCA_020441205.1 Maritimibacter sp.
GGCTCGGGCTGGGCGATGGCCGAGCTGATCGCGAAGGACGCGCCGGGACCGCTCGCCGCCGCCTTCGGCCTCGACCGGTTCCGCGAGGGCCGTTTCATCGACGAAAGCGTCGCCGCCGGGGTGGCGCATTGATGGATATGTGGAACCGGCAGTCGGCGCCCGGCGTTCTCCCCGCAACAGAAGCTTGCAGGGAATACCCGCCATGTCCGACCACAGCCCCGACCTCCGCCGCCCCGTCCTCCCCGAGCTCGTGCACAGCGTCCGGGGCGAACGCCGCCTCGGGCTCGTCATCGGCGCAATGGTTTTCGTCGTCGGGCTTCTTGCGTTCGGCATCCTGGCCGATCCGGCAGGCGCGCTCGACCCGGGGCCGGCCGCCGTTGACGTCGCCGGGCCCGGCGACTAGCCCGCGCCTGACCCCGCCGGGCGCGTCGGCCGCTTGCGTGCAGGCGCCGCGACCGTCACGGCCTCGGTCCGACCGGCAGCACCCCACGCCATGCCGCCCCCGCCCGGGCGCAGATCGGCAAAAAATGGCGCTTGCACCGGGTGCGACAGCGGCGACGTTGCAGTGCGCTCGGCGCGCGCCCACATATAGGGGGTTCTCACCTATCGGGAGGGAGGAATCCCCATGTCCAGAAGCACTTGGATCGTCGCCATCGTCGTCGTCCTGGTCGCCATCGTCCTCGGCTTCATGTTCTGGCCGGGCGCGGGCGACGAGCCCATGCCGGCCTCCGAAGCGCCGGCGGCAACCGCGCCCGCCGATGACGGCGCAGCCGCCCCGGCCGAGCCGGCCGAACCGGCCGAGCCTGCTGAACCTGCCGAGCCGGCCGAGCCGGCCGACGACGGCGCTGCCGAACAGCCGGCCGCGCAATAACCCCGGGCGGTTTCTCCGCCCGACCGAAGCGCCGGTGACCGGAGCGCAGGCCGCGCCCCGGTTCCGGCCGATGGTGCGGGAGGAGAGACCCCCATGCTGATCCTGAACTGCCCCTATTGCGGGGTAACGGCGGACGAGACCGAGCTCGCGCCGGGCGGCGAGGCGCATCTCAAGCGCGTCGGCCCCGACGGCGACGATGCCGCCTTCGAGGCCTATCTGTTCGATCGCGAGAACCCCAAGGGGGTGCATTTCGAGCGCTGGCGCCACGCCGCCGGCTGCGGCAAGTGGTTTCTCGCCGCCCGCTCGACCACCACGCTCGAAGTCTATGCCACCTACAAGGCCCAGGTGCCCGAGCCGCCCGCCGAGGTGATCGCCGCGATCCGGGCCAAACTTCCGGGCTGGGGGGCATGATGATTTCGAATTGCTCACGCAATCCGATCCGCGCGGGCGCTCCGCGCCCGCAAGCCCGTCAGGCGACGCCCGACACGGGCGTCTGCCGAGAGGGTCGCGCGGGCGCTCTGCGCCCGCAAGCCTGGCAGGCAGAGGCGCGTCGGGGCGCGACCGAAGCGGTTTTGAGTATTTGGGCCAAGATGAAGGGGAACCGGGCATGACCGCACGGCTCGAAGGATATGGCCGGCTGATCGACCGGTCGCAGCCGATCTCGTTCCGCTTCGACGGCAAGACCCACACGGGCTTCGCCGGCGACACGCTGGCCTCGGCGCTGCTCGGCGCGGGCCGACTGGTGATGGGGCGCAGCTTCAAATACCACCGCCCGCGCGGTCCCGTGGCCGCCGGCGCCGAGGAGCCGAACGCCCTCGTCGGCCTCGGTTCCGGCAGCCGGTTCGAGCCCGATACCCGCGCCACCATGGTCGAGCTGTTCGACGGGCTCGAGGCGAAGAGCCAGAACGCCTGGCCCTCGCTCGCCTTCGATGTGATGGCGGTGAACGGCCTCGTCTCGCGCTTCCTGCCGGCGGGTTTCTACTACAAGACCTTCATGGCGCCGCCGGCGGCCTGGAAGACCCTCTACGAACCCTTCATCCGCAAGTCGGCCGGTCTCGGCAAGGCGCCGACCGAGCCGGATGCCGACGCCTACGAATATCTCTATGCCCATGTCGACGTGGTCGTGGTCGGCGGCGGCGTCGCAGGGCTTGCCGCGGCCAGGGCGGCGGCGGCCACGGGCGCGCGGGTGCTGGTGCTGGAACAGACTGCGCATTGGGGCGGGCGGGCGCCGGTCGACGGCGGCGAGATCGACGGCCAGGCCCCCGCAGACTGGATCAACGCCACATTGGAAGAGCTTGATCGCCAAGAGAATGTCACCCTGCGCCTGCGGACGATGGCGGCCGGTGTCTACGACCACGGCTACCTGATCGCCGAGGAACGCGTGGCCGACACGACACCCGGCGACGGCCGCGTGCGCCGCCGGCTGTGGCGCATCCGCGCCGCCCGGATCGTGACCGCGACCGGCGCGATCGAACGCCCCCTCGCGATTGCCGGAAACGACATTCCGGGCGTGATGCTGGCGAGCGCGATGCGCGACTACCTGGTCAACTGGGGCGTCGCCCTGGGCGAGAAAGTGGTGGTCGTGACCAACAACGACGACGCCTACCGCACCGCTTTGGCGCTGCGCGGCGCCGGGCGCGAGGTGATCGTGATCGACGCCCGCGCCACGGCCACCGGGCCGCTCGCCGATGAGGCCCTGCGCCGCGGCATCCAGGTGCGCGCGGGCCGGGCCGTGGCGCAGGTGCTGGGCCGGACGCGGGTGCGCTCGGTACGGCTCGACGGCGCGGGCGAAGAGATCGCCTGCGACGCCGTCGCCATGTCGGGCGGCTGGTCGCCGGTGGTGCACCTGTGGTCGCATTGCGGCGGCAAGCTCGTCTGGGACGAGGCCGAGGCCATGTTCCGCCCCGACCCGACCCGCGCCCCCACCGGCGCCGACGGCAAGGGCTTCGTCGTCACCGCCGGTGCCGCCTCCGGGGCACTGACGCTCGCCGAGGCGCTGGACGATGCCTGGGCCGCCGGCAAGGCGGCCGGGCAGGGCGCCGGCGGCAAATCCACCCGCAAGGCCGGCCCCAAGGCCCCCCCGGAACAGCGCCAGCCGCTCGAACCGGTCTGGATCATGCCGGCCGACGCCGGCCCCGAGAAACGCGCCAAGATGTGGCTCGACTACCAGAACGACGTGAAGGTCTCCGACGTCCAGCTCGCCGCCCGCGAAGGCTACGAGAGCGTCGAACACACCAAGCGCTACACCACGCTCGGCATGGCCAACGACCAGGGGAAACTCAGCAATATCAATGGCCTCGCCGTGCTGTCGGGCGCCCTCGGCCAGCCGATTCCGGCCACCGGCACCACCACCTTCCGCCCGCCCTACACCCCCATCGCCATGGGCGCGATCGCGGGCGAGGCGCGGGGGGCCCTGTTCCAGCCGGTCCGCCGTACCCCGATGTACGACTGGCACGACGCCAATGGCGCCGATTGGGAGCCGGTCGGCCATTGGCGCCGGCCCTATTGCTACCTGCGCCCCGGCGAGACCCAGGACCAGGCCGTCGCCCGCGAGGTCGCCAACACCCGCGCTAACGTCGGCCTGCTCGACGCCTCGACGCTCGGCAAGATCCTCGTCAAGGGCCCCGACGCGGGCCGCTTCCTCGACATGCTCTACACCGGCGTGATGTCGACCCTGCCGGTCGGCAAATGCCGCTACGGGCTCATGTGCAACGAGAACGGCTTCCTGATCGACGACGGCGTGGTCGCGCGCATCGACGACGACACCTGGCTCTGCCACACCACCACCGGCGGCGCCGACCGCATCCACGGCCACATGGAAGACTGGCTGCAATGCGAATGGTGGGATTGGCAGGTCTACACCGCCAACCTCACCGAGCAATTCGCCCAGATCGCCGTGGTCGGCCCCAAGGCCCGCCGGGTGCTCGAAGCGCTGGGCGGCATGGATGTCTCGAAAGAAACCCTGCCGTTCATGACCTGGGCCGATGGCAATCTCGCGGGCTTCCCGGTGCGCCTCTTCCGGATCTCCTTCTCCGGCGAACTCAGCTACGAGATCGCCGTGCCCGCCTCCCAGGGCCAGGCTTTGTGGAACAGGCTGATGGAAGCCGGCAAGGGCATCGGCATGATGCCCTACGGCACCGAATGCCTCCACGTGCTGCGCGCCGAGAAGGGCTTCATCNACCGACGGCACCGTGATCCCGCAGGATCTCGGGCTCAATTGGGCGATCTCGAAGAAAAAGCCCGATTACCTCGGCAAGCGTGCCCAGGCCCGTGCTCACCTGGCCAGCGACGAACGCTGGAAGCTGGTCGGGCTCGAGACCGAAGACGGCTCGGTGCTGCCCGACGGCGCCTATATCGTCGCTGAGGGCAGGAACGCCAACGGCCAGCGCAACACCCAAGGCCGGGTCACCTCGACCTATTACTCGCCGACGCTGAAGCGCGGCATCGCCATGGCGCTCATATCCCACGGACCCGAGCGCATGGGCGAGACGGTCGACGTGCCGCGCATCGGCGGCGACGTGGTCCGCGCGAAGATCGTCGAGACCTGTTTCTACGACAAGGAAGGGGCGAAGCAGGATGTCTGACGCCGTCTCCGCGCTCGCGGGCGCATCCTACCAGGGCTATTGCACGGTCACCGAGCTGGGCCGGATCGGCATGGTCACGCTGCGCGGCACCCTCGCCGACAAGGCCTTCGCCAAGGCGGTGACGCAGGCGACCGGCCTCGCGTTGCCGGGGCAGGGCGAGATCGCGGGCGCGGCCGACCGCCTCGCCTGGATGTCGCCCGACGAGCTCCTGCTGTTCTGCGCCGCCGATGAAGCGCCGGCCAAGGCCGCGGCGCTGGCCAAGGCGCTCACGGGCCAGCACGCGCTTGCCGTCGAGGTCACCGACGCCCGCGCCGTCTTCCGCCTCGAAGGCGCCGCCGTCCGCGAGGTCATGTCGAAGCTCACCCCGGCCGACGTCTCGCCGGCCGCCTTCGGCCCCGGGCAGATGCGCCGCACGAGGCTCGCCCAGGTGGCCGCCGCCTTCCACATGCCCGACGACCAGAGCTTCGAGATCGTCACCTTCCGCTCGGTCGCCCGCTACGCCTTCGACCTGCTGTCGAACGCGGCCAAGCCCGGCAGCGAAGTGGGGCTGTTCGCGCCCAACTAGCGCCCGCCTTACCGCGCGGGAAAGCTGCGGAACGTCCGGTAGAGAAAGTCGAGCACCGCCCGCACCCGCGCGCTCGACGCCACCGAGGGCAGGATCAGCGCCTGCACCTCGGGCCCCGGCGGCTCGTAGCGCCCGAGCACCCGCACCAGCCGTCCCGCGTCGATCGCATCGGCCGCGAGATGGCCGAAGATCCGCACGATCCCGCGCCCGGACAGAGCCGCATCGACCAATGGCGCCCCGAGGTTGAGCCGCATCGGCCCCTCGGGCAGATGCCAGAGCGCCACCGTGCCGTCGAGATAATCCCAGGGCGCCACCTGCCCGTTTTTCATCAGATAACCGTAGCACACATGGTCCGCGAGATTGTCGGGATGCTCGGGCGTGCCGTGGCGGGCGAGGTAGCCCGGCGTCGCCAGCGTCGCCCAGTCGAGCCGCGCGATCCGTCGCGTCACCAGATGCGCCGCCGCTCCGAGCCCGACCCTGAGTGCGATGTCGTAGCCCTCGGCCGAGAGATCGACCGCCGTGTCGGAGAAATCGAGATCGAAGGCGAGCCCCGGCAGCCGCTCGGCAAGCTCCGGAAGCCGTGCGGCAAGAAACGCTCCAAGCACCGGCGAGAGCGACAGCCGCACCAGCCCCGAGGGGGCCTCGCGGGCGATGTCGAGCGCCCGCGCGCCCTCGTCGAGCGCCAGCATCGCCGCTTCCGCCTTCGCGCGGAACGCCACCCCCTGCGGCGTGAGGTCGACCCGCCGCGTGGTGCGCTCGAACAGCCGCGTGTCAAGCTCCGCCTCCAGGCGCGCCACCGCCTTCGACACGCCCGCCGAAGTCATCCCCAGCCTGTCGGCCGCGCGGCGGAACCCGCCGGCCTCGGCCACGGCAAGGAAGATCGGGATCGTGTCGAGCTGCTGCATGGATAATTGATAACTCAAAAGACGCAGTATGCCATCCCGTAGCCGGTTTTTCCCGCGCCACCCAGCGATTTATTGTCTCGGCAGACACAAACCACTCAGGGAGGTGAAGATGAAGATCGGCGTTCTCGGCACCGGCATGGTCGGCACCACGCTTGCGACACGGCTCGTCGGCCTCGGCCATGACGTGATGCTCGCGAGCCGCGACGGCAGAAGCGAGGCGGCGGCCAATTGGCTGGCCGAGCAGGCGGGCGGAGCCGCGACCGGCAGTTTCGCCGAGGCCGCGCGCCACGGCGAAGTGATCATCCTCGCGGTGCGCGGCGATGCGGCTCTCGCCGCGATCGCCGCTTCCGGGCCGGACCGGCTCGCCGGCAAGGTGCTGCTCAACATCTCGAACCCGCTCGATTTCTCGCAGGGCTTCCCGCCCCGGATGATCCCCGAGCTTTCCAACACCACCTCGCTCTCCGAGGCGGTTCAGGCGGCGGCTCCGGCGGCCAGGGTGGTCAACAGCCTCAACACGATGAACGCGGCCCTGATGGTGAACCCCGATGCGCTCGCCGGCGCGCATGACGTCTTCGTCTGCGGCGACGACGAGGCCGCCAAGGAAGTGGTCGCGGGGCTGCTCGGCGAATTCGGCTGGACCGCGCCCGTCGACCTCGGCCCGCTCCGCGCCGCGCGCGGCACCGAGGGGATGATGCCCGTCTGGCTCGCGCTGTTCGGTCGGCTCGGGCACGCCAATTTCAATTACCGGATCAACATCGGAGCCAAGCCATGAAACATGCCGTCGTCACCGGAGCCGCGCAGGGCCTCGGGCTCGAAACCTGCCGCCGCCTGCTGGAAGCCGGTCACGCCGTCACCCTCACCGCCCGCACCGAGGCGGCCATCGACGCGGGGCTCGCGGACCTCGGCCGGCCCGCGCTTCTCGACGGCGCGGTGCTCGACGTGAGCGACGACGCCTCGGTCGCCGCCTTCTTCGCCGCCCGCACGGCCCCGGTCGATATCCTCGTCAACAACGCGGGCCGGATCTACGGCGCCTATGAGGCCACCTTCGACAACACCACGCCTGCCGACATGCTCGACGCGCTCGACAACAACGCGGTCTCCGCCTACCGCACGATCCGCGCGGCTCTTCCGGGGATGAACGCCCGCGGCTGGGGCCGGATCGTCAACGTCTCGTCCGGGCTGGGCTCGCTCGGCGACGGCATGGGCGCGGGCGCCGTGCACTACCGTGTGTCGAAGACGGCGATGAACGCGGTCACGCTCATCGCCCACAACGCGGCCAGGCCCGGGGTGAAGGTCAATTCCGTCTGCCCCGGCTGGGTGCGCACCGCGCTCGGCGGCGACGCGGCCCCGCGCGACATCGCCACCGGGGCCGCAGGCATCGTCTGGGCCGCGACTTTGCCCGACGACGGCCCCTCCGGCGGCTTCTTCCGCGATGGCCAGCCCATCGCCTGGTGAGCGGCCCAACCGGCAGGCACCGGGCAGGGCGGGCGGCCCGCTCCCGTGTCAGCCGCTCACGATGATGTGACCGGCGGAACCCGGACCCGCCCCCGGGGTTGACCCCGTGGCGTCGCTCGGCCCATCTGACAGCCAACACCGCAACCAGACCACAGGGAGCCACCCGATGTCGTTCACCCTTCCCGATCTTCCCTACGCCCATGACGCGCTCGCCGGCCTCGGCATGTCGAAAGAGACGCTCGAATACCACCACGAC
>JAGRMO010000049.1:10266-10509 GCA_020441205.1 Maritimibacter sp.
CAACAAGCTGATCGCCGGCACCGAATGGGAGGGCAAGTCGCTCGAAGACATCGTGACCGGCACCTACCAGAAGGGCGCCGTGGCCCAGAACGGCATCTTCAACAACGCCTCCCAGCATTGGAACCACATGCAGTTCTGGGAGATGATGGGCCCCGGCGGCGCCGCCATGCCGGGCGAGCTCGAAAAGGCCCTCACCGAGAGCTTCGGCTCGGTCGACAAGTTCAAGGAAGATTTCGCCGCCGC
>JAGRMO010000252.1 GCA_020441205.1 Maritimibacter sp.
GACCCGGCTGGTCTGGACCTGCACGCGCTCCGAGCTGCGCGCCGGACGCTACGCCGCCGCCCCCCGGCCCGAGGGCGGCTGGTCACATGATATATCCATGGTGGATCACGCTCTTGCCTATGCGCCGCGCAGCAAAGAGAAGTTCACGCCTTCGGGCATTGTCGACGCGCTGGGGCGCGACGTGCCCGAGGCGGCGCTCTGGCATGGCAACCGGCGGGCGAACGAGCCTTTCGCGCCGCCTGCCGGTCAGCAGGAAGAACTCGCCGGCACCTGGCTCTGGGGCGGGACGCTGTGGAGCTATTTCGCCCATTTCATCGTCGAGAGCCCGGGCAGGCTCTGGGCGCTCGATCATCTCGACACGCCGCCCGAGGGTATCGTCTTCATCCCGCGCCGCGCCGGGCAGGATATCGCGCTCAACCGGTTCCAGACCGAGTTCTTCGCCGCCCTCGGGGTCGATCTGCCGATCAAGGTGGTCGCGGATGCGGCGCGGATCGAACGGCTGCTGGTGCCCGGGCAGGGGTTCGGCCTCGGGGCGATCAGCGCAGGCACGGAGAAGTTCCGCGATTTCGTCCATGCGCGTTTCGGGGCGGGCGTCGCGCCCGAGGGCGGCGACAAGCTCTATATCTCGCGCAGCCTGCTCGGGCCGAAGCGCGGCGGGCTTATCGGCGAAGACCAGATCGAGGCCGAGTTGGCTGCCCAGGGCTATGAGATCTTCCATCCGCAGAAGCACGACATCGCGACGCAGATCGCCCGCTACAAGGCCGCGCGCAAGATCGTCGCGCCGGAGGGATCGGCGCTGCACCTCTATGCCTATGCCGGGGGGCCCGACCAATCGGTCGCGCTGATCCAGCGGCGGCGTTCGGCGGCGACCGACCATATCGTCGCACATATAGAGAGTTTCACCGGGACGAAGGTCGCGGTGATCGACGTGCTTCGCGAGGTCTGGCAGCCGGTGGGCTCGAACCGCAAGCGGCTCTCGGTGGGCGAGCCCGATCTGCCGGCGCTCGGGGTGGCGCTGCGGGACGCCGGGTTCATCGGCGATGGCCCGGTCTGGGCGCCGCTCGATCCGGACGCGGTGCGCGCGGCGATGGGCGAACGCTTCGTCGCCACCGGCGAGGTTGCGGACTGACGCGCCCGCTCAGATCGGGCAGCGCACCATCGGCTCGATCTCGGCCTGGTAGATCCGGCGCAGCTCGGCGTGGATATCGGCGCCCAGCGGCGGCAGGTCGGAAACGGCGGCATTGCGCAGCGCCTGGTCGGGGCGCGAAACTCCGGCGATCACCGAGCTCACCGCGTCGTGGTCGAGGATCCATCTGAGCGCGAAATCGGCGAGGCTCATGCCCTCGGGCACCAGCGGGCGGATCAGGTCGAGCGCGCCGATCGCCTTGTCCATCTCGATGCCCGAAAAGGTCTCGCCCACCGAGAAGGAGGCGCCATCGGCATTGTAGTTGCGGTGGTCGGAGGCGGGGAAGGCGTGGCCCTTCTCGAACTTGCCGGTGAGCACGCCGGAGGCCAGCGGCAGGCGCACGATGATGCCAACGCCCTTCTCTTTCGCCTCATCGAACAGCTCCCAGGCCGCGTTCTGGCGATAGAGGTTGAAGATCGTCTGGATCGAGGCGCAGCCCGGTTCGGTCATGCACATCCGCGACTCGGCGAGAGTTTCGACGCTGGCGCCCCAATGGGCGGTGAGCCCCTGCGCCACCATCTCGTCCATGATGCGGAAGATCTCGCCGTCCTCGAGCAGGCCGACCGGCACGCAATGAAGCTGGACGAGATCGAGCCTTTCGACGCCCAGCCGGTTGGCCGAGGCGCGCAGGTGGTCGGCAATGGCGTCGGTCTCGTAGCTGTCGGGAAACAGTGCTGCGGTGCGGCCCACCTTGGTGGCGACGATGCTGCCCTGGCCCGGCCCTTTCAGGAAGTGGCCGACCTGCAGCTCCGAGCGGCCACCGCCGTAGACGTCGGCGGTGTCGTAGAAAGTGATGCCCGCGTCATGGGCGGCTTTCAGCGTCGCCTGGCTGGTCGCGTCCTCGATCGGGCCGAAATCACCGCCGAGCTGCCAGCAGCCCATGCCGATCTCCGAGACCTGATAGCCGGTGCGGCCGAGTGTGCGCTGTTTCATCCATGCCTCCCTGGTTCGGGCGGCATCCGTGCCACCGTGGTTCGGGCGGCATCCTACGCCGCGAGGCGGCGGCGTCCAGTGCGCGGCAGCGTGCGGACCCCGAGAAGAAGGACGAAGAGGCCGAGATAGATCAGGGGTTCGATCTGCACGCCCTTGCGCACGAGGATGAAATGCGCGGCGCCCAGGATCACCGCCGGGTAGACGAGCCGGTGCAGCCGGCGCCAGGCCATCGCCCCCATCCGGCGGATCGACCCGTCGGTCGAGGTGATCGCGAGCGGCGCGAGCATCAGGAAGCTCGCCATGCCGATGGTGACATAGGGGCGCTTGACGATGTCGGCGAGGATCGCGGCCGGGCGCTGGACGTCGAGCACCAGCCAGGCGAGAAGGTGCATGCATATATAGTAGAAGGCGATGAGCCCGAGCATCCGGCGGAACCGGAGGAGGCTCACGCCGGTGAAGCGCTGGATCGGGGTCACCATCAGCGTGGCCGCGAGCATCTGCAGACCGAGCAGGCCGAGGCGGTGTTCGAGCGCCTTGATCGGCTCGACCCCGAGGCCGCCGGTGAAACCGAGGTAGAGATACCAGAACGGCGGCAAGAGGCCGATCACGTAGAACGGCCAGATCGGGAGCTTGCGCAGCCGGGCGTTGATCGTCTGGGCGGCGGTCATCAGAAGAACTCGCTGAGGTCCATGCCGTCGTAGAGGCCGGCCACCTCGTCCTCGTAGCCGTTGAACATGAGCGTGTCGATCCGCGGCGCGAAGAAGCCGCCGCCGATCACCCGTTCGCTGGCCTGGCTCCAGCGCGGATGGTCCACGTTCGGGTTCACATTACTATAGAAGCCGTATTCGCGCGAACTTGCCCGGTTCCAGCTCGTGGCCGGCTCGTCGGCGGTGAAGCTGATGCGCACGATCGACTTGATNNCTTGAAGCCGTATTTCCACGGCACCACGAGGCGCACCGGAGCGCCGTTCTGGCCCAGGAGCGGCTCGCCGTAGATGCCGGTGGCGAGCAGCGTCAGCGGATGCATCGCCTCGTCGAGCCTCAGCCCCTCGACATAGGGCCAGTCGAGCACCGGCAATTGCACGCCGCGCATCTCGTCGGGGCGCAGCGCGGTCTCGAAGGCCACGTAGTTCGCGCCCTCCTGCGGGCCCAGGCGCTCGATCAGCTTGCCGAGCTCGACCCCGTTCCAGGGGATCACCATCGACCAGGCCTCGACGCAGCGGAAGCGGTAGATCCGCTCCTCGACCTCGAGCCCGTCGATCAGCTCGGCGAGGCTGTAGGTGCCGGGCTTGTCGACCAGCCCGTCGACCCGCACGCTCCAGGGGTCGGTGGTCAGCGCATGGGCGTATTTGGCCGGGTCTTCCTTGCCGGTGCCGAACTCATAGTAGTTGTTGTAATTGGTGATCTGTTCGATCGTGTTGGGCTCGCGGTCGAGCGGCACTTCGGCGGCAAGGGGGCCGGCGATCGAGCCCAGCCCCAGCCCGGCGGCGCCGGCCATGATCTGGCGACGGTTCAGATAGGCCGCCTTCGGGGTCACGTCCGCCCGCGTCAGCTTGCTCTTGTAGCCCATGCAACTCTCCTTCTTCTCCAGTGTGACCTAACCCGGGCGCCGGCCAAAACCAAATGACGCCTTTTCACGTGACCGCGCGGTTTCTGTAACCTCACGCGGTCGCGCGCGGGCTGTAACGCGGCCGGCGCCGTCTCCGATGTTTCGCAGGAAGGCGGTTTGGCGCGTGATCTGGCGCGTGATCCGGTGTGATTTGCGCCTCGGCGGAAAAAGGACCGGCGCCGGAAAACGCCGCAATCGGTGCCAAATCGCCGAAATGTTCGAGAGGTGAAAGTGCGCTTCCGCCGCCGCCCCGGATGCCCTCTTGGATGGGCGGCAAGCCGCGCGGCGAAGCAGCCGAAACCTGCAGTCCGGCGCGCATTCCGGGGGGATTTTCATTTCTCCCGATACAAGCGCTTCGCCCCGTGGCCCTGTTGTCTGGCGCAACGACGCACAACCACAAAACAGACCAACACACCAAGGAGAGATCCCCATGAAACCCCTCAAAATCGCCCCGGTGGCCCTCGGCCTGATGCTTGCCGCCAGCTCGGCGCTCTACGCCCAGGATGCCGGCGCCGACACCGACGGCGACGGCCTGGTCTCGATGGACGAATTCGCGGCCGCCTACCCCGATCTCGGCGAAGACGCGTTCACCTCGGCCGATGCCAATGCCGACGGCATGCTCGACGCCGACGAGATCGCGGCGGCCACCGAAGCCGGCGTGTTGCCGGCGATGTAGCGCCCGATCCCGCCCCGCCGGTTCACGCCGGCGGGGCTTTTCACAGCGGGTCCGGTTCGACACAAAAACATCGCGGCAAACCCCCGCCGCACCCCTCAACGGCCCGCCGCCTGCCGTCTCCTCCCTGGCAGAGCGGGCCCGAACCGGACGGCTGGTGGGCCGGGTTCCCCGACCTGTCCCCCGGCCCTGCGCCGCCCCGTTCAACCTGACGACAGGGACAGACACATGATCTCGATTTCGATGATCCGCTCGGCGCATCCCGCCGGCGCGGCGACGACCTTCGCCCAAGACATTCTCGCCACCGAGGCCTTCATCTCGCGGGCCGATCTCGACACGCTGCACGACCAGGCAGAGGCGGATTTCGCCCTGCTCGACGCTCACGACGGGCGGCTCACCGACGCCGAGATAGCCTTGGCGCGGGCCTACGGAATCGTCATGCCGTAGCGCCGTTCCACCCGCCAAGACCCAGCCCCGGCCCGGCCCCCGCGCGGACCGGGGCGCCGGACGTTCCCCGGGGGAGTGCCCGGCCCGCTTCGAATTCTGTCGGAAGACTCGGGCGCTTCGCCTATGATCGGGGGCATGCCGACACGCTCGGCGCCACCGTTCACGGGAGACACGCCATGATCCACCCCGCCCGCCTCACCTTCGCCCTGCTGCTCGCCGGCAGTTCCGCCGCTCTCGCGCAGGACAATATCGACACCGATGGCGACGGGCTGGTCTCGTTCGCCGAGGTGCAGGCCGCCTATCCGGACGTCACCGCGGAGGCTTTCGCCGAAGCCGATGGCAACGGCGACGGGATGCTCGACGAGACCGAGCTTTCGATGGCCTACGGGATGGGAATCCTGCCCGCAAATTACTGACCGCGGCCCGGTTTTTCGCAGGCGCAGAAACCGGGAATTTGCAAGCTGCGAAAACGCCACGCCCCCGGCCATGAGCGCCGGTTTGCCGAGCCCTCGGCAATTCGGCGCTCACCAGCCGAAGCGGTTGAAATACCGCCTCTTTTCCTTCTCCTGAAAGGTGGTCATATCGCCCCTGCGTCGTGTTGTTCGGCGTAACCTTTTTGGGAGCAAATCCTGATGAAATCCGCCTTCGTGGCTCTTGCCATTCTCGTTGCCGGCACTGCCGGTGCTTTCGCCGCCTCCGCGATGGACACCGATGGTGACGGCATGGTCTCGCTCGCCGAAGTCCAGGCCGTTGTCGCCGACTTCACCGAAGAGCAGTTCGCCGGCGTCGACACCAACGCCGATGGCATGCTCGACGAGGCCGAACTGGCCGCCGCCGTCGAAGCTGGCGTGATCCCCGCGGAATAATCCGCCGGATCGCCGGAATGGCAAACCCCGCCGGAGCGATCCGGCGGGGTTCTCTTTTTTCGGGCGCAGCGACTCGGTTTTTTCGGCGCCTGGCGGCTCAGTGGACGACCGCGTCGTCGGGCTTGGGTTTGTTCGACGTCCCGGTGCGGTCGCCGATGATGAGCCCGTCGGTGCCGGCATGGACCGGCACGGTCTCGCCGTCCATGATCTCGCCGCCCAGCAGTTTCTCGGCCAGCGGGTCTTGCAGGCTGCGCTGGATCACCCGCTTGAGCGGCCGCGCGCCGTAGACCGGATCGTAGCCCTGGTCGGCGAGCCAGGTCAGCGCCGCTTCATCGAGGTTCAGCGTGATCCCCCGTTTCGCCAGCCGCTTGCCCAGCCGGTTGAGCTGGATGGTCACGATCCCGTCCATATCGTCGCGCGACAGCCGGTCGAAGATGATCGTCTCGTCGAGCCGGTTGAGGAACTCGGGCCGGAAGTGGGCCTTGACCGCATCCATCACGTCGCGCCGCGCCTGTGCGGGGTCGGCGCCCTCGGGCAGCTGGCTCAACGCCTGGCTGCCGAGGTTCGAGGTCAGCACGATCATCGTCTGCTTGAAATCGACCCGGTGGCCCTGGCCATCGGTCAGCACCCCGTCGTCGAGCACCTGCAGCAGCACGTTGAACACGTCCGGATGGGCCTTCTCGACCTCGTCGAACAGCACCACCTGGTAGGGCCTGCGACGCACCGCCTCGGTCAGCACCCCGCCCTCGTCATAGCCGACGTAGCCCGGAGGCGCGCCGATCAGGCGGGCGACCGAGTGCTTCTCCATGAACTCCGACATGTCGATGCGCACCATGGCGTTGTCGTCGTCGAACAGAAACTCGGCGACGGCCTTGGTGAGCTCGGTCTTGCCGACGCCCGTGGGGCCAAGGAACAGGAACGAGCCGAGCGGCCGGTTCTCGTCGTTGAGGCCCGCCCGGGCGCGGCGCACGGCGTTGGCCACGGCGGTGACGGCGCGATCCTGGCCGATCACCCGCTTGTGCAGCCCGTCTTCCATGCGCAGGAGCTTGTCGCGTTCGCCTTCGAGCATCTTCGAGGTGGGGATGCCGGTCCAGCGCTCGACCACCATGGCGATCTGCTCGGGCCGCACCGCTTCCTCGACCATCACGTCGTCGTCCTGGCTTTCGGCCTCGGCGAGCTTCTTCTCGAGCCCGGGGATGATGCCATAGCTCAGTTCGCCGGCGCGGGCGAGGTTGCCCTCGCGCTTGGCCGCGTCCAGTTCGGCGCGGGCACGGTCGAGCTGTTCCTTGATCTCGCGCGCGCCTTCGAGCTTGTCGCGCTCCGATTGCCACTTGGCGGTCATCGCGCGCGATTGCTCCTGCAGCCCCGCCAGCTCTTCCTCGAGCTTGGCGAGCCGGTCGACCGAGGCCTTGTCGTCCTCCTTCTTCAGGGCTTCCGCCTCGATCTGCATCTGCAGGATCTGGCGGTCGAGCTGGTCGAGCTCTTCGGGCTTCGAATCCACCTCCATCCTGAGCCGGCTCGCGGCCTCGTCGACGAGGTCGATGGCCTTGTCGGGCAGGAAGCGGTCGGTGATGTAGCGGTGGCTGAGCGTCGCGGCCGCCACGAGGGCAGAATCGGAGATCCGCACGCCGTGGTGCAGCTCGTATTTCTCCTTGATGCCGCGCAGGATCGAGATCGTGTCCTCGACCGTGGGCTCGTCGACCATCACCGGCTGGAACCGCCGCGCCAGCGCCGCGTCCTTCTCGACGTATTTGCGGTACTCGTCGAGGGTCGTCGCGCCGACGCAGTGCAACTCGCCGCGCGCGAGCGCGGGCTTGATGAGGTTGGCCGCGTCCATCGCGCCGTCGGCCTTGCCGGCGCCCACGAGGGTGTGCATCTCGTCGATGAA
>JAGRMO010000253.1 GCA_020441205.1 Maritimibacter sp.
GGTGATGGTCGAGATCGCCGCGACGCGCAGCCCGAGGAAGCGCGCGAGAATCACTTCCGGCACCGTCGACATGCCCACCGCGTCCGCCCCCAGCGTGCGGATCGCCCGGATCTCGGCGGGGGTCTCGAAGGAGGGGCCGGAATACCAGGCATAGACCCCCTCGACGAGCGCGATCCCCTCGGCGCTTGCGGCGGCGGCGAGACCCGCACGCATCTCCGGGTCGTAGGCCTCCATCATCGGCACGAAGCGCGCATCCGTTGGCTCGCCGATAAGCGGGTTGAGGCCGGAGAAGTTGATATGGTCGCCGACCAGCATCAGTTCCCCCGGCGGAAGGTCGGGGCGCATCGAGCCCGCCGCATTGGTGAGCAGCAACCGCTCGGCCCCGAGGGCGCGAAAGGTTTCGAGCGGTAGCCGCATCGCATCCGGTTTCCCGTGTTCATAGTAATGCTCGCGGGCGCCGAACAGCGCGACGCGGGTGCCGAACAGGCTGCCGACCACCAGCTTGGGCGCGTGGCCGGAAACCGAGGGCTGGGGAAAGCCGGGTAGATCGGCATAGGGGATCGCGCGGCCTTTGACCGCCTCGGCGAGGTGGCTGAGGCCGGAGCCGAGCACCAGCCCGAGCGCGACCGGTTCGTCCCCGGCGATGGCGCGGATCCTGGCGGCGAGGTGGTCGGCTTCGGGGGTCACGGGCATGGCTTGGCTCCTTTGCGGCGAGGTTAGGCCGGGAGCGGCGGGCGGAAAAGGCGTCGCGTGCAGGTTTTTTTGAGTATTTGTGCCAAGAAAAAGGAGATCAGCCGAGGGTCTTGGCCAATGTCAGTGCATCCGCGGCGCCGGTCGGGCGGGCGTAGTAGCCCTTGCGCCGACCGGTTTCGCGCCATCCCGCGGCGGCATAGAGGGCGCGGGCAGGGGCGTTGTCCTCGGCGACCTCCAGGAAGGCGGTCGTCGCATTCCGGGCGCGGGCTTCGGCCTCGAACCGGGCGAGGAGAGCGCGGCCCGCGCCTTGCCGTCGCGCGTCGGGATCGACGGCGATGGTGACCAGTTCGGCCTCGTCGGCGACGGCGCGGCCCAGGGCGAAGCCCGCAGGCGCGGTGACGGCGAAGCCGGGAGGCGCGGCGAGATCGGCGATTTCGGCAGCGGACCAGGGGCGCGACCCGGGGAAGGCGCGGGTGTAAAGCGCGGCCATCTCTCCCGCGGTCACGGCAGGATCACCGGCGCGGGGTCTTTCGGCGGCGCGGCATCTGCGGCGCGCACGTAGAGCGGCGCGGGGCGGGGCAGGGTCCCGTCGAAACGCGTTGCCGCGATCCGGGCGATGTTCGCGACGGTCTCACCGATCGACGGCATCGGGACGATGGGATAACCGAGATCGGCGATCTCGCTTTCGGCTTCCGCGCGGGGCTGCAACATCGGTCCCCGTACGCCCTCCTGGGTCACGTCCTCGCGGTAGACCATGTCCCGGGTCGTCGGGATCAGGCAGGAAAACGGCCGGCGCGCACCATAGCTCGCGGCCTCGAAGCCATCGACCCCGACCGCCGGCCGGCCGAGCCCCAGCGCCAGGCCGCGGGCCGTGCTCACCGCTATCCGGATGCCGGTGAAATTGCCCGGGCCGATCCCCACCGCGACCGCATCGAGGTCGCGCCAGCCGAGGCCGGCTTCGGCGAGCAGCTCTTCGAGCAGCGGCATCAGCCGCTCGGCCTGACCGCGTTTCATCTCCTCGACCCGACTCTGCACGATCTCGTCGCCCACAAGCAAAGCGGCCGCGCAATGCGCGGCCGATGTGTCGAAGGCGAGAAGGTCCGGCCTAGACGGCAACGGCCCGCACCTCGGTGACTTCCGGGAGGTAATGCTTGAGCAGGTTCTCGATCCCCATCTTGAGCGTCAGGGTCGACGACGGGCAGCCGGCGCAGGCGCCCTGCAGGTGCAGATAGACCACGCCCCGGTCGAAGCCGTGGAAGGTGATGNNGCCGCCGTCCTGCGCCACCGCGGGCCGCACGCGGGTGTCGAG
This sequence comes from Maritimibacter sp., assembly GCA_020441205.1. GTDB lineage: Bacteria > Pseudomonadota > Alphaproteobacteria > Rhodobacterales > Rhodobacteraceae > Sinisalibacter. The sequence goes on from JAGRMO010000253.1 coordinate 2,003, forward strand.
CAGTTCCTTGATCTGGGTGACGAGCTCGGCATTCTCGCCGTCGCCCGCCTCGTGCCCGCCCGAGGCCTGGCCCTCGATCGCCGGCTCGCCCGACTGGTAATGCTCCATGATCGCGCCGAGGATCGCCGCCTTGATATGATCCCACGCCACCGCGTCGGATTTGGTCACGGTGACGAAATCGGTGCCGAAGAACACGCCCGCCACGCCGTCGACCTCGAAGATCCGGCGCGCCAGCGGCGATTTGGCCGCGGTGTCGGCGGCCGGGAAATCGGCCGAGCCGGTTTCGAGCACCGCCTGGCCGGGAAGAAACTTGAGCGTCGCCGGGTTCGGCGTGGATTCGGTTTGGATGAACATATCGCGGACCTTTTCTGTCAGGTATTCATATGCGGGCGGGCAGGGCCGAAGTCAAGCAACGCGGCCGTGAACCCGTGGTCGGTCCGGCCTCAGGCCAGCCCCGCCTCCGCCATCAGCCGCTCGGCCTCGGCGGCCGCCAACGCCTCGCGCCCCGCGCCCTCGACCGGCACCTTGCCCATTTCGAGAAACAGCGGCGCCGCGAAAGGCGTGACCCGCGCGCTCACCGCGTGATCGACCCGCCCCCGCGTGCGCGCCAGCATTTCCTCGATCCGCCCGAAACCGATCAGCCCGCGCATCGCGTCCTCGCGGGTGATGTCGAGGAGCAGGTGGTCGGGGTCGTATTTGCGCAAGGTGTCGTAGAGGATATCGGACGAGAACGTCGCCTGGCGCGCGTTCGCGCGCTTGCCCGGCCAGTTGCGGGGCGTGAGCCCGGCGATCGTCGCCGCCGCCTTGAAACTGCGCTTCATCAGCGCGTTCTCGGCCAGCCAGCCTTCGAGCCCGTCGACGAGCCCGGCGCGGTCGATCAACGCCTCGGGGTCGCGCATCGGCTCGAGCGACCAGATCAGCGTCGCGTAGTCGGTGGCGACGAAGCCGAGCGGCCCGAGCCCCGCATCCTCCATCCGCCTTGTAAGCAACAGCCCCAGCGTCTGCTGCGCGCCTCGGCCCGCGAAACCGTAGACGCAACTGTGCGCGCGGCCTTCGAATGGAAAGCTCTCGACCAGCAGCCGCCCCGCCTCGGGCAGCTTCGAGACCTCGGCCTGCAGCCGGATCCAGTCGCTTGTGTGGTTGGGCAGGGCCGAAAGGTCGTGGCGGTGCAGAAGGTCGAGGATCCGTTCCGAAAGCTGGGTCGAGGTCGAGAACTTGGTGCCCTGAAACACCGCGATCTTCGGCTTGCGCCCCCGGTCGCGGCTCACCTCGACATGCATCTCCTTGAGGCTCTCGAACCGCACGATGTTGCCGCCCATGAGGAAAGTGTCGCCGGGCACGAGCGAGGCCGCGAAATATTCCTCGATCTCGCCCAGATGGTTGCGTTGGCCGCGCATCCGCACCTTGACCGTGTCGCTGTCCTGGATCGTGCCGAGGTTCATCCGGATGAGCTGGGTCGAGCGCGGATCGCGCAGCCCCCAGAGCCCGTCCTTGCCCTGCTTGAGCCGCTGCCACCGGTCGTAGGCCCGAAGCGCGTAACCGCCGGTCGCGACGAAATCGAGACATTCGTCGAACGCCGCGCGGGTGAGCGCCGCGTAGGGCCCCGCCCGGACCACCTCGGCGTAAAGGTCGCCCGCGTCGAACGGCCCCGAGCAGGCACGAATGAGGATGTGCTGGCACAGCACGTCGCGCGGGCCTGGCCCCCGCGGTTCGCCGTCGAGATCATGCGCCAACGCCGCCTCGATCGCCGCCTGGCACTCGATCACCTCCCAACGGTTCGCGGGCAGAAGCAGCGCTTTCGACGGCGCGTTGTAGCGGTGGTTCGCCCGCCCGATCCGCTGCACGAGGCGCTTGACGTTCTTCGGCGCGCCCACCTGGATCACCAGATCGACGTCGCCCCAGTCGAGCCCGAGGTCGAGCGTGCCGGTGCAGACGATGGCGCTGAGGCTGCCCGCCACCATCGCCGCCTCGACCTTCTCGCGCACTTCGCGCGCGAGCGAGCCGTGGTGGATGCCGATCGGCAGCCCCTCGTCATTGGCCAGCCACAGGTGGTGGAAAAAGATCTCGGCCTGCGCCCGCGTGTTGTGGAAGATGAGCGTGGTCCGATGCTTGCGCACCTCGGCCAGCACCTCGGGGATCGCGTAGCGTCCGCCGCCGCCCGACCACGGCGGCGGCGCCGCGGTCGCGAGCATCGCGATATCGGGCGCGGGGCCTGCATCGGCGGTGAGCACCGGGCAGCCCCCGGCCTGGAAATAGGCGGCGAGCGCCGGCTGGTCTTCCACCGTGGCCGAGAGCCCGACGCGCCTGAGCCCCGGCGCCAGCGCTTCGAGCCGGGTCAGGAGCAACATGAGCTGATCGCCCCGCTTCGATTCTGCCAACGCGTGCAGTTCGTCCACCACTACGCGCCTCAGCGTCGAAAACATCCGCGGCGCATCCTCGTAGCTCAAGAGCAGCGCGAGGCTCTCGGGCGTGGTCAGGAGGATATGCGGCGGATCGGCCCGCTGCGCCTTCTTGCGGGTCTGGCTGGTGTCGCCCGAGCGGTCGTCCACCCGTATGCCGAGCCCCATCTGCGCCACCGGCCCGGTGAGGTTGCGTCGCATGTCGGCTGCCAGAGCTTTGAGCGGAGAAATGTACAATGTGTGCAATCCTTTGCCCGGTTTCTCGCTCAATTCCACTAAAGTAGGCAGGAATCCTGCAAGTGTCTTCCCGCCCCCGGTGGGCGCGATCAGCAGCGTCGCGGGAGCCTCCGCGCGCGCCAGCATGTCGAGCTGATGCGGGTGCGGATGCCAGCCCTTGGCGGCGAACCATGCGGTGAAGACGGCGGGCAGCGCGGACATGCGTCGAAGATAGGCGGGACCGCCAAATTTGGGAAGCCGGCCGCGGTTTCGGCCCCCGCCGGGCCAGTCGAAAAAATTTTCGGAATACGCGATTTTTTCGCGACGGAACCCCACGGCGCCTTCGTTCTACGTTCGAGGCGTTATGCGAACGGGGGCCGCAGAGACGGACATGCCCCCCACCGCACGCACCCGACGTTCGGCGACGACCCCATGCGAAACCGAGCGTTTGCCGTCAGGCAGCCCCCTCCGGCGCCCGCTCCCCGGGTTCCCGGCCGGGGGGGGCGGGACAGGGCGGCGACGCGGTTCCGCAATGCCACCCAGACGCGCCCGCGCGGGCGGGAGCAGGGTGGGCGTCGAATTGCGGAGGCTTGACGCAACAGCGCCGGGCGCTCGGGAGCGCCGGCGCCGCCTTGGCTCAGTGCACGATCTTTTCGTCGCGCACGAACATGTTGCCCCAGGCCCGGTCGATCAGTTCCGGCGTCATCTGGTAGGGGATGCCCTCGAACTCGCAGACCGCGCGCATCTGGTCGATCAGGAAGATCGGCTGATAGTTGGCGTAGACATTGTCGATCGTCGGGTATTTCTTCTTCAGGAGATGCACGAGCGCGCGTTCGTCGAGCGGCATGCCGCGCTTGCGCGCCACCATCGCGAAGATCTTGAGGAAGTCTTCCTGCGACGGCCCGTCGATCTTGATCTTGAAGAAGATCCGCCTCAGCGCCGCCTTGTCGAAGATCTCGTTCGGGTGGAAGTTGGTCGAGAAGATNNGATCACCAGCGTGTCGAACGGCACTTCGAATTTCTCGCCCGATTGCAGCGCGAGAATGTCCTTGTTCTCTTCCAGCGGCACGATCCAGCGGTTGACCAGCGATTGCGGCGGTTCCGCCTGGCGGCCAAGGTCGTCGACGATGAACACACCGCCCGAGGATTTGAACTGCAGGGGCGCCGTATAGGTCCGCGCCGTCGGATTGTATTTGAGGTCGAGCATGTCGAGCGTGAGCTCGCCGCCGGTGATCACCGTCGGCCGGTCGCAAAGCACATAGCGCCGGTCGAACCGGTTCGAATTGCGCCGCAGCGAACTCGGGTCGTCCGAAATCTCGGTCGCCTGCGAATGCACGATCGGGTCGTAGACGGTGATGACCTGGCCGTTGTATTCGACCGCGCGGGGAATGTAGATCTTGTCGCCCAGCGCGTCGCGGATGCCGTTCGAGATCGACGACTTGCCGTTGCCCGGCGGCCCGTACATCAGGATCGACCGGCCCGAGCCCACCGCGGGCCCGAGGTTGTCGAGCAGCGCCGGCGGCAGGATCAGGTGCCCCATCGCGGCGGTGAGCTGTTCGCGGGTGATCTGGATGTTGCGGATCGACTGGCGCTTCACCTGTTCGGAATAGCGGTCCATCGGCACCGGCATCGCGCCGTAATATTCCGACTGGCTGAGTGCGTCGAGCGCCCGCGCCTTGCCGGTATCCGACAGCCGGTAGCCCATCTCGTTGCTCGCGCCCGCATGCAGCGTGCCGAGCGCCTCGACCATGTTCTGGCTGCGCGCCTCGTCGATCAGGTCCTGCACCACCCGGCTCGGTACCGCCAGCACCCGCTCGAGATCGCTCACCGTCTCGAGGTTCATCCGGAACATCGTCTTGAGCAGGATATCCCGCATCATCACGTTGGTGAGGCCGGTATCCTGCCGCGTCTTGCACGGCGGCGGCGCCTGCACGTTGGACATGGGCTGCATGTTCATGGGTCTGCTCTGCTCTCAACTGAGCGCGGATCGTTTCCGCCGCGCATATTTTTTCCGTGATTCTACCCGTCTGTTGCCATCCCGACAACAAAAAGCGGGTCTAACCGTGCTATCGAAACCGTCTGGCGACACTCTGCCGGACAATTTTGAAAAATTCGTGGCGAGGCGCAGATGCAAAGACCGAACGCAGCCCTTCTTGCAGGCTTTCTTGCGCTCGTGGTCGCGGTGCTCTCCGCCGCCACGCTCGCCAAGGGCGGCTTCTACCTCGGCAAGCACGAGGGCGATACGCTGCACCTTCTTGAGATGGTGTTCCGCGAGGTCGACGGCCAATGGCCGCATCTCGATTTCGTCACGCCAATCGGCGTGCTCGCCACCGCACCGATCGCCTTTTTCGTCTGGTTGGGCGCGGGCGTCGGCCATGCCATCCTCTACGCCCAGGTGCTGGTGGCGCTCATCGCGCTGCCGGCGGTCTGGCGTGTGGCGGCGAGCCGGTTCCAGGGCCCCTGGGCCTATGCTTTCGGCGCGCTGGTGATGATCCTGCTGCTCGCCCTCGTCCACGGCGAGGCGCAGCCCGGCGTCTCGATCTCGATGCACTACAACCGCTGGGCCTGGGCCGCGGCCTTCATCGCCATCGCCGCCGCGCTCATGCCCGAGAACGAGGGCCGTCCCGCCCCGCTGGTCGACGGGCTCATCATCGGCGCGGCGCTGGCCGCCATGGCGCTCATCAAGATCACCTATTTCGGCGCTTTCCTGATCCCCATCGTTGCGGCCCTCATCGGCCGGCGCGCCTGGCCCACGCTCTGGACGGCGCTCGCCACCGGCCTCGCCGTCGCCCTCAGCCTCACCCTGCTGGTCGGCACGCCGATCTACTGGCTCGCCTATCTGCGCGACCTGTTCACCGTCATGGGGTCCGAGGTGCGCCCCCAGCCCGGCCTCCCGCTCACCGGCGTCGTCGGCTCGCCCGCCTACATGGGTGGCAGCATCGCGCTGCTGATGGGGGTGATCTTCCTGCGCCAGGCCGGCCGCGCCCTCGAAGGGCTCGTGCTGCTCCTGCTGGTGCCGGGCTTCTTCTATGTGACCTACCAGAATTTCGGCAACGATCCCCAGTGGCTCTGGCTCCTTGGCCTCATGCTCATCGCGCTCCGGCCGGCGCGCGACCTCAACAACGGTCTTGGCTGGAATCTCCGCCAGGGTCTCCTGATCACCGGCGTCGTCGCGATCGCCTTCGCCGCGCCCTCGATGATCAACCTCGCCTATTCGCCGTTCCGCCACCTCGCCGCCGACACCGGCGTCGACGACGAGACCGGCCAGCCGCTCTTCGTGCCGCTGTTGCCGGGGTCCGGCATCCACGAAGACATTCAGACCGCCCGGCTCCGAGCCCAGCGGGTCGACGCCAAGATCGCGCTCGACACCGAGGGCGCGCCCTATTTCGCCTATGCCGATCCTGAGCTGCGCGACGACGCCGTCGAATTCGCGGGCGAGACCTGGCCCGCCTGTTCGGTCGAGCTCGGCATGGTTGCCTGGTTCACCGCGATCTCGGACGATCTCGAGGCCTCCGGCCTCACCGAAGGCCACACCGTCTTCACCGCCGACATCCTGTCGTCGTTCTGGCTCTACGGCGCCTATGCCCCGCTGCCCGGCGCCTCGCCGTGGTATTACGGCGGGCTCCCCGGCTGGGACGCGGCGGAGTTTCTCCTGGTGCCGCGCTGCCCGCTCTCGACCAAGGTGCGCAAACTCATCCTCGACGCGGTCGCCGAGGAGGGAAGCGCGCTCACCGAAGTCCGCCGCAACGAGATGTACGTGCTCTACGCGAAATAGGCCGCGCACCGGCAGCTTTTTGCCGCCCGGCCACGCGCCGGCCCTTGCGCCTCCCTTCGCCATGCCCCATCTCCGCCGGGCCGCCCCGACGCGGCTTTTGGGACCTCTCCGACATGATCTGGCTCGAATTGTTCGGCGGCCTCGTGCTGCTCCTCGTGGGTGGCGAAGCGCTGGTGCGCGGCAGCGTCGCGGCGGCGACCCGGCTCGGTGTGTCGCAATTCCTCATCGGCCTCACCCTCGTGGGCTTCGGCACCTCGATGCCCGAGCTCGTGGCCTCGCTCCAGGCGGCGATGATCGGCGCGCCGGGCATCGCCATCGGCAACATCGTCGGCTCGAACATCGCCAACATCCTCCTGATCCTGGGCGTCTCGGCGGTGATCTTCCCGATCGCCACCCAGCCGCGCGCCTTCGCCCGCGACGGCGCGGTGCTGATCGGCGCGAGCCTGCTGTTCGCCGGCCTCACTCTGTTCGGCCATATCGGCCGGGGCACGGGCATCGCGCTCGTCCTCCTCCTCCTGGCCTACACGCTGTTCACCTATTTCGCCGACAAGAACGACGGCGCCCAGGCCGAGATGCACAGCCACGAGGCGGCCGAGCTCGCGCAGACGCCGATGGCGCTCTGGGCGGCGCTCGCGCTGGCCCTCGCCGGCATCGTGGGCGTGGTCTGGGGCGCGGATCTCCTGGTCGGCGCCTCGGTCGAGATTGCCCGCGCCGCCGGTCTTTCCGAAGCGGTGATCGGCCTCACCCTCGTGGCTGTCGGCACCTCGCTCCCTGAACTCGTCACCTCGGTCATGGCCGCGATCCGCCGCCACGGCGACGTGGCCATCGGCAACGTGATCGGTTCCAACATCTTCAACGTCCTCGGCATCGGCGGGGTGACGGCGGCGGTCTCGCCGATCGCGGTGCCGGCGCAGATCGTCGAGCTCGACGTCTGGGTGATGCTGGGCGCGGCCCTGCTGGCGGTCGTCTTCGCGACCACCGGCCGGGTGGTGTCGCGCCGCGAAGGCGGCGTGTTCATCGCGCTCTATCTCGGCTATCTCGCGGTCCAGCTCAATCCGGCCCTGCGCGAGACGCTCGGGCTGAGCTGAACGGCCGGACGAGGCGGCCGAGGCAAGCGCGACCGCGCCACTTCGGCGGGCGCGTCGGCGCGCGCTGACGGGTGAGGCAGGATCGGGAGGGCAGGGGGTTCGTGAGGCAACGCCCCCCTAGTTCAAAAGTCTGTCCATACGCCGGTTGCGGGAGATTCCTCGCCAAGCGACGTTGCCTCGAGACACAATCTAGAAGTGCGCACAAGACCTGTCGACGCTAGATGCGGAAACAAAATGTTCCACACCGGTACCCTGTTGCGCTGTCCGTCGCTGGACCGGGCGAAGTTAGCGCTATCTGTTTAAATTCAGGGCATTAGAGAGAGCCGTGAGCGGGCCGAACCTGCCCTGGCCTCAGGCGCCGACGCCCCAGAAGGCCCCGGCGGCGAGGTAGATCACCAGCGCGCCGGCAAGGCAGAGCCCCATCGGAAAATCCTTGCGCGTCCAGCTCTCCCAATGCGGCGCGAGCCCGCGCACCGCGGGGATCGCGCGGGCCACCCGGTGCAGGGTGAACCCGAGGATCACCACCGCCGCCAGAAGGTAGATGAACGGCAGCACATCCTGGCGCACGACGAACGGCGCCATGGCGGCGGCGAATTTCGCGTCGCCCGCGCCCATCGCGCCGATCATGTTGGCGAGGAAGCCGATCAGCAGCACCACCACGAGATGCACCCAGCGCCAGGCCCAGGTTTCGAACGACCAGACCCCCGCGAGCGCGAGGCCGATCCCCACCACCGCGAACACCGCGACGAGCGCGAGGACCGCGTAGTTGGGGATCTTCATCCGCGCCATGTCCGACCACGCCACCCAGATCCCGATCGGGATCGCGAAGGGCAGGAACCACAGCGCCACCAGCGCCGTCTGTTGGGTGATCAGCACCGGGTCAGCCCTGCTTGACGATGGTGGTCGCGCCGCCGTCGGATTCGAGCGTGCGCAGCGCCCGCGCCGCTTCGTCGAAATGCTGCGGATGGGTCTCGACCGCCTCTTCGAGAAGGGTCTTGCCCATGGTCACGTCGCCCTTCTTGATCGCCGCCAGCGCCATCGTGTAGAGCAGTTGCGCCCGTTCGACCTGGGTCATCTCGATCGGCGGAATGTCGTATTTGCGCTGCGCGCCGCGCGCCATCACCAGGTTGTTCTTGGCCGTGAAGTTCGACTTGTCATAGGTCAGCGCTTCGAGGAACAGCTTTTCCGCGCCCGGGTAATCGCCCCGCGACAGCTTGGAGAAACCCCAGTTGTTCAGCGTGTTGGCCGGCTGTGTGGTCAGCCCGACGGCGGTTTCGTAGAAGCTGTCGGCGCGCTTCCAGTCCTGATCGGCATCCGCCACCATCGCTTCCAGCCGGTAGCGGTCGTAGCTCTCATGCGTCGGCGGGATCGTGTCGAGAATGTCCTCGGCCTTCGACCAGTCGCCGGCGCGAATGAGCGCGTCCGACAGCATCACCTTGTCCTCCGGCGTGCCTTCCGGGCTTTCCACCACCTCGGTCCAGATCCTTGCCGCCTCGGCCGGCCGGCGCGCCCGCACGAGGCTCTTGGCCAGCCCGCGCTTGAGGTCGACCCGGTCGGGCGATTGCTCCAGCGTCCGGGTGAAATAGGCCACGCCCTCTTCCGGGTCGGCCGCCGAGATCATCACGTCGTTGAGGTTCGACTGGTCGATCACGTTGACGCCGGCGACCGAACGCTCGACCTCTTCCTGATTCAACTTGTCGCAGCCCGACAGCGCCACGGCACTGCCGAGGCAGAGAGAAACGATTATCGAATAACGCATTTTGCCTGCGCCCTTTTTCCTGCTCGCCAGAGGCGCGTCCGCTTCTCTATTGCCGGGCCAGGAGCAGGTAATCCCCATACCCCCGCCGCATCAGGGCGAACGTCGCATCGTCCGGCTCATCATAAGTGATATTGTCGCGCTTGGCGAGCGCCTTGGTGTAGTTTTGCTTGATCGCGTCGGTTTTGCCACCGTCGAGCCCGTAGGCGATCTTGAACACCTGGGCCGCCTCCGCCTCGCGGCCGGTTTCCATCAGGATGACGCCGAGGTTGTTCCAGGCCGGACCGAACTCGGGATCCATCTTGGTCGCCTGCCGCAACAGGTCCTCGGCCTGGCCGAGCCGTCCGAGCTTGAGGTCGGCCGAGCCCATCGCCGAAAGCACGTCGACCGTCACCCCCTGTTCGGCGGCGGCCCGGGTGTAGGCCTTGAGCGCAAGTTCGTATTCGCCGGCCTCCATCAGCCGGTGGCCGACGATCAACCCGTCGACGCTGTCGCCCGCCAACATCGGCCGCGCGTCGGGCGCATAAAGCCCGCCGCCCCGGTTGCCGAGGCCCGGCGCCGAACAGGCCGCGAGTGCCGCGAACGCCAGAAGCGCCGCGCCGGCCGGAAAGTTGCGTGGGGTGGACATGCTCGCCTCGTACCACTGTCGCCCGTTCGGGCTGGTTTTGGCGGAATCTAAACGCTCGCGCCGCGAGGAGCAACAGCGGCCTTCGCGCCGCGCCCGCGCCGCTGGCGGGGGGCCGCCGAACGGAAACGGCGCGCGACGGTTCCCCATCGCGCGCCGGCCCGGACACAACACCTCCCCCGAGGTCGCGGCGTATCTGAATTCCTAGAAGCTGATGTCTTTCAGCGTGACATAGACCTCGTAGACCGAAGGCCCGATCAGGATGATAAGGAGCGGCGGCACGGTGAGCATCATCGTCGCCAGCGTCATCTTCGTGGGCAGCGTGTTGGCCTTCTCTTCGGCCCGCATCACCCGCTTGTCACGCATTTCCGCCGAATAGACCCGCAGCGCCTCGGCGATCGAGGTACCGAAGGTGGCCGACTGGATCATCACCGTGGTGAAGCTCGCCACATCCGCCACGCCGCAGCGTTCGCCGAAGTCGCGCAGCACCTGCACCCGGTCCTTGCCGGCCTTCATCTCGTGGCTGACGATCGCAAGCTCGTCGGCCAGCGCCGGAAAGCCCGCCCGGATCTCTTTCGACACCCGGATGATCGCCTGGTCGATCGACTGGCCGGCCTCGACGCAGACGAGCAGCATGTCGAGCGCGTCCGGAAAGCCGTTCTGGATCTCTTCCTTGCGTGCCTCGACGCGCCGGTTGACCCAGTATTTCGGCGCCATGTAGCCGGTCGCGCCCGGCACGATGATCGACAGCATCGTCGATTGCGTCGACGGATCGCCGACGTTGGATTTCAGGATCGCGTAGCCCACGCCGAGGATCAGGAAGCCGATCCCCATCGCCATCTGCGAGAAGTGGTAGGTCCGCACGGCATTCTTGCCGGGATAGCCCGCCTGCAACAGCTTGAGCTGGATCGCCGAGTATTCCTCGGCATCCTTGGGTTCGAGAAATTCCTTGTATTTTGCGAGCTTGTCGGGTTTCGAGCTGCCCGCGGCCGAACGCAGCTTCTGCTTGCCCTGCTCGGGCTGGGCCTGCGCCTTCTTGAGCCGGTCGAGCGGGTCCTGCTGACGCTTGAGGAGCATCGGCAGCGTCGCCAGCACCAGGATCAGGCCGAGGCCGCCGACCAGCAGGAGCGGTCCGAACGGACCGAAGCTATCCAGGAGTCCTTGCATCGCGCCCTCACACCTTGATGTTCGTCAGCATCTTCATGAAGAACACGTTCGCCACCAGGAATGCCGCCACCACGAGGGCGGCCGGGATGAAGAACACGGTTTCCTTCACGTCGTCGTAGTAATGCGGCTGGATCACGTTGATCATCACCAGCGCGACCAGCGGGAAGCCCGACAGGAACGTGCCCGACCATTTCGCTTCGGCGGTGATCGCCTTCACCCGGCGAAACAGCTTGAACCGCGAGCGGATCACCTTGGCGAGGCCGTCGAGGATTTCGGCCAGGTTGCCGCCCGAGGTCTGCTGGATCGACACCGCCACCGCAAGGAAGCGCATGTCCTGCATGTCGACCCGCTCGGCCAGCGCCTTCAGACTGTCCGCCATGTCGCGCCCGTAGGCGCTTTCGTCGGCGATCACGCCCATTTCCGAGCCCAGCGGGTCCGGCACTTCGCGCGCCACGATCTGCACCGCGGACGAGAACGGGTGACCGACCCGCAGGGAGCGCACCATGAGCTCCACCGCGTCCGGCAATTGCTCCTCGATCATCGACAGGCGTTTCTTCGCCTTGTTGTTGATCCAGGTGTAGACCCCGCCGATGCCCATCACGATCGAGACGATGATCCGCACCGCGGGGCCGGTCGACGTGCCCACGGTGAGGCCGATATAGGCCACCACCGAGACGCCGGCCATCAGCATCATGATCTGTTGCGGGGTGAAGGCGATGTTGGCCTTCTGCGCCTTGTCGGCGAGCAGCGAATAGAGCGGAATGCCCTTCGCGTTCATGTGCTGCTGCATCTCCTTGCGGAGCTGTTCGAGCACCTGTTCGCGGCCCACGCCCTTTTCCAGCATTTCGAGCCGGCGGTTGACGCGATTGTTGAGGCTGATCGATTTGCCGAAGACGGTCAGATAGACGCCTTCGACCAGCACCAGAACGGCGATGAAGATCAGGAGATAGACAAGAGGTTCTGCAGACAGGACCATTATGAGCTCACTTCGCGTTCACGGGTTCGAAGATGGCGGCGGGCAGATCGTAGCCCCACTGACGGAAGCGATCGGAGTAATACGAGCGCACACCGGTCGCGGTGAAATGGCCGATGATCTTGCCGTTGGGCTCGAGGCCGACCCGCTGGTAGCGGAATACTTCCTGCATCGAGATCACGTCGCCCTCCATGCCCGTGATCTCGGTGATCGAGACCATCCGGCGCGAGCCGTCCTGCAGACGGCTGGCCTGCACGATGAGGTTGACGGCCGAGGCGATCTGCGCCCGCACCGCCTTGAGCGGCATCTCGATCCCGGCCATGGCGATCATGTTTTCCAGACGCGAGATGCCGTCGCGCGCCGAGTTGGCGTGGATCGTGGTCATCGACCCGTCGTGGCCGGTGTTCATCGCCTGCAGCATGTCGATGACTTCCTCGCCCCGGGTTTCGCCGACGATGATCCGGTCGGGACGCATCCTGAGCGCGTTGCGCAGGCAGTCGCGCTGGGTCACCGCGCCCTTGCCCTCGACGTTGGGCGGGCGGCTTTCCATCCGGCCGACGTGGATCTGCTGGAGCTGGAGTTCCGCAGTGTCCTCGATGGTGAGGATGCGCTCCGAGTTGTCGATGAACGAGCTGAGCGCGTTGAGCGTGGTGGTCTTGCCCGAACCGGTACCGCCGGAGACGATGACGTTGAGCCGGGTCGAGACCGCCGCCTGCAGATAGGCCGCCATCTCTTCCGAGAACGCGCCGAATTTCACCAGCTCGTCGATGCCGAGCTTGTCCTTCTTGAATTTCCGGATCGAGACCAGCGAGCCGTCCACCGCGATCGGCGGCACCATCGCGTTGAAACGCGACCCGTCCGAGAGGCGGGCGTCGACATGGGGGTTGCTCTCGTCCACGCGCCGGCCCACGGCCGACACGATCTTGTCGATGATCCGGAGCAGGTGGCGCTCGTCCTTGAACGTGACGTCGGTGAGCTGCAGCTTGCCGCCGCGTTCGACGAACACCTGCTGCGGCCCGTTCACCAGAATATCGTTGACGGTGTCGTCCTTCAGCAGCGGCTCGAGTGGGCCGAGGCCGGTCACCTCGTCGAACAGCTCCTTGTTGAGCTGGGTCTTTTCCTCGCGGTTCAGAACCACGTTCATCTCGGACAGCACTTCCGAGGCGATCGAGCTGATCTCGGCGCGCAGATCCTTTTCCGACGCGGTTTCGAGCGCGGCGAGGTTCAGGTTGTCCAGAAGCTGCTTGTGCAGTTCCACCTTGATCTCGCCGAGCCGCTGGCGGCGCTTGCGCTCGCGGTCTTCCGCCTGGGCCTGTGCGGGCACCTGTTCGCGCCGGCCGGATTTCTGTCCGGGCGGCACGGCGGGCGCGACCTTCGGCGCGGCCGGCTGGGCCGGCGCGGACGGGGCGGCCCGTTCCGCCGCCGGGGCTTTCGCGGCTTCGGCATGCAAATTCGGCGCGCCAGGCGCGCCGACCGGTTTTGCGTCGGTGGGTTTCTTGTAGCGCGAGAACAAGGGGCAGCCTCCTACTTCGCGGCCGTCGCGGCGGAGGTGTTCACCTCGTGGATCGACTGGGCGAGCTTCGCGATTTCTTTTCTGAGCGGCAGTTTCGGCGCGCTTTCGGCCAGCGGCAGGCCGTGATCGCCGGCCTGAACCACCGGCTTGCCGCCATCGGGCAGCAGCACGTCGATCGAGATGTCGAGGCTTTCCGCCATCCGCTTCACCCGGCCCTTGCCGTTGAGGTCGGTGAATTTCGGCGCGCGGTTGAGGATGAACCTCAGCTTGTCGACCGGCAGCTCCTCGGATTTGAGCGCGCGCAGCAGCCGAAGCGTGTTCTGCGCCGAGCGCATGTCGAGCTCGACCGGCACGAAATACACATGCGCGGCCTGCAGCACCGTCTCGGTCCACAGCACGACGGTCTTCGGCATGTCGATGACGACGTAGTCGAACTTCGCCCGCGCCATCTCGATCACCCGCTTGATGTCCTCGTCGCTGATGAGGTCGAGCGGCAGCATGTCGGCCGGTGCGGTCAGGACTTCGAGCTTGTCGTTGAACGTGACCATCGAGGCGCGGAAACTGTCCTCGTCGGCCGAGACCGTGTCCGAGAGCAGTTCGTAGACGGCTTCGCGGCGGGGCAGGTCGAGATAGGTGCTGACCGTGCCGAATTGCAGGTCGAGATCGAGCAGGCCGACGCTGATCGACTTGTCCTTCTCGATATTGGCAAGCTCCCAGGCGAGGTTCACCGCCAGCGTCGTGGCGCCGACACCGCCGGCCAGCCCGTGGACGGCGATCACCACGCCTTCCTTGTTCACGCCCGAGCGCTTCGACGGAACGTTCTGCTGCGGCTGGGCCGCCACCGGTTCCGGCTCCGGCGTGCGCAGCCGCTCGATCGCGTCGTGCAGCGCGCCTTCGGGCAGCGGGTAGGGGACGAACTCCTCGGCGCCCATCTTCAGAAGCTGGTGCAGCGCGATCGGGCTCACTTCCTCGGCGATGACGATCGCCTTGATCCCGTTGGCGGTGGCCTTGCGGATCACCTCGGCGAAGCGTGCAAGATCGGCCTCGTCCTCCTCGTCCATCGCCACCGCGATGAATTCGAGCGACTCGGCGTCGGGCTGGCCGAAGAAGGCGAGCGCGTCGTCGACCGAGAGATCGCCCCAGCTCTCTCCGAGCTCGGTTTCCATATCCTCGATCAACAGGTCGAATTCCTGCACATCTCGCGAGATCGTGCACGCGATGATCGGCGCTGGTTCGACGAGTGCGGCGACGTTCCCGCTCATATGCCTTTTTCCCTTTACTTCGGGCCCACCCAGGCGGCGCGTCCAGAGTTATTCCCGGACACCGGGCAAGCCCGGCCACCCGTGCGACTCGCGTCGAGGGGGCCTGCTCGTACCTTGCGAAATTCGCAATCAATGGGGGCGACAATTGGGCGGAAAGCGCGAAAATGTGCGGTCAATTGAGACGATGATTCCCGCTCTGGTGGAGCTGTTTCCGATCCCCGGACGCACGGCCCCTTATGGGCAAAAGAAAACGGCCGGCAGGGCCGGCCGTCTCCTTGATTTTGCGGGGTTTTCGGCCCGATCAGCCGCCGGATGCGGTGGCGAGGTCGCCGGCCTCGACCGGCGGCTTCGGCGTCGCGGCCGCGACATATTCGCGGTAGATCACCTGGGCGTACTTGCCGTCGAGGATCAGCGGTGCGTCGTCCATGAAGCCCGACACCTCGGTGACGGTGCGCCGGTTGCGCCGTTCCTCGTCCTGGGTGTTGATCACCGGACGGGTCTCGCCATACGAGACCACCGCCTTAACCTGGCGTTTGCTCACGCCCTGGCTGATGAGATAGGCGACCACCGCGTTGGCGCGGCGCTGGCCGAGCCCGTAGTTGTAGCCGTTCGAGCCCACCGCGTCGGTATGGCCGAAGACCTTGAACCGCACTTCCGGGAACTGGCGGATGAATTCCGCCTGGCGCGACAGGATCGCCATCGCCTGGGCGTCGAGCTGGGCCGAGTTGAAGGCGAAAGTCACCGTATCGGGCACCGCGTTGTGGAACTTGGCGCCCATGTCGCAGGTGTTGCGGTCGACATGGCACGAGATGTTGTTGGCCGTCGACGAGCCCCAGCGGTAATTGTCCGGGATCTTGCCGGCCTCGCCGTAGCTCTCGATGGTGTTCTGCAATCCGGCGCAGCCCGCGAGCAGGGTGAACACCGACGTCGCGGCAAGGAGCGACCGTGTACGCGTAAGAGCCGTGGTCAATCCTCCATCACATAGCCGTAGGAACCGCCGAAATCCTGCTGGGCGACTTCACCGGCGGCGCCGGTGGGCGCATCGACCGATTCCGTCTGGCCGCGCAGGAACAGATCGCCCTCCGACGGCGGCCGGATCCGGTCGGTCGGCAGCGCCAGCGCAAGGCCCCGTGTGGGCGTGACCAGGTGCGGCGTGATGATGATGACGAGTTCCGACTGCTTGCGATCGAAATCGGACGACCGGAACAGCGCGCCGAGGATCGGCACGTCGCCGAGCCAGGGCACCTGGGCGACGTTGTCGACGAAATCGTCCTGCAGCAGACCGGCGATGGCAAAGCTCTGACCGTCGCGCATCTCGACCGTGGTCGAGCTTTCGCGCCGCTTGAACCCGGGCACCGTGAGGCCGTTGACGACCACCGACGCGCCGGTGTCGATCGCCGAAACCGCGGTCTTCAGTTCGAGGTTGATGATGTCGCCGTCGACGACCCGGGGGGTGAATTCCAGCTCCACCCCGAACGGCTTGTAGCTGATGACGGTGTTGCCGTCCGCGTCGCGGCTCGGCTGCGGAACTTCACCGCCGGCGAGGAACTTGGCCGATTGACCGGAGAGGGCGGTCAGGTTGGGTTCCGAGAGCGTCCGCACGAGGCCTTTGACCTCGAGCGCTTCGAGCAGCATGTCGAACTGCAGCGGGCCCGCGCCGATGCTGAACCCGATCTCCCCGGTGCCCGAGGTCTGGCCGGCGTTCGCGTTGGCGAAGTTGAGGCCCGGGCTGGGCAGGGTTGCGGAAAGGCCGATCGAGGTCGACAACTCCTTGCCCACCGACCGGTTCATCTCCGCGAAGCGCACCTTCAGCATCACCTGCTGGGTGCCGCCCACGTTCATCAGGTTCGAGATCCGCTCGGGCGCGTAGCGGCTGGCGAGGTCGAGCGCGCGGTCGAGCGCGGCGACCGAGCTCACCGTGCCCGACAGCACGATGCCGTCGTTCGCGGTCCGCACCTCGATCGGCTCGCCCGGCAGGATCTGCCGCAGGCGTTCCTTGAATTCCGCGACGTCGGGCGTGACATGCACCTCGACGTTGGTGAGCAGCCGCCCGTCGGGGGCCAGAAGCGTCAGCGTCGTGCGCCCCGGCGCCTTGCCGAGCACGTAGATCGTGCGCTCCGAAAGCGTCGAGATATCGGCGATGCCCGGGTTCGCGATCGAAAGCTCGGCGAAGGCCTCTTCGCTCTCGACCACCACCGCGCGGTTCATCGGCACGCTGAGCGCCCCCGACGTATCGCCCGAAAGCACCTTGAGGGTCTCGGCCAGCGCACCGGTCGGCGCCTGGGCGAGCGCAAGGCCGAGCGCGACCACCGCAGCCCTGAAAATTGCGTTGCGTATCATAGTGATCCTGCCTCTCCGATCACGTATTGGAGACGGGGAACCCCCCGTCCTGTTCGCGGTCCTTCCCCTGAAAACAAGGGTTAGGCACGCACTGCTCATCGTGCGCCGCCCGCTTTTTGCGGGTCTTGGCACAGTTCTACCGCGGCACAATGCGGCAGAAATCGGGTTTTTGCAAGAATCCTGCACGGGTTGGCGAAATTTCGTGAGTCCGCCGGGCAACACTGTCCGGGCGACGTCGAAATCCCGCATAGGGCTGCCAAGCGCGCCGGCGTGGCCGCGGGGCCGGGCCACAGGGCCGGGCCGCGGGGCAGAGACGATATGGCCGGTCCCCCGCCTTCGGGCAGGGGGCCGGCCAGAGCCGCCGGGGTCAGCCCGACGACAGGTCGTGATCGCGATCAGGCGCCCGGTCGGGCCTGCCCGGGCCTCAGTTGGTCGGGCAGGGGATCTGGGT
>JAGRMO010000254.1 GCA_020441205.1 Maritimibacter sp.
GCCGTAGACCTCGAGCGAGGAGACGGCGAAGATGAACAGGATGGCAACGTTGACGTCGGCCAGCACCCAGCCGTCGTTGAACGGCACCACCGCCCAGGCGACGAGCGCGAGCACCAGCGAGATCATCGGCGCGAGGAAATAGACGAACTTGTCGGCCCCCGCCGGTACGATGATCTCTTTCAGCACGTATTTGAAGAAGTCGGCGAAGCTCTGCAGCAGGCCGAAGGCGCCGACCACGTTGGGCCCTTTTCGCATCTGCACCGCGGCCCAGACTTTGCGGTCCATCCACAGGAGGAACGCGAGCGCCACCAGGAGCGGCACGACGATCAGAAGCACCTGGCCCAGTACGAGCAGGGTAATCCCGAGATTGGTGGTCGTGAAGAATTCATACATGATCCATGGGCCTCAGATCGTCGGTATCCCGTTTTCCTTGCAGGCGGCGGCCACGACTTCGGCGTCGATGGTTCGCAACCCCTCGGGCAGCGCGTCGGAGATCACGTAGACCGCATCTCCCCGCCAGCGGCTGCCCGCCTCGTCTACATTGGTGCGCACGTGGCGCGCAAAGCCGAAACCGCGGATCAGCGCATATTGCGCCGCGGCGCATTCGCCGTAGGCGGCCACATCGGCCTGATCGCGCGCGCCGGTCATCTCGACGTGGAACTGCACGAGATCGCCGTCGAGCAGCGCCGTCTCGATGCCGAGATAGGCGGGCTCGAACGGCACCGCCGCCCGGGTCACGGGCTCATCCGTGGCCGTGCAGCCCGCGAGGGCGAGCACAAGGGCGATATGTCCGGCGGCGCGGTTCATTCGGCGGCGATGTCCTCGGCGGTGCGCGCGGCGGCCATGGCCTGCAGCTCGCCCATCAGGGCGCTCGCCCGGGCGATCGGGTTCGTGAGGTAGAACTCCTTGATCGCATTGCGGAAATCCGCCTTGCCGAGCGTCTTCGGCTTGACAGCCTTCCAGGCGTTCTCCTGCACCTCGTCGAGGCGGTGGAGGTGCGGCACGGCGCTGAACATCGCCGAGCGCAGGCCCGAATGGGTATCCCAGGGTTGGGTCGCGCCCAGTTCCGCCGAGAGCGCGCGCAGGATCGCCCAGGTCTCCTTCGCCTCACCCGGCGGGAAGCTCGCGCGCAGCGCCATCTGCGGCCGGCCTTCGGTATTGACGAAGATCCCGGCTTCTTCGGTGTAGGCGGCGGCGGGCAGGATCACGTCGGCGCGGTGGGCGCCGCGGTCGCCGTGCGAGCCGAGGTAGATCACCTTGGCGCCGGCCTCGATCTCGAGCTCGTCGGCGCCCATGTTGAACACCACGTCGGCGCCTTCAGTGGCGGCCTTGAGCCCGCCCTTGGTCACGGCGCCCACATCCATCGCGCCGACGCGGCCGGCGGCGGTGTGCAGCACGAGAAGCTTCGAGTTCGAGCGTTCGCAGGCCTGCATCACAAGCGCCAGCACTGCCTCGCCATCGGCTTCGTTCAGCGCGCCCTGCCCGACGATCATCACCGACGGCAAGTCAATAACCTCTCCGAAAGGATAGTCCGCGAGCTTTTGCAACGCCTCGCGGTCGGTGCCCATGCTGACGTAATCGTAGGTCAGATCGACCGGCTCGCCGATCAGGCCGATATTGGCGCCGTTCAGCCAGGCTTTGCGGATGCGGGCGTTCAGCACCGGCGCCTCGTCGCGCGGGTTGGTGCCGATCAGCATCATGTATTTGGCGGCTTCGACATCCTCGATCGTGGCGGTGCCGACATAGGCCGAGCGGTTGCCCTCGGGCAGTTTCGCGCCGTCGACCCGGCATTCGACATTGCCGCCCTGCCCTTCGACGAGCTGCTTGAGGCTGAAGGCGGCTTCGGCGGACGCCAGATCGCCGACGAGGCCCGCGAGCTTGGTCGCGCCCTTGATCGCCTTGGCGGCGGCGCTCAGAGCTTCCGGCCAGGTGGCGGGCTGGAGCTTGCCGCCCTTGCGCACGTAGGGCCGATCAAGCCGCTGGCGGCGCAGCCCGTCCCAGACGAAGCGGGTCTTGTCGGAGATCCACTCCTCGTTCACCCCGTCGTGGTTGCGCGGCAGGATGCGC
>JAGRMO010000255.1:0-3582 GCA_020441205.1 Maritimibacter sp.
CCACTGGACCCAGAACGGCTGCGTCATCGACCAGTTCGAACAGCATATCCGCGCCGTGGCCGGCTGGCCGCTCGGCGACGGCGCGCGCCATTCCGACGTGGTGATGGAGAACCTGATCGGCGACGACTTGGACCGCGTCCCGGCGCTGGCCGCCGATCCGGGCGCGGCGCTGCATCTCTATGGCAAGGCCGAGGTCAAGCCGGGCCGCAAGATGGGGCATGTGAACCGCATCACCGGACCCGCGCAGCGCTAGGCCCCGCGCTCATCATCGCCGCCACCGGGCGGCTCTTCGGCCCGGGCGCGGTCAGTCGAAACCGGTTTCCTCGCGAACCCTGTCCACCACGTCTTCCAGCGTCATGTCATGGTCGAACCGCCCGGTCTCGAGAAACTGCGCGATCTGGGCGATCACCAGCGGGTTCACCATCATGAACGTATGGGTGACCGGCAGCACGATATGGTCGGTCATCCCTGCGATCCGCGTGCTCGCCACCGAGACCTTGCCATCGTCCTCGCCCTCGATAAGCGATGAGAACACCGGGTTCATCGACCGGTTGCCCGCGATCACGCCCAGTTCGAACGCCGGAAACCCCGCCTGCCTGGGCACCGATCCGGGACCGGTGCCGAGCTCGACCGACGCCGGGCCGTTCAGCCACTCGAACGGTTCGAAATCGCCGAGCTGGTAGTCGCGGAACTCGTCGACCAGTTGCGAGCCCTGATTGGGCGGCGCCATCATCACCACCCGTCCCATCTGTTCCGGGCGGTGATCCTTGAGCCAGACGCGCGCGAGGATCCCGCCCATCGAATGGGTGACGATATGGGTGGTCTTGGCCCCGCATTCCGCCACCGCCGGCGGCAGCGCCAGCTCGACCAGCTCCTCAATCGGCGCCTGGGTCGAGGGATAGCCGAGGTTGACCACCTGATAGCCGAGCCCCTCGAGCGCCTCCTGGAGCACGATCATCGACGCGGGCGTGCGCGCGAGACCGTGGAGCAGGATGACGCATTCGTCCTTCTCGGCCGCGCGCGCGGGCGCGGCGGCGACGGTCAAGAGAAGGGCAAGGGCGAGCAACGGTCGCATGCGGGGCAGATAGGGCGCGGGGCGCGAGGTTGCGAGGGGGCGGGATCGGTGACCTGAGGTCAGAAGCAGAAAGGCGCCGCCCCTGCCGGGGGCGGCGCCCTTTGTGCGTGGTGCCGTCGGTCAGGCGGCGGCGAGGCCGCGGTCGAGCCGGACGAGGCGGGCGACCAGCGCCCCGGCGCCGACCAGGAAGATCGCCATCACCGCGAGCCAGCCGATCCACGGCACGAGGCAGACCAGCGCGCCGATCGCCGCGCCGGCGAAGGCGGCAATCGCCCGCTCGCCGGTGCTGTCGGGCATCCCGCGCCCGGCGAGCCCGGTGGCCCAGACGCCGAGCACATAGGTGCCGATCACGTAGCCCGCGAGCCCGAGCAGAACCGCGCCGATGATCGACAGCGGCACCAGAAGGATGCCGAAGCCGGTCATCGCGAGCAGCACCACCGAGCCGATCAGCGCCGACAGGCCGACGAAGCCGATCACCCCGGTCCGCACCGGCTGCGCCAGCGCGCGCGCCCTCAGTCCCGCGAGATACTCGGGCGCGGCAGCGGCGAACAGCGTGCCCAGCAGGCCCACGACGATCACCCCGCCGACCCAGCCGCGCAGCTGTTGCCAGAAGCTCGGCCGCTCCATCCCCGGCATGCCGTCGACTTCGTCGAAGGCCGCGACCTCGTGGAACGTCACCTTGTCGGCCGGCGCCACGCTCTCGGGCACGGCGATACTCTCGGGATCGTCGGTGTAGACATGGAGCTCGCCCGCGACCTTCGCCGCCTCGCCCCAGTCGACCGACTGGACGCTAAGCGCGAGGTCGCCAGTGATGACGGCGTCGATGCGCGCCTCTTCGCCACCGATGATCGCGCTGCCGGCCACCGGCGCGGACAGCACGATATCCTGGCCCATGGCGCGCAGATTGCCCGAGACCGGCTCGGTGATCCTGAGGTTCTGGCCCATCAGCGTGACGTTGCCGGCCACCGCCGCGTTCACGTCGACATCCTGACCGGCGCCGTAGAGGTTCTGGCCCACCCGACCCTCGACCGCGACGTTCTGGCCGACGATATGGGCCGAACCGCGGACCTCTGACGTTGCCGTCACGTTGCGCCCGGCCGCGAACAGATCGTCGACCGCCGCACCGGAGGCGGAAATCGTGTTGCCGGCGAGATAGGCGTCGCCGCCGAAACGCCAGTCGGCGCTGTCCTCGGCGAGCGCCGGCAAGGACGCGAGGCCGATCACCAGAGCGGGGAGAAGTGCGCGTAACATCGGATTGTCCCTTCTGCAATGTTATTGCCGTTAACATAGGGAGGCGGGGCACCGGTTTTAAGGGCTTGCGAACGAAAATCGCGATCCGCCGGCCGGGCGTTCAGCGCATCGCCCCGGCCCGAACCGGCCGGCGGACCAGCGACAGCCCGATGCCGCCCAGCACCAGCGCGGCCGACCCGGCGAAATGCGCCGTGAGCGGCTCGCCGAGCACGATCATCCCGCCCGCCATGGCGATGACCGGAACGGTGAGCTGAGCCACCGCGGCGAGGCTCGCGCCGAGCCCCGGCAACACCCGGTACCACAGCGCGTAGCCGAGCCCTGAGGTGAGCGCGCCCGAAGCCACCGCGAGCCCGACCCCGGCAGAGTCCCATGGCCCGGCCGTGGCCCAGGCGGCGAGCGCACCGGCCGGAACCGCCAGCAGGAAGCTCCACCCGGTGGTTTCGAGCGGACCGGTCGTCGCCCGCCGGCCAATGAGCGAATAGAGCCCCCAGCCGAGCGCGGCGGCGATCATCAGCCCCGCCCCCAAAGGGTCGGGCGCGGCCGTCCCCCTGGGCCAGAGCAGCCAGACGAGGCCCGAAAACGCGACCGCCGCGCCGATCCAGTGCAGGGGCGGCACCCGTTCGCGCGCCACGAGGGCGCCGGCGAACATGGTGATCTGCACGCCGCCGAACAGCAGGAGCGCGCCGACGCACGCGTCGAGCGAGCGATAGGCGAAGGAAAAGCCGAGCATGTAGAGCGCGAGCGTCGCCGCGCCGGGCAGCCGCGCGCGCAACGGCACCGGGGTGCGGGTGCCCGCGCCGCGCAGCCGGGCCAGCGCCAGCAGCATCGCCGCGCCCGAGGCCAAGCGCACGAAGGCGAAATCGCCCGGCGACAGGGCCGTTTCGACCAGGGCGAGCCGGGTCAGCACCGAATTGGCCGCGAATGCGGCCATCGTGAGCGCGGTGAGCAGGACGAGACGCATCGCGGGGCCCGGGGACGGTCGCCAAAGACGACTTGGCGCGCCCACATTAGACGCCGCCGCGCAGGTTCTGGCAACGACGGGGAAAACCGGGGTGCATTTCCCCCTCGGCCCACACCCGCAGGGCGAAAGCGAAAAGGGCCGCCATGAACGGCGGCCCTTTCCGATCTTGCAAGGCGCAGGGTCCGGCCGGACCCCGCGGGCTTACATCATGCCCATGCCGCCCATGTCGCCCATGCCACCGCCGGCGCCGCCGGTTTCCTTGGCGGGCAGATCGGCGACCATCGCCTCGGTGGTG
>JAGRMO010000255.1:3652-4226 GCA_020441205.1 Maritimibacter sp.
CATGTCGCCATATTCCTCGGTCTGAGCGTTGAAGCCGAAGGTCACATCAGTCGACTCGCGGACCTTGCCGGCCACCACGGCGCCGTCGACGCCGGCGTTCTCGGCGATCTGACGCAGCGGCGCTTCGAGCGCGCGGCGCACGATGGCGATGCCGGCGTTCTGGTCGGCGTTCGCACCCTGCACGCCGTCGAGCGACTTGGCACCCTGCACGAGGGCCACGCCACCGCCGACGATCACGCCTTCCTGCACCGCGGCGCGGGTCGCGTTGAGCGCGTCGTCGACACGGTCCTTGCGCTCCTTCACCTCGACCTCGGTCATGCCGCCGACGCGGATGACGGCGACGCCGCCGGCGAGCTTGGCGACCCGCTCCTGCAGCTTCTCACGGTCGTAATCCGAGGTGGTTTCCTCGATCTGGGTGCGGATCTGGGCGACGCGCGCCTCGATCTCGGCCTTGTCGCCGGCGCCGTCGACGATCGTGGTCTCTTCCTTCGAGATCGAGATCTTCTTGGCGTTGCCGAGCATGTCGACGGTGACGTTCTCGAGCTTCATCCCGAGGTCTTCCGAGATCACCTGG
>JAGRMO010000050.1 GCA_020441205.1 Maritimibacter sp.
GGCTTCCCGCCGGTCAATCTCGACAGCGTCGATTTCGTCGCGCTCTACCGGCAGGAGATCGCGCGCCGTGCCGCGGCCGCGCAGGCGCCCGCGCCCTCTGCGGCGAACTAGGCCCCGAATTTCTTCCAAAGCGCGCCGTCGCCCAGACTGTCGACAAAGGCGGCATGGGCGGCGGCTTCGTCCTCGGTGATCCGGGGCGCGAGCGCGTCGGGCCTCGGGCGGGGCCGCCAATCGGCGCCGCCGGCCTCGGCGAAGCCGCGCAGGCCTCCGTCGGTCGGCGCGAGCACGAGGTCGGGTTGCCTCCCGCCGATGAGCTCGAGATAGACTTCCGCGAGAATTTCGGAATCGAGCAGCGCGCCGTGCAAGGTGCGGTGGGTGTTGTCGATGCCGAAGCGCCGGCAGAGCGCGTCGAGCGAGGCGGGCGAGCCCGGAAAGCGCTTGCGGGCGATTTCCAGCGTGTCGATGGCGCGCTCCATCGGGATCGGCGGCAGGCCTACCCAGCCCAGCTCGGCGTTGAGGAAGGGCACGTCGAACTTGGCGTTGTGGATCACCAGTTTCGCATCGCCGATGAAATCGAGAAACGCCTGGCCGATCTCGCGAAACTTCGGCTTGTCCCTCAGCGTGACCTCGCCACCGGTCGCGGCGCGGGGCGGCACCAGCAGGTCGGGGCCGAGGCCGTGGACATCGAAGGCGTCCTGCGGCATGTCGCGCTCGGGGTTGATGTACTGGTGATAGGTGTTGCCGGTGGGCAGGTGGCCGAAGAGCTCGACGGCGCCGATCTCGACCATCCGGTCGCCGGTCTGGGCGTTGAATCCGGTGGTCTCGGTGTCGAGAACAATCTCACGCATCCGCCCTGCCCTTCCTGATAGCCTCGATCACCTTGTGCACGGCGGCGCGCGCCGCCTCAAGGGTGACGGTCTCGATCACGTAATCGGCGCGGGCGCGTTTCTCGGCGTCGGGCATCTGTTTGGCCAGGATGGTCTCGAAGGTGGCGTCGTCCATCTGGTGACGGGCGCGCACCCGTTCGCGCTGGATCTCGGGCGGGGCCGAGACGACGACGATCAAGTCGGCCTGGGCGTCGGCGCCGGTCTCGAACAAGAGCGGAATGTCGAGCAGCGCGATATCGGTCTCGACGCCGGCGAGGAAGGCGGCGCGGTCGGCGGCGACGAGCGGGTGGACGACCCTCTCGATCCGGGCGAGCGCGGTGGCGTCCTCGGCGATCCAGGCCTTGAGCGCGGGCCGGTCGACGGCACCGTCGATCACCGCCTCGGGCCGCAGCGCGCGGATCGGGTCGACGGCGAGGCCGCCCTTCGCATAGAGCCGGTGCACCGCGGCGTCGGCGTCCCAGACCGGCACGCCGGCATCTGCGAACATCTTCGCGGTGGTCGACTTGCCCATGCCGATCGACCCGGTGAGCCCGATGATCGTTGCCCGCGTCATTCGGAATAGGCGGAGACGACGGCGGCGCGCGCGGCCTGGTCGACCACGGGGCGCTGTCCGTACCAGCGTTCGAACGAGGGGGCGGCCTGGTAGAGCGCCATGCCGATGCCGTCGACCGCGTAGCAATGATTGTCGATGGCGAGGCGCAGAAGCCGGGTGAGGCCGGGCGAGATGGCGAGGTCGGAAACCACGCTGCCGGGCCTCAGCGCATCGAGCGGCACGCGGAACTCGGCATAGCCGGGCGTGCCGAGCGGCGTCGCGTTCACCACCGTGGTGGCGCCGTCGAGGATGTTGCCGGCCTTCACCCAGTCGACGACGCTGATCCGCGCACCGAATTCCGCGCGCAGGGCTTCGGCGCGCGGGCGGGTGCGGTTGGCGATGCGGATTTCCTCGACGCCGATTTCCAGCATCGCGGCGACGACTTCGCGCGCGGCGCGGCCGGCGCCGAAGATCGCGGCGGGGCCCGATTTCGGGTTCCAGCCCGGGGCGTTCTGGCGCAGGTTCTCGACGAAGCCGTACCCGTCCGTATTGTCGGCGTGGATGCGCCCGTCGCGGCGGAAGATGATCGTGTTGGCGCCCGACATCAGCGCCGCCCGGTCGGTGATGATGTCGCAATGGTCGAGCACGAGGTGCTGGAAGGCGCGGGCGACGTTGAGCCCGGTGAAGCCGGCCTTGGGCAGCATGGCGATCACCTCGCCCAAGTCTTCGACCGCCACGTTCATCGGCACGAAGCGGCCGGGCAGGTCCATCACCCTGAGCCAATGGTCGAAGATCCCGGTGACCGGACTGACCGTGTCGGGCGGTTGCAGGACTCCCGCGAGAGGGATCGGCGTCTGGGTCATATGTCGAGCTCTCCCCTGTCGATCAGGTACGACAGGAGCTCGGTCAAAGGCAAACCCAGAACCGTGAAGTAATCGCCCTCGATGCGCGAAAACAGGCGCACACCCTCCTCTTCGAGCTTGTAGCCGCCGACCGAGTGGCGAATGCTCTCCCAGTTTCGCGCGAGATAGGCGTCGAGATAGGCGTCGCTCAGGGGGCGCATCGTCAGGCGCACGGTGCCGACATGGCGCCAGATCGGCGCGCCGTCGTGGTAGATCACCGCAGCCGACAGCAGCTTGTGGGTGCGGCCCGCGAGCGCGGCGAGCTGGGCGCGGGCCTCGTCTTGGGTCTCGGGCTTCGAGAGCAGCGCGGTCCTGAGTTCGGCCACCTGGTCGCAGCCCAGCACATAGGCGCCGGGGTGTTTCACCGCGATCCGCCGGGCCTTGTGTTCGGCCAGCGCGTCGGCGACGTCGCGGGGCTTGGCGCCCTCGTCGAGCAGCGCCGCTTTGATCGCGTCCTCGTCGATCCGGGCGGGGACGACCTCGATGTCGAGCCCCGCATTGCGCAGAAGCCGGGCGCGGATCTCGGAGCCGGAGGCCAGAATGAAGCGATGCTGCATGTGCAGAAACCTGTGGATTTTTTCGGTTTGTTCCGCGGGGCGGCAGAGGGGTATCTAGGCCGTTTTCGACGCCGGTGGAAAGACCCGGGTTCGATCCGGATTGTGGCGGAAAATTGTTCACAATGGGGCAACGGCGTGACGTTTATCCACGGATCGGTGCCGTCAACAATCCGTCACACGGGTTGTCCACACCCCTGCCTCCGATTTGTCGTTTCAAAAACAACGGTCTCGGCGGTTATCCCGAAGGCGCGGCGCAGCGGTCTGCGGTCGTCCGCGCCGTGGATGGTTCGGTGGGGCGATCGTCAATCCCCACCATGCACAGGGCCTAAGACAACAACTTCTCTTTCTTTATCTTTTCTTTTTATAAGGGGTGAACCCCCGGGAACCGGAACAGGACCGAAGAACATGCTCGATTGGCTGGCCGCTCTCTACCCGTGGACGAAATCGCTTCACGTGATCTCGGTCATCGCCTGGATGGCGGGGCTGTTCTACCTGCCCCGGCTGTTCGTCTATCACGTGGAAGGTTACGAGAAGCGCGGCGTGGCGCAAGGCAGTGAAATGGATCTTCTGTTCCAGCGTCAGGAGCGGTTGCTGCTCAAGGCGATCATGAACCCGGCGATGATCTCGAGCTGGCTATTCGGCCTCGCGCTCGTGCTGACGCCGGGCATCGTGTACTGGGGCTCGGTCTGGCCCTGGACCAAGGCGATCGCGGTGATCGGGATGACCTGGTTCCACATGTGGCTTGGGGCGCGGCGCAAGGATTTCATCGCCGGGACCAACACCCGCACGGGCCGTACATACCGGATGATGAACGAATTGCCGACCGTTCTGATGATCGTGATCGTCGTGTCGGTGATCGTGAAATTCTGAGTTTCATTGACTCGAGCGAAACGCGGGCCTATATGCCGCGCCAGCGGGCCGTCCGGTCCGGCTTTTTTCCGCATAGATGAAAGACCGCGCCTCTGACGCGCCGTCTCCCAGGATATCCCCATGACCGACCGTTTGAACCTGTCTGATCTCAAGGCGCAATCGCCCAAGGCGCTGCTCGCCATGGCGGAAGACCTCGAGATCGAAAACGCCTCGACGATGCGCAAGGGCGAGATGATGTTCTCGATCCTCAAGGAGCGCGCCGAAGACGGCTGGGAGATCGGCGGCGAGGGCGTGCTCGAGGTGCTGCAGGACGGGTTCGGCTTCCTGCGCTCGCCGGAAGCCAACTACCTGCCGGGCCCGGACGACATCTACATGTCGCCCGAAATGATCCGCAAGTTTGCGCTGCGCACCGGCGATACGGTCGAGGGCGTGATCTCGGCGCCCGGCGAGAACGAGAACTACTTCGCGATCACCAAGGTCGAGAAGATCAACTTCACCGATCCCGAGACGGCGAAGCACAAGGTGGCGTTCGACAACCTTACGCCGTTGCACCCGGACGAGCGGCTGAAGATGGAGACCGACGATCCGGCGACCAAGGACCGCTCGGCGCGGATCATCGATCTGGTGGCGCCGATCGGCAAGGGCCAGCGCTCGCTGATCGTGGCCCCGCCGCGTACCGGTAAGACGGTGCTGTTGCAGAACATCGCCCATTCGGTCGCGCAGAACCATCCGGAGTGCTACCTCATCGTGCTGCTCATCGACGAACGGCCCGAGGAAGTCACCGACATGAAGCGCTCGGTGAAGGGCGAGGTGGTGTCGTCGACGTTCGACGAGCCGGCGACCCGGCATGTGGCCGTCGCCGAGATGGTGATCGAG
>JAGRMO010000051.1:0-21074 GCA_020441205.1 Maritimibacter sp.
ATCTCGCACAACATGCCGCATGTGTTCGAGGTAGCCGACCGGATCCACGTTCACCGCCTCGGCGAGCGGCTGTGCACGATCAACCCGAAGGACTACACGATGTCCGACGCGGTCGCGTTCATGACCGGGGCGAAGGAGCCGCCGGAAGAGGCACGCGCCGCCTGAGCCCGGCCGCATCGCAAACCCAAAACCCCCGGTCCCGCGACCGGGGGTTTTTGCTGCCGGCGACGCGACGCTTCCAAGCCGGTCCGCAAATGTATACATTTCGATGCATACACGGGCGGAGGCGGCATGTCGGACACCAGAGGCAGCACCCATACCAAACGCGCCACCTACGAGCTACGCCAGCGGATCGTCGGCGGCGATTTGCCGGGCGGCACGAGGCTCTACGAGGTGGCCCTGGCGGAAGACCTCGCGATTTCGCGCACCCCGGTCCGCGAAGCGATGTCGCGCCTCGCCGAGGAAGGGTTGCTCGAACGCGCGCCGGGCGGCGGCTTCATCGTCCGGTCGTTCACCCACCGCGACGCGATCGACGCGATCGAACTGCGCGGCGTGCTCGAAGGCACCGCGGCCAGGATCGCCGCCGAACAGGGCGTTACCCCGGAAAAGATCAAGGAAATAAGGGATGTGGTCGGGGCAATCGACGGCTGTTTCGCCGGCCCGGGCGGGATCGACTTCGACCGTTACAGCGAGCTGAACGCGGCGTTCCACGATCTGCTGGCGGAGCTGTGCCACAGCCCAATCATCCAGCGCGAGCTGGAGCGGGTCAAATCCCTGCCCTTCGCCTCGCCCTCGGCCTTCGTCCTCGGCCACTCCGCCAGCTCCGCCCAGCGTCAGTCGCTCTTCACCGCCCAGGCGCAGCACCGCGCCATCGTCCAGGCCATCGAGGCCCGCGAGGGCGCCCGCGCCGAGGCGCTGGCCCGCGAACACGCCCGGATCGCCCGCGAGAACCTGGCCGCCAACCGCGGCGCGGGCGATTCGGTGCAAATTCTCCCGGGTTTGGCCCTGATCGTCGACTGACGCGCGGCCCATGCATACAAAATGCGTCGATTCCGGCCCCGGAATGCGAAACTTCTTGAAATGGAGCGGCTCCGGCGCAAGAAATGTATACATGGATTGCCAAGGGAGGAGAATATGGCAGCGACACTCGAAGACCTGATGAAGGCCGGCAACATCGTCGACCGGCTGCGCAACTCGAAGATCGGCATGTATGTCTATCCGGTCGTCGCGCCCGAATTCACCAACTGGCGCTCGGAACAGAATGCCTGGCGCGATTCGGTCGTGCTCTACGACCAGACCCACCACATGGACGAAGTCACCGTCGAGGGCCCCGACGCCGAGGCCTTCCTCGCCCATGTGGGCATCAACGATTTCAAGAATTTCGGCACCGACCGCGCCAAGCATTTCGTGCCCGTGACCCCCGCCGGCCATGTGATCGGCGATCACATCATCTTCCGCCTGGAGCCCAACAAGTTCCTCACCGTCGGCCGCGCGCCGACCTCGAACTGGATCATGTTCCAGGCCGCCATCGGCAAGTGGAATGTGAAGGTCAGCCACGACCCGCGCTCGGATTCGCGGCCCGACGGCAAGGCGATCTTCCGCACCCATTACCGGTTCCAGCTCCAGGGCCCCGACGCCGACAAGATCTTCGAGAAGATCAACGGCGGCCCGGTGCCGGAGGTGAAGTTCTTCCATGTGTCCGAGATCAACGTCGGCTCGCGCCGGGTGAAGGTGCTGCGCCACGGAATGGCCGGCGCACCGGGACTCGAGCTCTGGGGCCCCTATGCCGACAAGCATTACATCCAGACCACGATCCAGCAGGCCGCCCGCGACGTCGGCGTCGACATGCATCTCGTGGGCTCGCGCGCCTATTCGACCAACACGCTCGAATCGGGCTGGATCCCCTCGCCCCTGCCCGGGATCTACACCGGCGACGGGATGATGAAGGACTACCGCGAGTGGTTGACCGAAAGCAGCTACGAGGCCGCGGGCTCGATCGGCGGCAGCTTCGTCTCGGACAAGATCGAAGACTATTACGTCAACCCGTTCGAGCTGGGCTACGGCTTCTACATTGGCTGGAAGAAGGACGACTTCATCGGCAAGGACGCGCTGGCCAAGCTGAAGGACGCCAGGAACCGCAAGAAGGTGACCTTCGAGTGGAACGCCGAAGACGTGATGAAGGTGATCGCCTCGTCCTTCGCGCCCGGCGAAGAGAACTACAAGTGGATCGACTTCCCGCAGCCGAACTACGCCTCCTCCTCCGCCGACAGGGTCATGCACGGCGACAAGATGGTCGGCATGTCGATGTTCAACGGCTATTCGTTCAACGAACGCTGCATGCTCTCGCTGGGCGTGGTCGACGACAGCGTGGAAGTGGGCGATGTGCTGGAGATGGTCTGGGGCGAGCCCGATGGCGGTTCCGGCAAGACTTCGGTCGAGCCGCACAAGCAGACCACGATCCGCGTGCGCGTCTCGCCGACGCCCTACTCGGCCGAGGCCCGCACCAACTACGCCGACAGCTGGCGCACCAAGGCGAGCTGACCGGCCCATGCACTCCGGAGAGCGGCGGCCGGAACCCGGCCACCGCCCCTTTGACGACAGCGCTATAGCCTGAGCTTATACCTGTCGCCGCCAATGTGACTTGACGACCGATGCCCCGCCAATAGGCTTTGGGCTCAGTACCGTACCGACCGAACAAGATCGGACTGAAACCGGATCAGGGAGGAAATCAGATGATCCATGCACGCTTCCTGCGCTCGGCCGCCACGGCCGCCGCGCTCGCCGCCGTGACCGCGCTGCCGGCCACCGCGGAAACCACGCTGAAATTCGCCCATTGGGTGCCGCCCGCACATACGCTGACCGCCTCGACCATCGAGCCTCTTCAGGCCGCCGTGGCGCCGGCCGGGATCAACATCGAGGTCTATCCCGGCGGCGAGCTGGGCGCCGGCCCGCTCGAGCAGTACGTGCGCGTCGTTCAGGGCGTGGCCGACATCGTCTGGGGCCTCCAGGGCTATACCTCGTCGCAATTCCCCAAGACCATGGTCTCGGAACTGCCGGGCGCGCTGCCCGAGGGCATGACCGGCTACGATCTGATCTGGAATGCCGCCGACGCGGGCCTTCTGGCCGACGAGTTTCCCGGCACCGTGCCGCTGGCGTTGTGGCTGTCGGAGCCCAACATCTTCATCATGAAGGACATCGACGTCCGCTCGCCGGACGATCTCAAGGGGCTCAAGATCCGCGTCTCCGGTGCCGCCGCCGCGGCCACCGTCGAAGCGCTCGGGGCGACGCCGGTGCAGATGCCGGCGGGCGAGATCTACAACTCGCTGCAGACTGGCCTCATCGATGGCGTCATCACCGGCGCCTCGGCCGTGGGCGACTTCAAGCTCGACGAGGTGGCCAACAGCTACACGCTGGACGCCCCGCTTGGCCGGATCTCGTTCTACGTGGTGATGAACCAGGCGAAGTACGACGCGCTCAGCGCCGACGAGAAGGCGGCGCTCGACGCGATCGCCGGACGCGCGCTGTCGAAGAACGCCGAAGACGGCTGGAACGCCCGTGCCGCTCAGGTGATCGAGAGCCTCGAAGCGGCCGGCGACAACACCGTCTACACTTTGTCGGCCGACGAGCGCGCCGCCTTCGAGGCACTGACCCTGCCGGTCACCGACAAGATCGTGTCGGAAGGCGGCTACGAGGACGTGCTCAAGACCATGCAGGGCATGTAGGTGCTCGGCCATGTGCAGAAGGGGGCAGACGGGCTTACCCGCCTGTCTGCCCTCGTCGCCACGCTCGGGCTGATCACGCAGGTCGTGGTCATTTTGGTCGACGTGGTCGGCCGCTACTTCGGGGCGCCGCTCAAGGGCGCCCAGGACATTTCCGAAATGGCGATGGTGCTGATCGTCTTCGGCGCCATGGCTCTGTGCGACCGGGTCGGCGGCCATGTCTCGGTCGATCTGTTCGAGAACGCCATGCCGCGCTGGATGATCCGCGCGGGCGACATCGCCTCGGCGCTGATCGGCGCCGCGATCTTCCTCGGCATCGCCTGGACCACCTGGGAAAGCGCCGGGCTGTCGAAGATGCTCAACCTCGCGACCAACATCATCAAGCTGCCGAAGGTCTGGTTTCAGTACTTCATCATCGCAGCCTCGCTCATCACCGCCGCCGCCATGATCCTCAGGGCGCTCAGCCTGATCCTCGCGCCGCAGCCGCATCACGGCCACAAGGAGAAGGCATGAGCCCGGAAACCATCGGCCTCGTCGGCATGGCAATCCTGTTCGTGCTGCTCGGCCTGCGCATCCCCGTCGCCTTCGCGATGTTCGCCGTCGGCTTCGTCGGCAACTGGATCCTGAATTCGCCGGCCGCGGCGCTGAGCCAGCTCGCCTCCGACTCGTTCTCGCTCGCCGCCTCCTCCGAACTCGTCGTCGTGCCCCTGTTCATCCTGATGGGCAACGTCGCCACCGAGACGGGGATGAGCCGCAAGCTCTACGACGCGGCCTATGCCTGGATTGGATCGGTGCGCGGCGGCCTTGCGTCGGCCACCGTCGTCGCCTGCGGCGGCTTCGCGGCACTTTCGGGCTCGTCCGTGGCCTCGGCGCTCACCATCGGGCGTGTGTCGCTCGGCGAGATGGACCGGTTCAATTACGACAACCGCCTTTCCACCGGGGTGGTCGCGGCGGGCGGCACGCTCGGCATCCTGATCCCGCCGTCGACGGGCTTCGTGATCTATGCGCTGCTCACCCAGGAATCGATCGGTCGGCTGTTCCTCGCCGGCGTTCTGCCGGGCCTTCTGCTGCTCGGCATGTTCATCGTGACCATTTCGATCCTCACCTGGTTCCATCCCGAATACGGACCGGCTGGGCCGAAGACGACGCTGGCCGA
Organism: Maritimibacter sp.; assembly: GCA_020441205.1. Taxonomy (GTDB): domain Bacteria; phylum Pseudomonadota; class Alphaproteobacteria; order Rhodobacterales; family Rhodobacteraceae; genus Sinisalibacter. Next base: position 4,876 of record JAGRMO010000051.1, read on the forward strand.
GAAGTTCGGCGCCATCGGCGGCGCTGCGCCCATCCTGCTCGTCATCGTGCTGACCATCGGCGGCATCTACGGCGGGTTCTTCTCGCCGGTCGAGGCGGCCGCGGTGGGGGCCGGGCTGGTCATCGTCTTCGGCCTCCTGATGCGCAGCCTGTCGCTCAAGGTGCTGTGGAAGGCGGCCAAAGATTCGGTCGTCACCACCGCGACGGTGATGCTGATCCTGATCTCGGCCTACATGATCAAGACTTTCCTCGCCCTCAGCCACATTCCCCAGGCGCTCGGCGATTACCTCAACACGCTCGCCATCCCCGCGCTCGGCGTGCTGGCGATCATGCTGGCGATCTACCTCATCCTCGGCTGTTTCATGGAAGGCTTCGCGATGATGGTGCTGTCGATGCCGATCTTCTTCCCGGTGGTGCAGCAACTGGGGATCGACCCGATCTGGTTCGGCGTGCTCGTCGTGCTGACGCTGGAAATGGGGCTGATCTCGCCCCCGGTCGGTCTCAACGTCTTCATCGTGAAATCCGTGGCCCCCGGCGTGCCGCTCGCACGGATCTTTCGCGGCGTGATCCCGTTCTGGATCGCCATGCTGGTGACCTTGGTGATCCTCGTGGCCTTCCCGCAGATCTCGCTCATCCTGCCCAACACGATGATCAACTGACCGCCATGGCGACCAACGTGCTCATCCCCGGCCTGCTCTGCGATCGCTTCGTCTGGGAGCCGGTGCTGGCGCGGATCGAGGCCGAGGTGGCCGACCTTTCGACCCAGGACAGCATCGCCGGGATGGCCGAGGACACGCTCGCGGCCTTTCCGGGCAAGCTCCGGCTCGCCGGCCATTCGATGGGCGCGCGGGTGGCGATGGAGATGGCGCGCCGCGCGCCCGAGCGGATCGAGCGGCTGGCGTTGCTCGATACCGGCATTCACCCGTTGAAGGCGGGCGAGACCGAGAAGCGCGCCCAGATCGTGGCTCTGGCCTACGAGAAGGGCATGGCGGCGCTCGCCGAAAGCTGGCTGCCGCCGATGGTCCATGCGCCGAACCGCGCGAACCGGGCGCTGATGGAGGGGCTGACCGAAATGGTCCTGCGCAAGAGCCCCGAACTGCACGAGCGCCAGATCAGGGCGCTGGTGGGACGGCCCGACGCCGCCGCCTATCTCGGCGAGATCGCCTGCCCGACGCTCCTGGTGGTCGGCCGCGAGGACGCATGGAGCCCCGTCGCCCAGCACGAAGACATGTTGGCGCTGATGCCCGACGCGCGGCTCGAAGTGGTCGAGGAGGCCGGCCATTTCGCGCCTGTGGAACAGCCCGACACCGTCGCCGGACTGCTGACCGATTTCCTGGGGAGCTAACGGATGTTCTTTCTCATGCGCTGCGATCACCACGCCGGGAAACAGGCCGACCGTGACGCCGCCCGCGATGCCCATCGCGCCTGGGTGCGTTCGGGCGGCGACGGTCTGGCCTCGGTGCTGATCGGCTCGGCGCTGTGGGACGACGCCGGCACCGCGATCGGCCATTGGGGCGTGCTCGAAGCGGCGGGCGCGGCCGAGGCAAGCGCCTTTGCCCACGGCGACCCCTTCGTCACCGCCGGTATTGTCGCCGAAACCCGGCTCACACGCCTGGCCGACACATTCCAGGCCGCGCGCATCCCGGAGCGGATGAGCAGACACTGATCCAGTGGGATTGACGCGCAGGCGCGCCCGCACAACAGGGAGGACGACATGAAATCGCTCGAAGACCGCCTGCAGGCCCACGGTAACCCGGCCCGTATGCTCTACGAGAGCCAGATGGGCCGCTACGCCTTTCCGATCCCGTCCGAGTTCACCCACTGGATGGAAGAGATGCGCGCCTGGCGCGAAAGTGCCGCGCTGATGGACCAGTCCTTCCACATGACCGATCTTTACGTGAAGGGGCCGGACGCGATCAAACTCCTGTCCGATCTCGCGGTGAACAGCTTCGCGACATTCGGCAAGGACAAGGCCAAGCAGCTCGTCTGCGTGAACCACGACGGCTACGTCATCGGCGACGCCATCGTCTTCGGGCTCGAGGACGACGAGGTCAACGTCGTCGGCCGCCCGGTGCTGGCCAACTGGGTGCAGTTCTTCGCCGAGACCGGCGGCTACGACGTCACCGTCACCCGCGACCAGCGCTCGCTCGACGACCCCGACCACAGGCGGCTCACCTACCGCTACGAGGTGCAGGGGCCACACGCCCTCGACATCCTCGACGCGGTCAACGAAGGCGGCCCGCTGACCACCAAGTTCTTCAACATGGGGTATATCACCATCGCCGGTCATCAGGCGCGCACGCTCAGCCACGGCATGGGCGGGCAGCAGGGGCTCGAGATCTGGGGGCCGGTCGCCGACGGGCCGGCGGTGAAGGCCGCGCTGATCGAGGCGGGGGCGGAATACGGGATGCGCCTCGTCGGTTCGCGCGCCTATGCCGCGGCCGCGGCCGAATCGGGTTGGGTGCCCTCGCCGCTGCCGGCGATCTACACCGGCGACCAGATGAAGCCCTACCGCGACTGGCTCTCGGCCCAGTCCTTCGAAGCGCTCGCCTCGCTCGGGGGCAGCTTCGTTTCCGACAACGTGGAAGACTACTACCTCACGCCCTGGGATCTCGATTACGGGCGGGTGGTGAAGTTCGACCACGATTTCATCGGCCGCGACGCGCTGGAGGCGATGGCCGAAGGCCCGCACCGCAGAAAGATGACGCTGGTCTGGCACCCCGACGACGTGGCGGCGATCTTTCGCGGGCTGATGGATCACGACGGGCTCGCGCCCAAGCATATGGAGATGCCGGCGGCGCATTACGCGGCCCATCCCTACGACAAGGTGTCGGTCGGCGGTACGCAGGTCGGCGTCTCGATCACGCCCGCCTATTCGCCCGGCGAGCGCGCCTGGATCAGCCTCGCGATCCTCAATCCTGAGGTGGCGGAAATCGGCACTGAAGTGACGGTAACGTGGGGCGAGCCCGACGGCGGAAGCTCTAAACCCACCGTTGAACGCCACCGTCAGGTGGAAGTTCGGGCCACGGTCCAGCCCTGGCCAATTCACACCGGCTCCCGGGCGTCGTACCGGTCACAGACTTGATGAGGAGGAGACCATGGACGTGGTGAAGATGGTTCAGGCGAACGACCCGCTGAAAGCGTTTCTGGATGGCGTGTCGATCGAGGTCATGCCGCGCACGCTGGCGAAGATCGACGACATGAAGCCGCTGATGGCGCCGGGCAGCCGGGTCTACATTGCCCATATCGAGGGCACGGAGTTCGCCGACATGCTCGACGCGGCCAAGCGCCTGTCGGCCGACGGGTTCGAGGTGATGCCGCACTTTCCGTCGCGGCTGATCGCCGACCGCGCCACGCTCGAAGACCGGATCAAGCGCTATGCCGGCGAGGCGGGCGTGAGCTCCGCGCTCGTCCTCGGCGGCGCCACCGCCAAGCCCGCCGGCGAATACGCGAGCTCGATGCAGATCCTCGAAACCGGGCTGTTCGAGAAGCATGGCTTCACCCGGCTGCACGTCGCCGGCCACCCCGAGGGCAACCCCGACATCGACCGCGACGGCGGCACCGCCGAGGTCGATGCCGCGCTGCTGTGGAAGCAGGACTACGCCCGGCAGACCGGCACCGAAATGGCAATCGCCACCCAGTTCGCCTTCGACGCCAAACCGGTGATCGCCTGGGCCGAGCGGCTGGCCGCGATGGGGATCGCGCTGCCGATCCATGTCGGCGTCGCCGGCCCCGCCAAGCTGCAGACGCTGATCAAATACGCCGTCGCCTGTGGCGTCGGTCCCTCGCTCAGCGTGCTGCAGAAACGGGCGAAGGATCTCACCAAGCTCCTGAAGCCGTTTACGCCCACCGAGGTCGCCAGCGCGCTCGCCGCGCACAAGGCCGAGCACCCGGAAAGCCTGATCGAAAAGCTGCATGTCTTCCCGCTCGGCGGCATCCAGAACTCGGCCGACTGGATCGGCGAGAAATCCGCCTGACCTTGATGCAGGGCATTTCCTCGCCGGGTGCCCGGGCCTAAACTTGACACGTGCAAACTGGCCGTCTCCGACCGGCTTTCGTCCGGTCGGCGGCCCTGAACGTGTGAGGCCCGCATGACCAGACGTCTCGACCGCAAACTCGCCGCCATCGCCGGGGGCGCCTACAGGCCCACGGATTTCATCATCGCCGACGCCAAGGACGGCGACATGGCCTTCGGCTGCGCGACCCCGGGCGTCGGGACGGACGGGCGGATGAAGCCGCTCAAGGCGTACCGCGACGACATGGCGAAGGTGGTGGCGAGCGATCTCGTCGATATCATGCTGATGTCGGTCTCGTCGGCCGAGGTGCTCACCCGCGACGGCGTCTTCGCCCGCACCGAGGTGACGCCCGCGGTGCGTTACAACGACACCACCGACATCTGGCATCCGCGCGGCGGCCGCTATGGCGCGAGCCCGGCGCTGCCGTTCCGCACCGCCGTGCTGGAGCGCACCAAGCCGATCACCGATCTCGGGCTCTATTCGGTCACCTTCTACAACGACCTCGACCACGACATGCTCACGATCGAGGAATATGCCGCCTTCCGCGAGGACGCATCCGAGGCCGGGCTGCGCCACTTCCTCGAAGTGTTCAACCCGGCCTTCCCGGTCGACACCACCACCGGCAATTTCGCCGCCTACAACAACGACATGATCGCCCGCATCCTCGCCGGCGTCTCGCGGCTCGACCGGCCGATCTTTCTCAAGGCCGCCTACAACGGCCCGGCCGCGACCGAGGAAATCGCCGGCTACGACCCCGAGAACCTGATCTTCGGCATTCTCGGCGGCGGTGCGGGGACGGCGCGCGATTGTCTCGAACTGATCGCGCAGGCGGAAAAATACGGCGCCCGCGTCGCCCTGTTCGGCCGCAAGATCTATTACGCGGAAGACAGCGTGCTGATGCTCACCGCGATGCGACGGGTGATCGAAGAGAGGATTTCGTCGCAAGAGGGCGTGAAGGCCTATCATGCCGACCTCGCCGCCGCCGGCATCGCGCCGCACCGGCCGCTGGCCGACGACCTCGCCCTCACCGAGGATCTGTTGAAGGCCAATATCGTCTGATCCGGGAGGGAGGGGATCATGGCAGAGCGCATCGGCTTCCTCACCGCCGGCACCTTTTGTCTCGACCGCAACATCACCGTCGACGCCTGGCCCGAGGAAGACCGGGTGACGACCGTGCGCGCCGTCGAGCGCTCGGGTGGCGGGTCGGCCTGCAACTTCGCCGCCGATCTGCGTCGGCTCGACCCGTCCGTGCCGGTCGAGACCCAGACCCTCGTCGGCGCCGATGCCGACGGCGACTTTCTCGTCTCGGTCGCCGAGGCCCATGGCATCGATACATCCGGATTCGCCCGTACTGCCGACGCTCATACCCAGACGACCGATGCATACCACTCGCTGGCCAGCGGCCTGCGGACGCATATCGCCTTTCTCGGCGCGGCCGCGCTGATGACGCCGGATCATTTCGATTTCTCCGCCTCCAACGCGCGCTTCCTTCACCTCGGGCTTCCCAGCATCCATGAACGGATGGACGCGCCCTGGGGCGGGGATGCGAACGGCTGGGTGACGGTGCTGAAGCGCGCGCGTTCGGCCGGATTGGAGACGAATCTCGAGCTGGTCAGCACCACGCCCGAGGCGCTTCGCGAGGCGATCCTGCCCTGTCTGCCGCATCTCACCACCCTGGTCTGCAACGATTTCGAGATCGGGGCGCTGGGCCGGGTCGCGACCCTCGACGGGGCAGTCACCGATGTGGACGCGGTCATTGTCGCCGCAAGAGCGGTACTGGAAAAGGGCGCGATGGATCTGGTCGCGGTGCATTTCACCACCGGCGCCGTGCTGGTCGCGCGTGACGGCGCGACGGTCTTCATCCCGTCGGTGAAGGTTCCGCCCGCCGCCTTCCACGGCGCCAACGGTGCGGGCGATGCCTTCGCGGCCGGGTTCTTCTACGGCCGCCACCGCGGCTGGTCGCATGAGCGTTGCCTCCGGATGGGCCACGCGACTTCGGCCGCGAGCCTGCGCGCGGCCGGCACCTACCAGGCGGTCGAGAGTGCAGAGACGGTTCTCGCGTTGGCCGAAAGCTGGGGCTGGCGCGACTGAGCTCAGGCCGAATCGCGTTTGACCAGCCGCGACGGGAGCCGTTCGCACAGCGGTTCGGCCGGTCCGCCGGAGATCAGGTCGAGCGTGATCGCCACGGCCCGCGCCGCCAGCCCCGCCGTATCCTGCGCGACGGTGGTGAGGCTCGGGCAGGAAAACGCCGCCATTGGGTGATCGTCGTGGCCGGCGACGCGCAGATCGCCCTGGGGGCCGATCTTGAGGCCCGCCTTGCAGGTGGCCGCGAGCACGCCCATCGCGAAACGGTCGTTGCCGCAGAGCACCGTGGGCGAGGGAAACCCGCCCGCATCGAGCGCGCGCCGCGCCGCCTCGGCGCCGATCTCCTCGAACCGCCAGCCTTCGGAGGGCGGCGGCAGGATCATCGGCGCGAGCCCCCGCGCCTCCATCGCGCCGATATAGGCCTCGCGTCGTTCGAGCGCGGTGGAATTGACCTCGGGCATGTCGACGTAGCAGGGCGCGGGGCCGGTCTCGCAGAGATAGTCGACCATCAGCCCGATCCCCTGACCGTTGTCGCAGCCGAGCGAATGCGCCTCGAGCCCGTCGACATGACTGTCGAGCAGAAGCAGAGGCGTCTCGTCGCGCAGCCGCGCGATGGCCTCGGCATCCGAGGCATGGCCGAGCGGCGACAGGATCACCGCGCCGATGTTGAGCGAGCGGATCATCTCGATCGCGCGCGCCTCGTTGTCCGGCGACCCGTGCGAACTGAGCGTGATCGCGGCGTAGCCCGCCGCCATCGCCGCCTGCTCGATGCGCCCGACGATCTCGGCGTAGAACGGATCGGTGAACTGCGGCACCACGATGCCGATGGTCTTGGGATCGCGCCGGTTCTGGTTGACCGCGAAGAAATTGGGCCGGAAATCGTATTCCGCCAGAGCCGCCTCGATCCGGGCGCGCGTCGAGGCCCGTACGCTGTCGGGGTCGTTGAAATACTTCGAGACAGTCGGGCGCGACAGCCCGGTCACGTCCGAAAACTCTTTCATGTTGCGCAACTTGCGTGGCACAGCTCTTCGCCTCCTCCTGCGCAGATTGTGCGGCCGGTCTTGCACCGGGTAAAGTTTCGTCTGCGCAGCAAATGGTCGCAGGTCGGCATGCTAACCATTCGGTCGCGGATGGTCGCGGATCTCAACCGTTCAGAACGGTGGCGACCCTGTCGAGAACCCGCGACCCGAACACTGCGCCGACATGGAGGAAATCGCCGCCGTGCTGCGGCGTCGCCCCGTTCACACGGACGGCATCGCGGGTGAAAGCGCGCGCGGTGAGAAATCCATGCGCGACCGTATCCTCCGGCTGAAGCAGGAGGTGGAGCCCCTCGATACCGGCAAAGGCGCGCTCGAGCGCCAAGGCCAGCGGCGCGACGACGGCCGCGCCCTCGCCGCTGGCGCGCAGCCGGCGGAACAGAGGCCCGTGCGGTGGCGGGGCGTCGAGCACGGCTTCGCCGGGGAAGGGCTGCGGCACCAGAAACATCGGCACGCCGGTGGCGCGGCGCAACGCGGTTGCGAAACGGTGGCTGTAGCCCGCGCGCGCCCGATCGGCCAGCGCATCGACGAAAGCGGCCTGCGACAAGAGCTGCCGCGGATCGCGCTCCGCCAGTTCGGCCCCCGCCGAGCCGCCGCCGCCAGGCCCGACCGGGTCCGACAGCCGGTGGCTTTGCAGCACCTGAGCCGCGTTGAAAAGCGAGGCGGTACCGGCCACGAAGATCACCGCCTCGCAGTCGGCGACGTCGATCTCGGTCGGCAGCCCATAACGCCGCTGCGCCGCGACCAGATCGGGATCGTCGGCGATGATGACCGAACCCCGCACCCGCGCCCTTTCGATCCCGCCGCCGGCCTTGGCGAAATACACGAGCGGCGGCCCGCGCCAGCCGGATTGCGCCGCCGCCCGCAGCATCCCGACATGGGAATTGCCGATCACGCATAAGCTCATGCGGCGTCGAATGCGGCCAGCATCGCCTCCTCGCAGACCTCGGTCTGCTCCTCGGTCGCGACGTCGCTCGGAGCGCAATCGCAGACCTTGAGCGGGACCGGATGCGGGACCGGGCGCAGCCCGGAGTGCGCCGCGAAGAACACGCCCATCGCCGCGTCGACGCCGGCGCGGGTGACGTTGCGCAGGTTGTCCTGGTAATGTCGTGTGCCGAACGGCAGCCCGGCGATGATCTCGTAGGACGGAAAGTAATCGGTCGCCGGGTCGAGCGCGGCCAGTTCGCCTGCCACCGCCCGCAGCACGGATTTGGAATAGGTCGTGGCGACGAGGACATGGTCGCCGCTTGCCGTCGCCGTCAGCGGCACCGGCGAGACGGTGAGGATCACCCTGAGCCCCGGGCGCGCGGCACGAAGGATCGCGAGCGCGGCGGCGAGATCCTCGAACGTCTCGGCCATGCCGAAATTGACGAAATGGTGCCGGGCAGGGTCGAACCGGCCGGCCACCACGCCGGGCGCGGTCGGGAACACCAGCCCGCTCTCGCGGTCGGCCCAGGCCTCGGTGAGCCCGAGGGTGAAGATGAACACATCGGTCTGGGCGAACATCCGGCGCACCCGCCGGAGATGATCGCGCCGCTGGGCGCGGACCTCGCCCGCGCTCGCGAGCCCGCCCGGTTCGACATTGGGCCTCAGCCCGTCGTAGTAGCGCCCGCCGTTGGACCATACGGCCGCGTCGTGCACCGTGCCCGACCAGGCATCCTCGACCAGCTGGCGCAGTTGGCGAGCGGTGTAGACATTGCCGTAGCGCGCCGAATAGAGGCCGTAGCCGAACCGCGTCTGGGTATCCTGGCCCATGCCCGGCGGCGCCGGTTCGGCATCGACGAAGTCCAGCTCGGAGGCGCGGATGTAACGGCCGACATTCTGGGCAAAACAGCTCCCGGCGGTCGCGACCCGCATCCCGGGCGCGAGCGGAAACTTCGGCCGATAGATCGCCGTGGTCAGGAACTCCGGATCGGTCCGGCACAATTTCCAGAACGCCTGCGGCGGCAGGTCGGAATATGGCATCTGCGCCCCCATTTGGTTTGCAGACCACGCTAGGGGCAAAGCCATAACCAACGGTTTATGGGCGGTTTTTCGGAAAGTCCTAACGATTTCGCGATGACCGGCGGCCCCCATGGGCCCGGAGCCTTCACAGATGCCGGCTGGTGAACCGCTCGACATCCGCCGCGCTGGGCGTCACCCCGGTGAACACCTCGACATAGTCCGGCATGTTGGCGATCCGGGTCTCGCGGCTTTCCTCGATGGCCATCGCGATATAGCCCACCTGGGTGTACATAATCGTCAGCGCGCGCGACCGCGCCTGGCCTTCGCCGTAGCCGAAGCGGCGGAACATCGCGACCACCGCCTCTTCGCGCACCCGGTCGGCCGCATCGAGCCGCCGCTTGAGCCCGGCATCGTTGCGCGCCCAATTGCGGATCGCGTTGTCGAGCTGCGCATCGAACAGATTGTTGTCTAGCCAGCAATCGAACAGGTTGAACACCGCCTCGACGATGCTCTCGGCATAGGCCTCGGCGCGGGCCGCGAGATTGCCGGTGTTCTTCCGTTCCCAGCGCTGGACGATCGCGTCAAGCAGCGCGTCGCGATCCTTGAAATGCCAGTAGAAGCTGGTGCGGGTAAGCCCGAGCTTCTGCGCCAGCGCCATCACCTTGACCGCCTCGACGCCGCTCTCGGTCAACACCTCATGCGCCGCCTCGAGCCAGGCCGCCTCACCGGTATCGGGTTTCGCACTCTGGTCCATGGCGTCTGGTAGCAGTCCTGTCACCGCTGCACAAGAGACTTGACACAGGTGTCAATAAAGTCGTCACTCATGTCAATCCTGACGATGGAGAGCGAGTCACGAAGATGGAGACACCGGCGCGCCGACGCCGCCCGCGTGGCGGGACCGAGAGGGTCCGACGCACCGGCAAGCCGGGCGACAACCCGGGCCTTCGCGTGCCCTACATCACCCGGCGGATCCCGACCTATGACCTGCTCGACGAAGCCTCGCTCGTCCGTATCGAGGCGACCGCCGATCGCATCCTCGCCGAGCTCGGGATCGAGCTGCGCGACGACGCCGCGGCGATGCGGCTCTACCGCACCGCCGGGGCCGAGGTCTCGGAGATCTCGGCCAATGTCTGGAGCGTGAAATTTCCGCCCGGCATGGTGCGCGAGATCCTCGCCACCGCGCCCGCCCGCTTCACCCAGCACGCCCGCAACCCGGCGAATTCGGTCGAGATCGGCGGCGACTCGATGGTCTTCGCGCCCGCCTACGGCTCGCCCTTCGTGATGGATCTCGACCGGGGGCGGCGCTACGGCACGATCGCGGATTTCGAGAATTTCGTGAAGCTCGCGCAGTCGTCGCCCTGGCTGCACCATTCCGGCGGCACGATCTGCGAGCCCACCGACGTGCCGGTGAACAAGCGCCATCTCGACATGGTCTATGCCCATATGCGCTATTCCGACCGGGCCTTCCTTGGCTCGATCACCGCCGCCGAGCGGGCGGCGGACAGTATCGAGATGTGCCGCATCCTGTTCGGCGCCGATTTCATCGACCGGAACTGCGTCATCATGGGCAATTTCAACACCACCTCGCCTTTGGTGCTCGACGGGGTGACGGCGGCCGGCATCCGCACCTACGCGGCGGCGGGCCAGGGCTCGATCCACCTGCCGTTCCTGCTGGGCGGCGCGGTCTCGCCGCTGACCATGGCAGGCGCGGTGGCGCAGTGCCTGGCCGAGACCATGTCGTCCGCCGCGCTCGCCCAGCTCACCCGTCCCGGCGCGCCGGTGGTGATCGCGGGCTTCCTGACCACGATGAACATGCGCTCGGGCTCGCCCACCTTCGGCACGCCCGAGCCGGCGCTGGGATCGCTCGTGCTCGGCCAGCTCGCCCGCCGGCTCAACCTGCCGCTGCGCAACGCGGGCAATTTCGCCACATCGAAGATGCCCGACGGCCAGGCGATGCAGCAGGCGATGATGTCGATGATGTCGGCGGTGCAGTCGGGGGCGAATTACATCCTGCACACCGCAGGCTTCCTCGACGGTCTGCTGTCGATGTCCTATGAGAAATTCATCATGGACAGCGACATGGCCGGCGCGCTCCACGCCTATCTCAAGGGCATCGAGGTCACCGACGACACGCTCGCTTTCGAGGCACTGGCGGAAAAGGGCCCCGGCGAGCACCTGTTCGGCGTGGCGCATACGATGCGCCACTACGAGACCGCCTATTGGGACAGCGGCTTCAACGACGACCGCACCTGGGAGACCTGGGACGAGACCGGGCGGGTCGACGCCGCCACCCGCGCCAACCAGCGCTGGAAAGAGATCCTGAACGACTACGAGGCCCCGCCGCTCGACCCCGGCACCGACGAGGCGCTGAAGGAGTTCATCGCCCGAAAGAAAGCGTCGATGCCGGACGGATGGTACTGAGAGAGAGATGATGACCGACCCGCTGTTGCAGCCGTTCCAGCTCAAGCACCTGACGCTAAAGAACCGGATCATGATCACCGCCCACGAGCCGGCCTATCCGCAGGACGGAATGCCCAAGGGCCGTTACCGCGCCTATCACGAGGAGCGGGCGCGGGCGGGCGTGGCGCTGACCATGACCGCGGGCTCGGCGGCGGTGTCGAAGGACAGCCCGCCGGTGTTCAACAACATCCTCGCCTACAAGGACGAGGTGGTGCCGTGGATCCGCGAACTCACCGATGCGGTCCATGAACACGGCGCGGCGGCGATGATCCAGCTCACCCACCTTGGCCGGCGCACCGGCTGGAACAAGGGCGACTGGCTGCCCTCGGTGTCGTCGTCCAAGCACCGCGAACCCGCCCACCGCGCCTTCCCCAAGCTCGCCGAGGATTGGGACATTGCCCGCATCATCGCCGATTTCGCCGACGCCGCCGAACGGATGCAGGCGGGCGGGATGGACGGGATCGAGCTCGAGGTCTATGGCCATCTGCTCGACCAGTTCTGGTCGCCGCTCACCAACGATCTCGACGGGCCCTATGGCGGGCAGACGCTCGAGAGCCGGATGCAGATGCTCACCGACGTGCTCGCCGCGATCCGGGCCCGGGTGGGCGCAGCGTTCATCGTCGGCGTCCGGTTCACCGCCGACGAGGCGGCCCCGGGCGGGCTCACCGCCGAAGATGGGCTCGAGATCGCGCGCCGCCTCGCCGCCTCCGGCCAGGTTGACTTTCTCAACGTGATCCGAGGCCGCATCCATACCGATCCGGCGATGACCGATGTGATCCCGGTGCAGGGGATGAAAAGCGCGCCGCATCTGGATTTCGCGGGTGAAGTCCGCAAGGCCACCGGGCTGCCCACTTTCCACGCCGCGCGAATCCCCGATGTCGCCACCGCGCGCCATGCGATCGCGGCGGGATTGCTCGACATGGTGGGGATGACCCGCGCCCACATCGCCGACCCGCATCTCGTGCGCAAGATCGTCGAAAAGCGCGAGGGTGATATCCGCCCCTGCGTCGGCGCCAACTATTGCCTCGACCGGATCTACCAAGCCGGCGAGGCGCTGTGCCTGCACAACCCGGCGACCGGGCGCGAAGAGACCATGCCGCACGACATTGCCAAGGCCACGACGTGTCGGCGCGTGGTGGTGATCGGCGCGGGCCCCGGCGGGCTGGAAGCCGCCCGCGTCGCAGCCGAGCGCGGCCACGAAGTGACCGTTTTCGAGGCCCAGCCCGACCCGGGCGGCCAGCTGCGCCTCACGGCCCGCGACCCGCGACGGCGCGAGATGATCGGCATCGTCGACTGGCGCGTGGCGCAATGCGAGGCCAACGGCGTGACCTTCCGGTTCAACACCTGGGCCGAGGCGGGCGACGTCACCGCGCTGGCGCCCGACGTGGTGATCGTCGCCACCGGCGGCCTGCCCAACATCGAGCTCTACGAAACCGGCCGCGACGCCGAACTCGTCGTCTCGTCCTGGGATCTGATCTCGGGCGACGTGAACCCCGGCGCGAATGTGCTGATCTATGACGAAAGCGGCGATCACCCCGGGCTGATGGCTGCACAGATCGCCGCCGAGGCCGGATCGAAAGTCGAGGTGATGACGCCCGATCGCACCTTCGCTCCCGACATCATGGCGATGAACCTCGTGCCCTACATGCGGGCGCTGCAGAAACATGACGTGACCTTCACCGTCGCCCGCCGCCTGCTCGAGGTCAAACGCGCCGGCAACGCGCTCACCGCGGTGATCGGCACGGACTACTCGGATCTGCGCATCGAGAAGTCTTACGATCAGGTCGTGGTCAACTACGGGACCCTGCCGCTCGCCGATCTCTACTTCGATCTCAAGCCGCTGTCGTCGAACCTCGGCGCAGTCGACTACGACGCACTGATCGACGGCCGTCCGCAGGCGCTCGTGCGCAACCCCCACGGCCGGTTCCAGCTCTTCCGCATCGGCGATGCCGTCTCCGCCCGCAACACCCATGCCGCGATCTACGACGCGCTGCGGCTGGTGAAGGATCTCTGAGCCAGGCGAGCCGCGACGGCCGCCCGTCTCGACATTGCCGCGACGATGCCCGCGCCAGGGCGCGACGGGCAGATCGAGTTTTTTAGGGAGAAATGGTGCCCAGGAGAGGACTCGAACCTCCACGACCTTTCGGCCACTGGTACCTGAAACCAGCGCGTCTACCAATTCCGCCACCTGGGCACAGGTGCGTGAGGCCGCGATGTATCGCCGGCGACGGGGCGTGTCAACGGGTTTCGCCAAGGCCCCGGCGCCGCCGCCTTTCGCCTTGTAGCGAGGGGTATGCGAGGGTATTCAGGGCCAGGAATTCCTGTGGAGATCGCCATGTCGAAACTGGTCACCATCTACGGCGGGTCCGGCTTCCTCGGCCGCTACATCGCAAGCCGCATGGCCCGCGCGGGCTGGCGCGTGCGCGTCGCGGTGCGCCGCCCGAACGAAGCCCTCTTCGTGCGCACCTATGGCGTGGTCGGCCAGGTCGAGCCGGTGCTGTGCAACATCCGCGACGACATGTCGGTCGCCGAAGCGATGCACGGCGCCGACGCCGTGGTCAATTGCGTGGGCACGTTCGACAAATCCGGGCGGAACAATTTCGACGCGGTCCAGCACCTGGGCGCCGAGCGGATCGCCCGCCTCGCCGCCGCCGAGGGTGTCGCCTCCCTCGTCCATGTCTCGGCCATCGGCGCCGACAGCAAGAGCGAGGTACTCTATGCCCGCACCAAGGGCGCGGGCGAAGAGGCGGTGCTGCGCCACATGCCCAAGGCCGTTATCCTGCGCCCCTCGGTGATGTTCGGCCAGGAAGACGATTTCTTCAACCGTTTCGCCGGCATGGCGGTGATGAGCCCGGTGCTGCCGATCGTCGGCGGCGCGACACGGTTCCAGCCGGTGTTCGTCGACGACGTCGCCGCCGCCGCCCAGATCGCCGCCGAGGGCAAGGCCAAGCCCGGTGTCTACGAGCTCGGCGGACCCGAGACCCGGACCTTCCGCGCGCTCATGGTGACCATGCTGGGCATCATCCAGCGCCGCCGCCCGATCCTCAACCTGCCCTTCGGCATCGCCCGCTTCTTCGCCTGGTGGTTCGACCTCTGGCAGAAACTCTCGGGCGGGCTCATCAAGGCGCCGCTCACCGTCGATCAGGTCAAAAGTCTCGCGCATGACAACGTCGTCGCGGCCGGCGCCAAGACCTTCGCCGATCTGGGCCTCGACCGCACCGCGATGACCGCGGTCCTGCCGACATATCTCTACCGGTTCCGCGATTCGGGCCAGTACGCGGCGATCAAGGCTTCGGCCAAGAACCTGAAGATCTGATGTTTCGTACCGCGGCGAGGCCGCGCCGCCCCGCGGACGGAGGCCCCGTGTGAGTTATCTCAACGACGTGCTGTTCGGTGTGATCGAGGGGATCACCGAGTTTCTCCCGATCTCGTCGACCGGCCACCTCCTGCTGGCCGAACACTGGCTCGGCGACCGCTCGGATACCTATGTGATCGTCATCCAGGCCGGCGCAATCCTCGCGGTGACGCTGATCTACTGGCGCCGCATCGTCGGGCTGCTCACCGGCTGGCAGGACGCCGAGAACCGCGACTACCTCGTCAAGCTGACCGTCGCCTTCCTGATCACCGCCGTGCTCGGCCTGATCGTGAAGGCGCTGGGCTTCGAACTGCCCGAGACCATCACCCCTATCGCCTGGGCGCTGGTGATCGGGGCGTTCTGGATGATCGCCGCCGAAATCTACGCCGGCAAGCTCGAAGACCAAAGCGCGATCCTCTGGCGCGTCGCCATCGCCGTCGGCATCGCCCAGGTCGTCGCCGGAGTGTTTCCCGGGTTGTCGCGGTCCGGCACGACGATCTTCGTGGCCATGGTCCTCGGCACCTCGAACCGCCCGGCCGCGACCGAGTTCGCCTTTCTCGTCGGCATCCCGACGATGTACGCCGCCAGCGCGTTCGAGATCTTCGGCCAGCTGCGCGACGGCGCCGGTTCGGAAGACTGGACCTCGCTCGGTATCGCCTTCGTCGTCTCGACCATCACCGCTTTCGTCTCGGTCAAATGGCTGCTGGGCTTCATCCGCTCGAACCGCTTCACCGTCTTCTCGATCTACCGCCTGGTCTTCGGCGGCCTCCTCCTGGCCCTGGCCGCGGCCGGAGTGGTGAGCTGACCGGCGGGGCCCTTGCGAATCGCCCGCGCGCTATCGCCTGTTTTCACTCGGTAATTCGATTTTTAAGTCAGTAGTACTGACCATAAAATGGCCGGTCCGGTCGGTTTCACCAGAAAACCTGGGCCGGAGCGCCCGAAATGGGTCAACACATTTGCCTTTTATTTTGCCGAATCCCTGCTAAAGAAACCCTTCGAAGGCAACGGAGATTACGACATGGCCAAGCAGCCGATGCTGAAATTCGTCGACATCGCGCGCGACATGCCCGAGAAGCGCAAAGCCGACCGGCGCAACCGCGATTTCGACGAGATCTACGCCGAGTTCGCCACCGAGAAGGCGGCCGAACAGGCCTCGCGCTGTTCCCAATGCGGCGTGCCCTATTGCCAGTCGCATTGCCCGCTGCACAACAACATTCCCGACTGGCTGCGCATGACCGCGATGGGCCGGCTCGAAGAGGCCTACGAGATCAGCCAGGCCACCAACACCTTCCCCGAGATCTGC
>JAGRMO010000051.1:21093-24567 GCA_020441205.1 Maritimibacter sp.
TGCGAAGGCAATTGCGTGATCGAGCAATCGGGCCACGGCACCGTGACCATCGGCTCGGTCGAGAAATACATCACCGACACCGCCTGGGATCGGGGCTGGGTGAAGGACATAGCGCCGGCCAGGGAGCGTACCGAGAGCGTCGGCATCATCGGTGCCGGCCCCGCCGGCCTCGCCGCCGCCGACGTGCTGCGCCGCCAGGGTGTCCAGGTCACGATCTACGACCGCCACGACCGCGCCGGCGGGCTGCTGACCTACGGCATTCCCGGCTTCAAGCTCGAAAAAGACGTGGTCATGCGCCGCGTCGAGCAGCTCGAGCGGTCGGGCGTGAAATTCGTGATGAACTGCAACATCGGCACCGATCTGAGCTTCCAGGCGCTGCGCGGCCAGCACGACGCGGTGCTGATCGCCACCGGCGTCTACAAGACCCGCGAGCTCTCGGGCCCCGGCGCCGGCGCCCAGGGCATCGTGCGCGCGCTCGACTACCTGACCGCCTCGAACAAGGTGGGCTTCGGCGACGAAGTGGCCGAATACGAGGACGGCACGCTCAACGCGAAGGGCAAGAAAGTGGTGGTGATCGGCGGCGGCGATACCGCGATGGACTGCGTGCGCACCGCCATCCGCCAGGGCGCGACCAGCGTCAAATGCCTCTATCGCCGCGACCGGTCGAACATGCCGGGCTCGCAGCGCGAAGTGGCCAACGCCGAGGAAGAAGGCGTCAAGTTCGTCTGGCTGACCAACCCGAAGGGCTTCAAGGGCGACCCGGTTTCCGGCGTCGTCATCCAGCGGATGCGGCTCGGCGACCCCGACGCCAGCGGCCGCCAGAGCCCCGAGCCGATCGAGGGCGCCGACTACACCGAGGACGCCGACCTCGTGGTCAAGGCGCTCGGCTTCGAGCCCGAAGACCTGCCCGAGGCCTGGGCCGAACCCGATCTGCCGGTGACCCGCTGGGGCACCGTCGAGGCCGCGTTCAACACCGGCGCGACCAGGCTCGCCGATGTCTACGCCGCCGGCGACATCGTGCGCGGCGCCTCGCTCGTCGTCTGGGCGATCAAGGACGGCCGCGACGCCGCGGCCGCGATCCTGAAGAGCTTCGCCGCCCAGGCGGCCGAAGTGGCGGCGGAATAGGGAAGGCAACCATGGCCGAGCGGACGGACAGGGCAGAAATGACGACAGCGGCGCGGCCGGAAGCCGACGCCGCCGCTTCGTCGCGCGCCGAGATCCTGCCGCTCGAGATCATCCCCACGACGTTGCCGGACGCCCAATTCGCGCTGATCCGCGGCCTGTCGCGCCGCCTCGTGCTCTCGTTCTCCTCCGCCGGGCGGCTGAAGCGCGTGCCCAACACCCAGCCCGAGTTTTTCGGCTCGGCCCATGCCGACGGCGAAAACTCGGTTCTGTTCATCTCCGACATCCGTCGCAGCTGGATGAACCGCGAGGGCTGGATCGAGGAAGTCGCGGCCCGCAGCCGCGAGGTGGCCCGGCGCATCGGCGCGACCGAGACCATCGCGCTCGGCGCTTCGATGGGCGCGTTCAGCGCGCTCACCATGGCTTGCCACATGAAGCTCGACCGCGTGCTCGCGATCGTGCCGCAGTATTCCGTCGACCCTGCCGTCGTCCCCGACGAGGACCGCTGGATGAAATACCGCGACGAGATCGGCCGCATCCGCGTGCGCGAGCTCGACGCGCTGCCCGACGAGGCAGAGATCTTCACCCTCAACGGGGGCACCGAAACCGAATTGCGCCACGCCCTGCGGCTGCCGAAGCCCGCGCGCACCACGCATTTCGTCTTTCCCGGCTACGGCCATTCGCTGGCTCAGCGCCTCGCCCGCAGGCGCGCGCTGCAGCCCATCGTGCGCGCCTTTGTGAACGGCGACACCGCCGAGGCCACCCGGCGCATTCGCGCCGAAGGCGGCATCACCCGCCAGCGCCACGTTCGCCTCGCCCGCCGGGCCCGCCGGGCCGCGACACTGCGGGAGGCATGACCATGCGCGCGCGTATCCTGGCAGGCTCGGCCCTTCTCACGCTCGCCACCGCGGCCGGCGCGGCGGATTTCACCACCCCCGCGGGCTGCGAGGCGTTCATGTCGGTCCAGAACCGGGGCTGCACCGTCTCGCTCCTGTGGCGCTGCGAAGCCGGCCGCGCCGGCGGCGTCTGGGAGGCCAGCTTCTCGCTCGAAGGGCTCGATTCCATCGTCAGCTACGATGACGATTACCAATGGCTCGATGCTGCCTACAGCTGGGACGGCTCGCGCGAGAAGTTCGCGCCGCCGGCTTCCGATCCGATCAGCGTCACCGAACTGCTCGAAACCGGGCTCGACACTTTCGATTTCAACATGCACCGCGCCACGCCCGACCGTCGCTACGACATCCGCGTCACCGGCGCCGACCGGCTGACCGGCGAGACCGTCACCATCGACGGTTTCGAGATGGACGAGGTGCAGACCCAGCTCGAGATCGTCGACGACGAAGGCACGACCGAATACGCCTCGAAGGGCACGCAGTTCTATTCGCGCGAGCTCGGGATGTTCTTTCTCGGCCCCGAGGAAGTGGTCGGCGCCGACGGCGTACCCGGCCTCTATGACGACCGCCCGGTCGACATCATCCTGCCGGGCGAGCCGGGTTTCGGTTCGACCATGCCGCTTTACGATTGCCGCCTGCAGGATGCCGCCGCTCCGGCCCTGTCGCTCCCAGCCCCGGAGGCGGCCCCGCTATGACCGATCCGCGACCCGTCGCCGCCGCCTCGGCCATCTTCCCGCAGACCCGCCCGGGCGGCTGCCTCTGCGGCGCCGTGCGCTTCGAGGCCGTGCTTGCCACGCCCGATTTCGGTGCCTGCCATTGCGAGATGTGCCGGCGCTGGACCGGGTCCGCGCTGCTCGGCATGTCGCTGCCGGCCGGCGCCATCACCTGGCACGGCGAGGAGCACATCGCCCGAATCCAGTCCTCGGACTGGGCCGAACGCGGCTTCTGCAGCCGCTGCGGTTCCGGGCTCTATTATCGGGTGACCGCGCCGGGCGCGGCTGCCCAGAGGATCGAACTGCCCATCGGCCTGCTCGACGATGCCGGCGGGCTGACCTTCACCAACGAGATCTACATCGACCACAAGCCCGACAGCTACGCCTACGCCGGCGCGGGCCGCAAGCTGATGACCCGACAGGATTGCCTCGAGGCCTTCGGCGGCCTCGACGAAACTGACGGAAAATGACGGAATACCCGGGCGGCGCGTTCGTCCCGGGGGCACTTCAAGGAAAGGAGTGGACATGACCACCTACGACGAGAGCTGGAAAGCCGAGGAAGAAGCCCGCCGCACCTGGCTGGCCGAGAACGGCATGTACCGCGAAGAGTTCGAGCACGCCTCCTGCGGCGTCGGCCTCGTGGTCGCGATCGACGGCAAACCGTCGCGCAAGGTGGTCGAGAACGGCATCGACGCGCTGAAGGCCGTTTGGCACCGCGGCGCCGTCGACGCCGACGGCAAGACCGG
>JAGRMO010000051.1:24574-25077 GCA_020441205.1 Maritimibacter sp.
GCCGGCATCCATGTGCAGATCCCGCCCGCCTTCTTCTACGACCAGATCCGCCGCACCGGCCACGAGCCCCGCATGGACGAGCTCATGGCCGTGGGCCAGGTCTTCCTGCCGCGCACGAATTTCGGCGAGCAGGAGACCTGCCGCACCATCGTCGAGACCGAAGTGCTGAAGATGGGCTATTACATCTACGGCTGGCGCGGCGTGCCGGTGAAGATCGACTGCCTCGGCGAAAAGGCCAACGCCACCCGGCCCGAAATCGAGCAGATCATCATCTCGAACGCCAAGCGCGTCGACGAGGAGACCTTCGAGCGCGAGCTCTACGTCATCCGCCGCCGGATCGAGAAGGCTGCGGCCGCCGCCGGCGTGCGCGATCTCTACATCGCCAGCCTGTCGTGCCGCTCGATCATCTACAAGGGCATGATGCTCGCCGAGCAGGTCGCCGAGTTCTACCCCGACCTCAAGGACGAACGCTTCGAGAGCGCCTTCGCGATCTATCACCAGCG
>JAGRMO010000051.1:25146-27261 GCA_020441205.1 Maritimibacter sp.
GATCAACACGCTGAAGGGCAACCTCAACTGGATGAAGTCGCACGAGATCCGCATGGCATCGGCGACCTTCGGCGACCTCGCCGAAGACATCAAGCCGATCGTCCCGCACGGCTCGTCCGACTCGGCCGCGCTCGACTCCGTCTTCGAGGTGCTGGTGCGCGCCGGCCGCTCGGCGCCGATGGCCAAGGTCATGCTGGTGCCGGAAGCCTGGTCGAAGCAGGCGGGCGAAATGCCTCAGCCCTGGGCCGACATGTATTCCTACGCCAACGCGACGATGGAGCCCTGGGACGGCCCCGCCGCCCTCGCCATGACCGACGGCCGCTGGGTCTGCGCCGGGCTCGACCGCAATGGCCTGCGCCCGATGCGCTACGTCGTCACCGGCGACGGGCTGATGATCGCGGGCTCGGAAGCCGGCATGGTGCCGATCGACGAGGCCAGCGTGATCGAGAAGGGCGCCCTCGGCCCGGGCCAGATCCTCGCCGTCGACATGAAGGAGGGCACCCTCTACCACGACGCCGAGATCAAGGACCGGCTCGCCGCCACCCATCCGTTCGCGGAAGCGGTCAAGCATATCAACGAGATCGACGATGCGCTGAACGCGGTCGAGGAAAAGGCCCTGTTCACGGGCGACGAGCTGCGCAAGCGCCAGATCGCCGCCGGCTACACGCTCGAAGACCTCGAACAGGTGCTCGCGCCGATGGCCGAGGACGGCAAGGAGATCGTCGCCTCGATGGGCGACGACACCCCCGCCGCCGTGCTCTCGAACCAGTACCGCAACCTCAGCCATTTCTTCCGGCAGAACTTCAGCCAGGTGACCAACCCGCCGATCGACAGCTTGCGCGAATACCGGGTGATGAGCCTCAAGACCCGGTTCGGCAACCTCAAGAACGTCCTCGACGAGGCCGGCAGCCAGACCGAGATTCTGGTGATCGAAAGCCCCTTCGTGGCCAACGCCCAGTTCGACGAGCTGACCCGCCAGTTCAAGGCGCCGATGGTCGAGATCGATTGCACCTTCCCGGCCGGCGCCGGACCGCAGAGCCTGCGCGACGCGCTGACCCGGATCCGCGCCGAGGCCGAGGATGCCGTGCGCTCGGGCGCAGGCCATATCGTGCTGTCGGACATCGGCCAGGACGAGAGCAAGGTGCCGATGCCGATGATCCTCGCCACCAGCGCGGTGCATTCCTGGCTGACCCGCAAGGGCCTGCGCACCTTCACCTCGCTCAACGTCCGCTCGGCCGAGGCGATCGACCCGCATTACTTCGCGGTGCTCATCGGCTGCGGTGCCACGGTGGTCAACGCCTACCTCGCCGAGGACAGCCTCGCAGACCGGATCCGGCGCGGGCTGCTCGACGGCAGCCTCACCGACGCCGTGCGGCTCTACCGCGAGGCGATCGACCAGGGCCTCCTCAAGATCATGTCGAAGATGGGCATCTCGGTGATTTCGTCCTACCGCGGCGGGCTCAACTTCGAGGCCGTCGGCCTGTCGCGCGCCATGGTGCACGAATACCTGCCGGGCATGACCAGCCGGATCTCCGGCATCGGCGTCGGCGGCATCCAGAAGAAGCTCGAGGAAATCCACGCCAAGGGCTGGCGCAGCCAGGGCACCAACGTGCTGCCCATCGGCGGCTTCTACAAGGCCCGCAAGGGCGGCGAGACCCATGCCTGGGGCGCCCAGACGATGCATTTGATGCAATCGGCCTGCGATACCGCGAGCTTCGAGACCTGGCGCAAGTATTCGGCGGCGATGCAATCGAACCCGCCGATCCACCTGCGCGACATGCTCGACATGAAGCCGCTCGGCGCCCCGGTGCCGATCTCGGAAGTCGAGAGCATTACCTCGATCCGCAAGCGCTTCGTCACCCCCGGCATGTCGCTCGGCGCGCTCAGCCCCGAAGCGCACAAGACGCTGAACGTGGCGATGAACCGCATCGGCGCCAAGTCCGATAGCGGCGAGGGCGGCGAGGATCCGGCGCATTTCGTGCCCGAACCCAACGGCGACAACCCGTCCGCCAAGATCAAGCAGGTGGCCTCGGGGCGCTTCGGCGTCACCGCCGAATACCTCAACCAGTGCGAGGAGCTCGAGATCAAGGTGGCCCAGGGCGCCAAGCCCGGCGA
>JAGRMO010000256.1 GCA_020441205.1 Maritimibacter sp.
CTCCGGCAGGTCTTCCGCGATCAGCCCGGGCCCGAAGTTGCGCGCCGCCTCGACATGCAGCCAGGCGGCGGTGGAAGCCGCCTGCATCGGGCGGAACCCCCGCGCCATCAACCCCGCGATCATGCCTGCCAGCACATCCCCCGCACCCGCGGTGGCGAGCCATGGCGCGGCCCGATCGTAGGCGGCCGAATTGACCTCCGTGAAGCCCGAAGGATCGGCGATGACCGTGTCGCCCCCCTTGTAGAGTACCACGCACCCCGCCCGTTTTGCGGCATCCCGCGTGGCATCGACCTTGGAATAGGCCGGGCCCCTGGTGGCCGGCTTCGCCAGTTCCGCAGCGATGTCGGGAAACAGCCGGGCGAATTCGCCGGCATGGGGCGTGAGGACACATCCCCCGTGCAGCAGCACGAACAACGCCGCGGGGTCGTCGGCATAGGCGGTGAGCGCATCGGCATCGAGTACCGTCGCGCGCTTGGTCGCCAAGGCCACCGGCACCAGCTCGCGCGCCCGGTCGAGCCCGAGGCCCGGCCCCAGCGCGAGCGCGTTGAGGCGTGTGTCGTCCAGAACCCGGGCCAGCGCCGCCGCGTCGCCCACCGGCGCCAGCATGATCGCATCGAGCCGGGCGGCGTTTTCCTGCAAAGCCCCCGGCGTCGGCGCGACGGTGACGAGCCCGGCCCCGATCCTGAGCGCCGCCCGCGCCGCGAGCCGCGCCGCGCCGCCCTTGCCGGAGCCACCGGCGAGGATCAGCGCGTGGCCGTAGGCGTATTTGTGCTCCCGCGGCTCTGCCCCTTTCCCGAGCGGAGGATAAGTGTCCACCCAGGTCTCGACCGCAAACCGCCGGCGCAGCTCGATGCTTCCGGGCAGTCCGATCCCGTGAAATGCCGCCAGACCTTTGCGCGTGGCGTGCTCCGGCAATCCGATATCCGTCACAACCACGCGCCCGCATCGTTCCGGCCCCATCGCCAGAACATGCCCGAGTTTCAACGCATGGAAACTCACTGTCATCCCCGCCGCCGCCACACCGTCGCCTTCGGGCGGCACCAACGGTCGGCCCGAGTCCATGCACATGCCCGAGGGCGCGTCGACCGCTACGACCGGATCGTCGCCGAACGCTCGTGTCGCAAGCGCGTTGGCCGCCAACAGCGCCTCGCCCTCCAAGGGGCGCGTGAGCCCGGTGCCGAACAATGCATCGACCGCGAGATCCACCTGCCAGAGATCGACATCGGCCATCCTGAGCGGCCGCACCTCTCCGATCTCCATCCACCGCTCGAAGTTCACCCGCGCGTCCGGCGGCAGCTTGTCGGCGTCGCCGTAAAGAAACACCTCCACCGCCCACCCAAGCCCGGCCAACAGCCGCGCCACGACGAAGCCGTCGCCGCCGTTGTTGCCGGGGCCGCAGAGCACCACCGCCCGGTGCCTTTCATCTTGGTCCAAATACTCCGGGGAGCCCGAGGGGCTGGCCCCTCGGTCCCCGCCCGCCGCAGGCGAAACCTCGTCCCCGGCGGGCGCAAGCTCCGGCCACTCCGCGAAAATCGCCTCGACCACCCCGCGCCCGGCCCGTTCCATGAGCTCGAGCCCGGTCACCGCGCCCGCCGAAATCGCCGCCTGCTCGATCGCCCGCATCTGCGCCGCTGTCAGAAGTTCGCTCACCGATCCGGCCTCACCCTTCGCAAATCGCCCATGCTCCAGGCAGAATGCACAAATAATGTGCGCGACGGCTGGAATCCTTCCCGCCGCTGCGCTACCACAACCCTATCCAATTGAGGCCGCCCGGCGAAAGTGGTCACTGGGCGGCGAAGCATTTTCCATGGGGGGAGAGACACCACATGAAAAAGATCGAAGCGATCATCAAGCCGTTCAAACTCGACGAGGTGAAGGAGGCGCTGCAGGAGATCGGCGTCCAGGGCTTGTCCGTCATCGAGGTGAAGGGCTTCGGCCGC
>JAGRMO010000257.1:0-3264 GCA_020441205.1 Maritimibacter sp.
CAGCACCAGCGCCATCACCCCCGCGCTGTCCACCATGTCGTCGATCCCGATCCACTCGTCGGGCTGGTGGGCAAGGTCGAGCACACCCGGCCCGTAGGCGATGCAGTTCTTGAGCCGGCCGATCCGGTCGATATGCTTCTGATCGTAGGTGCCGGGCGAGACCACGTAATCGGCCCGCGCCCCCAGCACCTTCTCGATGGCGGCGGCGGTGGAGCGCACCACAGGGGCCTCCTTCGCGGTCATCGAGGGGATCACCTCGTGGAGGTCGCGGATCTCGTAGTCGAAGCCCGGCCGCTCGGCCCGGACCCGTTCCATCAGGCTGCGCACCTCGTCCTTCACATCCGTCAGGCTTTCCTCGATCAGGAAGCGGCGGTCGATGACAATGGTGCAGCGGTCGGCCACCACCGGGGCGGGGAAGCCGGTGAAGCCCTCCTCCATCTGCCGCTCGCCGCCATGGATCGAGTTCACGTTGAGAGTGGATTGACGCGCCCCCTCCGGCACCACCGGCATGTCGGTGCGCTTCTGGGCGAGGAGCGGGTAGAGCGTGCGTTCCATCTCCTCGAGCACCGCCGACATGTGCCGGATCGCAGAATCGCCGAGGAAGGGCATCGAGCCGTGGGCGATGCGGCCCCTGGTCTCGATCTCGGCCCACCAGACGCCGCGGTGGCCGAGGCAGATCCGGTCCTTGCCCAGCGGCTCGGGGATGATCACGTGCTGCACCCGGTCCGGGCTGAAATATCCCCGCTCGGCGAGATACGCGACGCCGCCGTAGCCGCCCGATTCCTCGTCCGCCGTGGCGCTGAGCTCGATGGCGCCGGCGAAATCGGGGTGGGCGGCGACGAAGGCCTCGGCGGCGACGATGGCGGCGGCGATGCCGCCCTTCATGTCGCAGGTGCCGCGGCCGTAGACCCTGCCGTCCTCGACCTCGCCCCCGAAGGGATCGCGGGTCCAGCCGTGGCCCACCTCGACCACATCGTGATGGCCGTTGAAATGCACCACCTCGCCGGGCCGCGCGCCGTCGATGCGGGCGACGAGGTTCCAGCGCGGATGCGCCTCCGAGTCGCCGATGGCGCCCTTGGCCCGGATCAGCTCGACCGTCCAGCCGGTGCGTTCGAGCCGCTCCTTCAGCCAGTCGACCAGCTCGCGGTAGTTGCGCCCGGGCGGGTTCAGCGTGGGGATGCGGACGAGGCCCTGGGTGAGCGCCACGAGATCGTCGCGGCGCAGCGCGATCTGGGCGAGGATGGCTTGGGTGAGGTCGGTCATGGCGCGAGATTAGGCGCGATCCGGGGGCGGTTACAATCGGTGGCGGGCGGGTTCTTCGCGAGCGCGGACGGATCGACGATCGGCCCGGTCACGCGCCGGTTGTGTCGCGGCCCGGTTGGCGCATACTGGCGGCCATTCCTTCGACCTCGGGAGCGACCGACATGGCCAAGACGCGCATCCGATCCCTGCTCGCCGCCGGGCTGGTCTGCCTGTTCGCGGCCCCTGGCCCGGCGCAATACATGGGCGAGGCCAACAGCGGGCTCGTGACCGGCAGCCATTACGCGCCGGACTGGGATGCGGTCTGCGCGGCGGGGACGGCGCTCGGCCAAGGCTGCGCGGCGATCCGGGCGCGCGCGGTGGCCGATCCCGCCCTGATGCCGTGGCGCGCCATCGGGCGGGTGAACTTCGCCTCGACCCAGATCCGCAGCCATTGCACCGGTACGCTGGTGGGCGAACGGCTCGTCGTGACCGCGGCGCATTGCCTCTACAACCCGTTTCGCAATTCCTGGATCCCGGCCGGCAGCATCCGCTTCGCCGCCGGCTACCGGCAGGGCGCCTATGCGGCGGTGGCGGAGGTGGAGAGCTATCTGCTCGGCCCCGACCTGGCAGCCCAAGCCGAAGCGGCGGAGCCCACCGAGGATTGGGTGCTGCTCACGCTGAAGACGCCGATCGGGCGCGAGATCGGCTATGTGGAGATCGCCGGAGGCACGGACGCGGCCGATCCGGAGGCCTGGGTATTTGCCGGCTATGCCGGGCTCAGGCCGCATGTGCTGAGCCTCGCCGAGGATTGCGGCGCGCCGCGCACGGCCTTCGCGAAGCGGCTTTTGGTGTTCGGCTGCGCGGTGATGCAGGGCGACAGCGGCGGGCCGGTGCTCGCGCTACGGGACGGCGAGATGGTGCTCGAAGGGCTGGTGACCGGCGTGTTTCAGGCGGGCGAGGAGATCGTCACCGGGGCGGTGCCGGCGGCCAGCATCGCGGGCGCGGTGCAGGCGGCGCGCGGGGGCGATCCGGTTGCGCCCGCAGGGGATGCGCCGGCCGGCAATGCGGCGGCCCCTGCCCCCGATCCGGGCACCGAGGCGCTCACGCAGTTTCCGCCACCGAAGACCGGCCGGTAGCGGCAGCGGTTCGGGGAGATCGCGTGCAGGTTTCCCCGGTTTTTCCATGGTTTCGCCTTCCCCAAACCGTTGAAACCGCGCTACGCTCTCCCCAATTCGATGTTACACCCCTTCACTTTTGCGAGGTATCCATGGCCGCCACTCTCGACGCCCAGATCAAGGAAAGCCAGGCCCAGGTGGCCGAGGCGCAATCGAAGATTTCCGAACTCACGACGCGGATCGAAACGGCGCGGGCCAAGCTCAAGACCGGCGACGATATCGCCATCGACATCGAGAACGCGACGCTCGACGACGTGCACAAGCACACCGAGGTGATGAACGCGAATATCGCCGAGTTGATCATGGGGCTCGACGACGTCACCGCCGGGTTTTCTAAGGATTTCGACGAGATGCGCTCGAAGACCGGCTGGGAGAGCGTGGTCGGGGTGTTTTCCAAGCACCGCGCCGAAGCGCTGCGCCAGGAGCGGATGCGCACGGCGAACGTGGACGACAAGCTGCAGGACCTGATCTCGAAATCCGACGTGATCGTGAAGCTGTTGCAGGGGCAGCTCGACATGCTGAACGAGCAGAAGGAGAAGGTGGGCACCAACCTCACCGAAACGCTGGACGAGCGCGAGGCGACGGTGGGCGAGCTCGAAAGCGTGCGCGCCGAGATCCAAGGGATGGACCCGACGATCATCGAACTCGAGAACAAGATCGCCTCGACCACCGACCCGGCGGCGCGGACCAAGCTCGAGACCGAGCTCGCCGAGCTTAACGCGAAATACAACGCGCTGGTGCAGCAGGAGCAGGTAAGCCTCGCCCGCAGCCAGACCCTCGAGCGCTACATCGAGAAGGGCAAGACCTGGGTCGACTCGCTGCAGAACCAGGCGGCGACGCAGATGGT
>JAGRMO010000257.1:3270-11588 GCA_020441205.1 Maritimibacter sp.
CTGATCAACAAGCTGCAGACGGATACGAAGCAGCGGGTGGTGCTCTATGACGCCTTGTCGAAATCGCTGAAGACCGCGCAGCAGCAGGACGTGGCCCACCGGATCAACGAGATCGGGGTGGAGACCGACAAGGAAGCGCAAGCCGCGATGGCCGCTATTGGGACAGCGACCAACCAGAAGATGGCCGACATGATGGAGGCGCACGAGGAGCACATGGTGTTCGCCCGCGAAGTGCTGGAAGCGAAGGCGAAGGCGGACGAGCGGTTTGCCCGCCGGTTCGCGGCGATCGTGGAGAAGCACGACAGCAATTTGTATGGGGAATAAGTGTACAGTATCGAAGCCTCTAAGATCGTCCTCTTCAATGATGCGGGGATCACATCGGCCACATTCGGCGACGGGACCGGCAATTATGTCCGCCTTGAAATCGGTACGAAATCTGAGGCTGAAGACAAGGCACTTGGGCTGGACGGTTTGTATGTTGAACTGAATGACCAGGCGCACAAGACGTACAACGGCGTTGTGGCGATCGAAGCATCCGATACGTGCATGAATATTCATTTGAACGCCCTGGGTCGCAGAGCGCTCGGCACCGAGACCATTCGGATCGGGTACTCGGGCGATGGACAAGACGTCCCCACCTTCGTCGAGCAAATGGTCGCGAACACACTGGTCCCGTTCAGGACGAAAACCGACGCTGAGGGAGGCGATACGGATCTCGATGCGGAGCGAGAGTTCATCTTGGGCAAAACGGTTGCTGCCACGGGCCGTTGGCGCACCCTTCCGGGTTTTTTCGAGGTCTTCGAAGGACTTCGCGATTTTGGCCGCGCTTTGAAAGGTTTCGGCTATCTCATTGGAATCGGCCTACCCGAGAATCCTAAAGACGATGCCTGAAACCGACGCCCTCACCCGCGACCATGTCACGCTCGAAGACACCCGCGTTACCCGCCGCTACTTCGCCAAGTTCCAGGCGATCACCGGGCATCTGGCACGGGTGGCGGCGCAGTTCGAGGCGGAGGGGGCGCTCTCGCGCGAAGACGTGCAAGTGCTGGCGCGCTACATCATCGGGCTCGGCTTCACCTTCCGGGCGCTGGCGAACAAGTACCACATGACCGGCCGCGCCGAAGGCCCCGGCCCCGGCAAGCTCACCTTCGACCGGGAGGAGAGCGGGTTTCCGGTGCATGCGGAACTCATGCAAATGGCGTCCGACGCGGCGCAGGCGGAGAAGCATCTGAAGGCGCTGCCCTCGGCCGAGCAGCTCAAGCGGCAGATGGTCGAGGAGATCGTCGGCAAGCTCCAGGTGCCCACCCGGCTGCAGTATGCGATGAGCCAGCGGCTCTATTACGAGGAGATGCTCAGGGGCGAGCTGTTCTGGGCGCAGAACGACCCGGATGCGGTCTGGCTCGGCAATCTCGCCGAGGGGCGCGATCCGCGGCGGCGCTACCTCGTGCATTGGGCGGTCTACGACAGCCAGGTGAACATCCCGACGATCTATCTCATGGAACTGGAGGACACCGGGCGGTTCGCCCTGCCGAAGGACGAGCGGCGCTGGCCCGAAGTGCAATCGCATCTCATTGCCCAGGCGGTGGCGGGGCTGAAGCTGCTGACCATCGCCGGCGGCTTCGACAAGGATTTCGACGATCTGCACCCGAAGCGGCTGAGGCGCTTCCACCTCGGGCCGATGTATTCCTCGGCCTTCACGCTGCAAACCGGGCCTTTGAAGGCGGTGCTCGAGGAGGCAAAGGCGCCGGAGGGCGAGGACTGGGCCTTGGCCTGGACGATGGAAGAGCTGGTGAGCGAGCGAGTGGAGACGGAGAGATCCGGCTGGTTCGGCACGGTCGAGCGGGAGATTTTCGCCTTGGACCCGTTCGCGGGCGCGGCAGATGCCGGGCGGACCTCGATGCAGCGGGCGATCATCCTGCCGCAGCGGCCGTTCCAGGTGCTGGCCGAGAAGAACCCGCCGGGGTTCCGCGAGGTGCGCAAGTTCGTGGTCAGCCCGGGGGGGCGGGTATTGAGCTATCGGTGACGCCGGGGGTTTCACACCCCCGGACCCCCGTGGAGTATTTTTGCCAAGAAAAAGAGGTGCGTAGATGTCATTGCCAGCCGATCAGATGGAGCTTCGCGAGGACGAGATCCGGGCGCATTACGAGGCGGCGGCGGGGATGCTCGCGGGCTTCGACCACACGCCCCGGATCGCCAAGCCGAAGGTGGCGCCGGGGCCGGCGCCGGAGCGCAGTCCCGGGATCGGCACAGGTTCGCGGCGGTTCCGCTCGATCACGCCGGGGCTGGTGACGCGTTCTACGGCGCGGCCCGAGGGGGTGCGGCTCATCGAGCGGGTGGAGGCGACCGACCACGGCGACCCGATCCTCTCGCCGGTGCAGGCCACCGTGCTGCATGTGCTCAGGCGCGCGCTGGCGATCTCGCTCGCGATGGCGGAGAACTACGCCGGGCAGACGGGGCTGGCCGAGCTCAAGAAGCAGAACCTGCAGGCGGCGCTTTCGTCGGACAAACAGGCGGGGTTCGCCGAGCTCCTGGTGGGCGAGAGCCTCGTCGCGCTGTCGGTCTTCGCCAATACGACCGCCTTCCTGCTGGCCCCGCATGCGAGCGAGGTGTCGGTCGAGATCGGGGCAGTCGAGGAGGTGCTGACCGACAATGCCTCGATGGCGCTGCACGGGGGCCTGTGGGAGCTCGATCAGGAGATCGCCGCCTTCGCCGAGGACGAGCCCAGGCTGGTGGCCACGGTGATGGCCTTCGCCGAACAGCTGATGGAGAAGGTGGCGCTGAGGGCACAGAGCGCTGGGCGGCTCGAGGCGTTTACCTCGGCGAATTACCGGGTCGAGGCGGACGATTTCACGATCTCGGGCTTCACGCCGTCGCGCAAGGCGCGCGGCTCGAAACTCACCATGGAGTTCGTGAAGCCGCACCAGGTCGTGGGCAACCACATCGCCAAATACCAGGCGATGAAGCTCTCGAAGATGCTGATGGCCTACGATTTCGAGCGCAAGCTGAACCCGTTTGCCGAGCTCGGCGGCTTCATCTTCACCTTCATGGCGACGGCAAGCCCGGCACCGGCAAGACCACGCTCATCAAGATGATGGCGGGCATGATCTCGGGCTATTGCGAGGTGGCGGGCTATCCGTTCCGCTATCAGAACTTGAGTACCGAGAGCATCGACAGCTACCAGGGCAAGTCGGCGCAGAACGCGAAGGCGTTCATCAACAACGTGCTCGACCCCGCGGTGATCGGTTTCGGCACGATCGACGATATCGACCAGCTCGCCGGCAAGCGCGGCGACCGGCAATCGTCGGCGGGGCAGCTCGAGATCACCGCGGTGCTGATGGAGAGCTTTGCCGGGGCGAATACCGTGGTGCGGGGCAATTGCACTTTCGGGATGTTTTCGAATTACCCCGAGAACGTGGACGACGCGCTTCGGCAGCGGGCGGGGGCGCGGTTCCTCGTCGATGGGCCGCAGACGCGGGACGATTACATCGACATCTTCGCGCTGCTGCTGGGGAAGAACCACGCGATCCCGCTGGGCGCGCATGAACTCTATGCCGCGCAGGAGATCAAGAAGGCGGTGGCCGACAGTTTCGGGCGGCATTCGCGGCCGCAGGAAGAGGGGCTGGAGCGGGTCTATGAGCGGGTGTCGGCCGACATCGGCAAGCTCGATACGCTGGCCAAGCTCGGCACCTATCTCAAGGGCATCCAGGAGGCCGACGAACGCTTCACCGGACGGGCGATCAAGAACATCACCGACGCGATCAAGGTCCGGGCGATGGATTTCGAGCTGCCGGACGAATGGATGGAGGAGCCCGATCTGTTCCTGTTCAAGTCCTACGACGAGAAGAAGGGGATGATCGAGGAGCTGCGCCAGCCGATCACGGTCGAGATGGTGATCCAGGAGATCAACCGCTACGCGGACAGCGAGTTCCGGTATGCCGACAAGTCGGACGAGGCGGCGATCGAACGGATGGTGCGCGAGTACGGGCTGACCGAAGAGGCGAAGCGGCGCTACCTCGCGGGCAAGGAATAGCGCCGCATGGGCATCGCGCTCATCTTCATCGGCGCCGGGATCGGGGCGATCCTGATGGGCCTCGCCGTCCGGGCGGGCGGCCGCGCCGGTACGGCGCTGCGCCAGGGCGCAATCCGCCTGCCCGCGGCATTGCGCGCGGTGGCGAGGCCCGCGCTGGTCTGGCCGCTCCCAGTTGCGGCGGCAATCTCGCTCGTGGTCGCGCTCGTGCTGGCGCTCGACACCAGCGCGGCCGCGCGCCTCGGCCTCTGGCTCTATGGCATTGCCCTGTGCGGCACCCTGCCGATGGCGCTCACCGGGCTCGTCCTCGGGGTCTGGCAGGCGGACCGGGCGGTGCGCGCGGGACAGGACGGATGACCACGTTCAGCTTTTGGACGACCGGGCTTCCGGTGTTGGTGCTGATGGCGCTCGCGGTGGGGCTGCCGGTGGTCACGGCGCCGCGCGGGGGTCTGGATCAGGGGCGGCTGTTCGCAGGCATGGCGCTCGCGGCGGGGCTGATCCTGGCCGCGGCGGCGGGCTGGTTCGCGTTGTCGCATTGGCTCGCGGGCGACGCCTTTCGCTGGGGTGCCGTCGCCGGCCCCGCGGCGATGAGCGCCTTCACCTGGGGGCCGGTCTGGGCGCTGGTCTGGCTGGTGCGCGCGCAGGGGGTGGAGCGGCGCAAGGGCGAGGCGGCGGCCCGGGCGGGGCTGGACCTTGACGGACGGGCCTGAGAGGATGCGGGCGATGGAGGTGCGGGCAATGGGTACAGCGATCCCCGGCACGGCAACGCGGGCGGCGGCCCTGGTCGTGGGGCTCGTGGCCCGGATCGTGGCGCGGCAGTTGGCGCGGGGCGGCGAACTGACCGCCTGGCCCGTCGCGCTCGCCATCCTCGCCTCGCTCGCGGTGCTGCAGGGGGCGGCGAAGCTCGCGGTGGCGGTGGAGTGGTTGCATGCGCGGTTCGGGGTCGATCCGGCGGCCGCGCTGGGCGGGGAATTCCGCACGGCGGTGTTCGCAGCGAGCTTCGTGCCGATCGCGGCTTATGTGGTGACGTTTTTGGTGGGGTTTCGGCGGGTGAAGGGGGCGGTGTGATGCACGTGGTGAAAAGCGCTGAGGGCCGCGCACGACCCTGGGTGGGCGTTTCGCTGCGCGGATGGTCCGCGATGCGCCCTCAAGCATTCCTGTCGCGCGTGCCCGCGATGACATCGCCATGCGCCCTCCCGGGGGGAGGGTCGGGCGCGGCCCGGGGGTGCCCCCCGGGCCATGGGTCGAGCAGATGTTTTCGGTGAATTCCAATGTATGAATACTGCAGTCCTTTTGTTACCTCAATCGTCGCAACATTCGCGCTTGCGTTCCTCGCCACGTTCTTTTTGAGCGAGGTGTTTGCGAAATGGTTTCTCTCAGGCAGGCTATTGGCAATCGCGGCGGCCGTGGTTGGAACGCTTGTTCTGGCTGCGTTGGCCTTGATTGCGTTGATCCAGTATATATTCTTGGAAGAGATCTTTGATCTGCCGCCGCATTCGGCGTGTGTCGATCCTATGGCCTTTTACCTCCTGCTCAGTTTTCCGGTACATCTTGGGATTTTCCTCATGCAATTCGCCCGAGTGTTCAAAAAGGACGGGCGAAAAAGGTGGAACAAAACCGCCAGACCGGAGGTCTTTGAATGAAACGCCTCATCGAACGTGGCCTGATGTTCGGGAACCTGATCCGGGTGGAGAGCCCGGCTCTTGTGGAGCGCTATAACCGCGCCCTCGAACGGCTCATCAACAAGCGCACGACGCTCACGGAATTCCACATCGACATCTCGGGCTATTCCTACGAGATCGGCGAGGAGTTCGGGGATCATCTCTACCTCAACCCGGGCGGGGTGAACCGGATGTTCATCATCCTCACCGTCGAACAGAAGAAGGCCCCGCTTCTGAATGCGCAGTTCTCGACCTCGCGCGGCATCCTGCAGCAGTTCATCGAAGACAACGAGGCGAAGCTGTTCGCGCTGACCGCGCAGGATGCGGTGGCGGGCGAGCTCGACAATTCGGTCTACGAAGTGACCACGCCGGCGCGGCTCTTCGACATTCGCAAGATCACCGTGGTGGCCGACACCACCCAGAGTCATGTCGCCAATGCGCGTGCGCTCACCGAGAAGATCGAGGCGTTCCAGAGCCGCGACGACGGCTGGTATGACGACGTACTGATCGCCGAGATGATCGAGCTTGCCAAGACCACCGGCGATGTCACCCGCCAGCCGATCGACCTCGCCCGGCCGACCTACGAGCAGGGCAATTTCTGGACGGCGCATTTCGGCGGGATCTACGTGTTTCGCGATATGCCCTACCCGGCGGCGATCACCGTGCGGCCGCGCGCCGATGTCGGGCCCTTGCCGATCGAGGCGTTCGATCTCTCGATGCGCAACGGGATCGCGGGGTTTTTCGAGGTGAACGGCCTCGTCGAGCCGGTGATCCAGGCGCGCGGCGTCGACGGGGCGGCGATCCTGCGCCAGAAGATGGATTTCATCCTGGTCGACGCGGCGGCGAGCGCCGGGCTGCGGATCGACGGGTTCGATCCGAGGAGCCTGCACCGGCTCGCCCAGCGGATGGGGCATGAGCTGCCGGACGAGTTCCTCAAGCTCGGCGCGCTTGTACGCTGGGCCCTGAACGGCGGGGCCTGGCCCCGGATCGCGTCCGACAATCCGGCCTATTTCTACACGCTCAGGGCGAAGCCCGATCACCCCGACCGCGACCTCATCAACCAGCTTCTGTCGGAGCTCGCGCCGCTCGACGTGCGCCAGCTGTTCATCACCCACAAGGCCGCGTTCTACGCCGCCTATGCGCGCTGGCCGGAGGCGAAGAAGGACTATGTGGCGGATTTTCTCGCCCGCGACTATGCCGCCAACAAGGCCGGCGCGCGCGACGCGCTGTTCGGCGGCGCCGATTCCGGTCCGAAGCCCACGCCGCCATCCGGCCCGTGGGAGGGCAAGGCGGCTGGTGCCGGGCGCGAAG
Source organism: Maritimibacter sp. (assembly GCA_020441205.1). Classification (GTDB taxonomy): domain Bacteria; phylum Pseudomonadota; class Alphaproteobacteria; order Rhodobacterales; family Rhodobacteraceae; genus Sinisalibacter. The sequence goes on from JAGRMO010000257.1 coordinate 10,270, forward strand.
AGCGTGATATCATCAATCTCGTCGGCCCCTGGGGCGCGGTGCTCAGGAGGTAAGCCATGATCGGAGCCATCCGGCTGATCGTCTTCGGATTTCTCGCGCTCAGCGTGGTCTATCTCGCGGTGTCGTTCTACTCGCGCTCGGTCCGGCGCGAGAAGCTCGAGAAACGCTGGGCAGAAGACCACCCGGGCGACGATGACAGCCCCGAGCGCGATGCCTATATCGAGGGCGGCATGGTCGACTACCAGAACGGGCTCAGGCGCAAGCTGATCCTGCTCGTCTACATCATCCCGGCCATCGTCGTCGCGGTGACGATGTTCATCGTCAACGCCACCTGAGCCGTGTAACAAGGGGGCCATCCATGCGCCTGATCCGCAATATCCTTCTCGCCATCGTCGCCTTCCTCGCGCTGGTGCTGGCGCATTACACGCTGCCGCAGCACGACGTGGTGCGGGTGGTGAACACCTACCAGGAACGCCAGGACCTGGCAGACTGGACGCGGGTGTTCTGGTCGAACCCGGACGACCAGTCGGGCACGCTGGTGAACCGCGACGTGCAGTTCATCCAGACGGTGCGCAAGAAGAGCTTCCTGTTCGGCTTCATCCCGCGCGACAAGGAAGGGGTGATGGTGTACCGCAACGAGGATACCGGCTGGCGCTGGCCGCCGTATTTCAAGTTCGACACCGCCTCGCTGCAGACCGAGGCCGACGACCTGCGCTCGACGCCGGAGAACCCGAAATGGGCGGTCATCACCCATTACGGCTGGCGGGTCGAGCTGTTCTCGGCCTTCCCGAACGCGGTGGCGATCAAGCCGGTCGACGGTCCGCGGCCGACGGTGATCCCGTGGTTCAACATCCTGTTCTTCGCGGTGCTGATCGTGGGCTTCCTGTTCATCCGGGCGATGTGGCGGCAGTTTCGCGAGCGCACCATCGACCCGGCGCTGGAAGACACCCGCGACGCCTGGGAGAAGGTCGACGCCAATCTCGACGAGAAGCGTGGCCGGGCGCGGACCTGGTGGAAGAGCTGGACCGGGCGATAGCGCGCCCCCTGCCCCTTCGGCGACCGCCGCAGGCCGCGCCGCGCCCGACCGGTTCGGGGGAACTCGGGCGGGTGAAAACCCTTGCCCGGCGGCGGCAGCCTTGTTTTAGTGAATCACCCCGGGGAACGGCCCGGGCGACAGGAAGGAATGCGATGAAACAGATCTCCCTCGCCGCCGCGCTGGCGCTTCTGGCCGCGCCCGCGTTCGCGCAACAGGACAGCATCACCATCGGGATGCAGCTCGAGCCGCCCAACCTCGATCCGACCGGCGGCGCCGCCGCGGC
>JAGRMO010000258.1 GCA_020441205.1 Maritimibacter sp.
CTCAACGACGACATGACCTTCATCACCTTCGGCGAGGGCCGCCGGATTCCGGCGGTGGGCGCGGCCGGCGCGGCGTCGACGATGATCGACACCAAGGTCGGCCGGCTCGAACTCGTGCGCGGCGGCGATACCAAGACCATCCGCGAGAACGTGATCGAGGTGATCAAGCCGGGCGACCGGATCACCAACATGAACCCCGGCGGCGGCGGGTTCGGCGACCCGATGGAGCGGGCGGTCGAGAAGGTCGTTTCCGACGTCAAGAACGGGCTCGTCTCGGTCGAGGGCGCGAAGGCGGATTACGGCGTCGTCATCGAAGATCCTGCAACCCTCGCGGTCGACATGGCCGCGACCGGCACGCTGCGCGCTTCGCGCCGTGCGGCAGCTGTGTGAGGGGGGCGGAAAGATGAGAACCGAATATCGACTTGGCATCGACGCCGGCGGTACCTTCACCGATTTCGTCCTCGCCGACCGGGCCGGAAAGGTGCGGCTCTACAAGGCGCTGTCGACCCCGCAGGACCCGACGCAGGCGATCCGCAACGGGCTCGACATGATCGCCGAGGATCTGGGCGTTCCGGCGAGCGCGATCATCCCCGAGTGCGATCTGTGCATCAACGGCACCACCGTGGGGCTCAACGCGCTCATCCAGCACAAAGGGGCAAAGACCGGGCTGATCTGTACCGCCGGTCACGAGGACAGCCTCGAGATCCGGCTAGGCCACAAGGAAGACGGCTACCGCTACGATCCGGAATATCCGCCGGCAACGATGCTGGTGCCGCGCTACCTGAGGCGCGGGGTGCGCGAGCGGGTGCTGTCGGACGGGAGCGTCCGGGTGCCGCTCGAAGAAGACGACGTGCGCGCGGCCTGCGCGCTGTTCAAGGCCGAAGGGGTCGAAACCGTGGCGATCAGCTTCGTCTGGTCGGTGCTGCATCCCGACCACGAGCGGCGCGCGGCCGAGATCGTGCGCGAGATTCTGCCGGGCGTGATCCTGACGGTGGGCTCGGCGCTGTATCCGCAGGTGCGCGAATACACCCGCAGCTCGACCGCCGTGGTCAACGCCTATCTCGCGCCGATCATGAAGCGCTACGTCGACGCGGTGGACGCCTATTTCCAGTCGCTCGGCGCGAAGCAGCCGGTGCGCTACTATCAGTCAAACGGCGGGCTCGCGATCGGTCAGGTGATGACCAACCGCTCGGTCTACGCCATCAACTCGGGGCCGGCCTCGGCGCCGGCGGCGGGGCAATATGTCTGCGAGCCGTTCGGGCGCAAGGACGTGATTACCGTCGACATGGGCGGCACCTCGTTCGACATCACGCTCACCAAGGACGGCCTCACCAACATCAACAAGAACATCGACTTCCTGCGTTACCGGATCGGCGTGCCGATGATCCAGGTCGAGACGCTGGGGGCCGGCGGCGGCTCGATCGGCTGGATCGACGAGATGGGGCTCATGCAGATGGGTCCGCAATCGGCGGGGTCGGATCCGGGGCCCGCCTGCTACGGCCAGGGCGGGACCGAGCCGACCGTGTCGGACGCCAACCTCGTGCTGGGCTATCTCAATCCCGACGGGCTCATCGGCGGGCGGCTGCCGCTCGATGCCGCCAAGGCGCGCACGGCGATCAAGAGCCGGCTTGCCGATCCGCTCGGGCTCTCGGTCGAGCGCGCGGCCTACGGGATGTTCACCATCGTCAACGCCAACATGGTCAACGGCATCCGCCGGGTGACGGTGGAACGCGGCTACGACCCGCGCGATTTCGTGCTGGTCGGCGCGGGCGGGGCGACAGCGGCGCATATCTGTTCGCTCGCGACCGAGATGGGCATTGACATGATCGTGCTGCCCAAGCTCGCCTCCGGGCTCTGCGCCTTCGGCCAGATCATCTCGGACGTGAAGTACAATTACATGGCCACCGCGCCGCTGCGGCTCGACAACGAGGCGGCCTATGCGCGGATCGACGATCTGTTCAACGAGATCGAGGCCGAGGGCATCGCCCATCTGAAGGCGGACGGGTTCACCAAGAAGTCGATCGCGATCCGGCGCAGTCTCGACATGCGCTATGTCGGCCAGGTGCACGAATGCACCGTCGATATCGAGACCTTCAAGGTCAACGCGAAGTCGATCAACCGGATCAAGGAGGCGTTCCACCAGCGCCACGAGCAGCTCTACACCTATTCCGAGCGGCACTCGACCGTCGAGGTGGTGAACATCGAGAGCACGCTCTACGGCCTCGTCGACAAGCCCGAACGGATGAGCATCGGCAAGGGCGGCCAGGCATCGGCGGCGCTCAAGGGGCACCGCGACGCGGTGTTCTCGGCGGAGGGTAAGCGGATCAAGACGCCGGTCTACGACGGTGCACGGCTCGGCGCCGGCGCCAAGGTGACCGGCCCCGCGATCATCGAGGAAGAGACCACCACGGTGGTGATCGAACCCGGCTGGAAGGCGGTGCTCGACCCGAGCGGATCCTATCTCATCACCCACAGCGGGAAGGGGGGCAGATGAACCGACTGAGCGCCGACAGGGTCACGGTTGCCTTCGATGGCCTCACCGCCTTGAGCGAGGTCGATCTGGAGGTGACCCCGGGCCGGATCACCGGCCTGATCGGCCCCAACGGCGCGGGCAAGACGACGCTGGTCAACGTGCTGACCGGGTTCCAGAAGCCGACAGGCGGCGCGGTCACCTTGAACGGGACCAACCTGTCGGCGCTGGAACCGCACGAAGTGCGCCGGCAGGGCGTCGCCCGCACCTTCCAGGGCGGGCGGCTGTTTCGCGATCTCCCGGTGATCGACAATCTCGAAGTCACCGGGGTCGGGCTCGGCAAGTCGCGCGCGGCCGCGATCGCCGAGGCCGAAGAGATGCTCGCCTGGGTCGGCATCGCGCCGCTCGCCGACCGGATCGCGGGCACACTGCCCTATACCGACGAGCGCCGGGTGGCGATCGGCCGGGCGCTGATGGGGCGGCCCGGCTTCGTTCTGCTCGACGAGCCGGCGGCGGGGATGAGCGCGCAGGAGGCCGACGAACTTGCCCATCTGGTGCGCCGGATCGCCGGCGAGATGGGCTGTGGCGTGCTGCTGATCGAGCACAACGTGGGCCTCGTGCTGGAGCTTTGCGACCACATCGTCGTGCTCGATTCCGGTGCGGTGATCGAGGCGGGCGACCCGGCGGCGATCCGCGGCTCCGAAAAGGTGCGCCACGCCTATATGGGCACCGCCGCCGATACCGATCTGCCGGTGCTGGAGGTGATGGAATAAGCCTTCTGGTGCTGTCCGACGTCACCATCCGCTATGGCCGCCTGACCGCCGTGCGCAACGTCTCGCTGTCGCTGGCCGAAGGCGAGATCCTGTTCGTCACCGGGCCGAACGGGGCCGGCAAATCCTCTCTCCTGCGCGCCATCGCGGGCGTGACGCCGCCGGCGGGCGGGCGGGTCGATTTCGCCGATCACGACGTGACCGGTCGCGCGCCCGAGGATATCGCGCGGCTCGGCCTGTCGATGGTGCCCGAGGGGCGCGAGGTGTTCGGCTCGCTCACCACCGAAGAAAACCTGCTGGTCGGGACGGGCATGCATGCGAAGGAACGCAACTGGCGGGCCCGGGTCGCGAGCGCACTCGAAGAGGTCTACGAGACCTTCCCGGTGCTGAAGGAGCGCCGCCACGGACAGGCCGGGCTGCTTTCAGGCGGTCAGCAGCAGATGCTGGTGATCGGCCGGGCCTTGATGACCAACCCGCGCCTCGTCGCCATCGACGAACCCTCGCTCGGGCTCGCGCCCAATGTCATCGACCTGGTCTACGAACGCCTCATCGCGCTCCGGGCGCAGCGGGCGCTCACGCTGCTCATCGTCGAGCAGAGCTCGACCCGGGCGATGATGGCGGGCGGGCGGATGATCCTGATGCGCGGCGGCGAGGTGCTGCTCGACGGCGACGCCCGCGCGATGGGCCAGTCGGAAGCGATGCAGGCGGCCTATTTCGGATATGGAGAACAAGCATGACGGCCATTCTCCAAACCGTCTTCGATGCGCTGAGCCTCGGCTCGCTCTACGCGCTGGGCGCGCTCGGGATCGCACTGATTTTCGGGGTGATGCGGCTGGTGAACTTCGCCCATGGCGACGTCATCGCCTTTAGCATCTTCGCGCTCTTGTGGCCGTCGACCGATGTGGTCGCCGCGGTGGTGGCGGGCAACCTGCCGTGGTTCCTTCTCATCCCCTTCGTGCTGGCGATGGGGGCGGGGCTCTCGGTGCTGGCCGAGATCGTGGTGTTCCGCCGGTTCCGCAACGCGAGCCCGGCGACGATGATGATCGCCTCCTTCGCGCTCGGCTTCGTCATCCGCTACTTCCTCCTGATGCTGTTCTCGTCGCGGCCGAAGTCGATCTCGCTCCTGCCCGCGCTGAGCCAGCCGGTCGAGGTGCTGGGGGCGCGGATCCCGCTCCTGCAGCTCATCACAATCCTGACCACCATCGCGATCCTGTTCGGGCTGACCGCGTTCCTCAAACGGTCGCGGTTCGGGCTCGAGATGCGCGCGGCGGCGGAGAATTTCACCATGGCGCGGGTGCTGGGCGTGCGCGCCAACCGGGTCATCATGGGGGCGTTCGCGCTGTCGGGCGCGCTGGCGGCGGCGATCGCGCTGATCCTCGGCAGCCAGACCGGCACCGCCGATATCCAGATGGGCACCAACGTGATGCTGATGGCCTTCATCGCCACGGTGATCGGCGGGCTCGGCAGCCTGCCGGGCGCGGTGATCGCGGGCTTCCTGCTCGGCGCCGCCTCGGTGGCGATGCAGGTGTCTCTGTCGATTGATGCACGCCCGTTCCGCGATGCCTTCGTTTACGGCGCGGTGATCCTTGTGCTGATCTTCAGGCCGCAAGGCCTCTTGGCCGGGCGCGGCACGAAAGAGAGGGTCTGAGCCGTGTCGAACCGTCCCTCCATCGCCCGCCGCACCCTGGCCACGCCGCTGATCCTGTCGCTCCTGCTGATCGCCTTCGCGCTGGTGGCGGTGGCAGCGGGATCGAAGCCCTTCAACCAGACGATGATCGACATCTTCCTGCGGGTGACCCTCGTGGTCGGGCTCTATGTCTTCGTCGGCAATTCCGGGGTGATCTCGTTCGGCCATATCGGTTTCACCTGCCTCGGCGCCTATGCGGCGGCCTGGCTGACGATGCCGCCGATGATGAAGCAGACGCTGCTGCCCGGGCTGCCCGAATGGCTGATCGCGGTGCAATTGCCCTATTGGGCGGCCGCGGTGCTGGCGGCGCTGTGGGCGGCGCTTTGGGCCGCGGTGTTCGGCAAGATTCTGATGCGGCTCTCCGGCATCGCCGCCTCTATCGCCACCTTCGCGATGCTGGCGATGATCAACACGGTCTATTCGAACTGGGAGAACGTGACCGGCGCCACCTCGTCGGTGGTCGGCATCCCCATCGTGCGGACGATCTGGCCCTATCTGATCGTCGCCATCGTCGCGGTGTTCATCGCCTGGGGCCATGCGATCAGCCGGGCCGGGCTGAAGCTGCGCGCCGCGCGCGACGAGCCCACGGCGGCCTCGGCCTCGGGAATCGACCTGCCGCGCGAACGGCTCATCGCCTTCGTCGTCTCGGGCGGGGTGATGGGGCTCGGTGGAGCGCTGTTTTCCCATTCCATCGGGGTCGTGACCCCCGACACGTTCTATCTCGGGCTCACCTTCACCACCCTGTCGATGCTCGTCGTCGGCGGCATGGGCAGCCTGTCAGGCGCGGTGATCGGTGTGCTCGTCCTGTCGACGCTGATCCAGGTGCTGCGCTGGCTCGAAGCCGGCGTGAGCATCGGCACCTCGACCCTCGCGCTGCCGAACGGGGTGCAGGAGATCGCGCTCGGCATCGTGATGATCGTGATCCTCGCCTTCCGCCCCTCGGGGCTGATGGGCAACACCGAACTGAACTGGCGTCGCGCCAAGACAGCAGACCCGGGTGCGTCCGGGCAACCAGAATGAACCACCAGCAAGGGAGCTACACCATGAAAAACTGGAGCAAGTTGACAACAGCCCTCGTCGTCGCGGCCGTCACCGGCGCGCCGGCCTGGGCGGCAGACGACGACCGTATCGTCGTCGGCTTCGCCACCGCCGAATCCGGCTTCATGCAGGCCTACGACAAGCCCGCGCAGGATGCGGCGATGATCCGGATCGGCGAGATCAACGCCGCCGGCGGTCTGCTCGGCAAGCAGATCGAGGTCGTCAATGCCGACACCAAAACCGACCGCGCCGAGGGCGCCAAGGCGGGCCTCTCGGTGATCGACGCGGGCGCCGACCTCGTCGTCGTCTCCTGCGACTACGATTTCGGCTCGCCCGCGGCGCTCACCGCCGAAAGCTCGGGGCTCGTGAGCTTCTTCCTCTGCGCCGAGTCGATCAAGGCCGGTATCCAGGGCGTCGGGCCGCACAGCTTCTCGGCTTCGGTGCTCGCCGCCGTGCAGGGCGCGACGATGGCGCAATGGTCCTACGAGAAGAAGGAAGCGCGCAGCTATTACCGGCTGCTCGACACCTGGACCGAGTACAACAAGGGCATCTGCGACGGGTTCGACTGGATGCTGCCGCAGCTCGCCGACGCGACCCTCGTGGGCGAAGACACGTTCAAGAACGAGGACGCCTCGATCGCTGCGCAGATCACCCGGATCAAGTCGCTGCCGGAAGAGCCGGACGCGATCATGCTCTGCACGATGATGCCGGGCGCGGTGTCGGCGATCAAACAGATCCGCGCGGCCGGGATCAACTCGATGATCCTCAACGGCTCGGCGGTCGACGGGTCGTACTGGCTGTCGGCGGTGCCGGATCTGTCGAACTTCTACGTGCCGGTCCAGGGCTCGATCTACGGCGACGATCCGAACGGCGACGTGACCGCGTTCAACGCCAAATATGTGGAAGCCACCGGCGGCGATCCCTCGACGCAGTATGTCTATCCCGGCTACGTGCTGATCGACGTCTGGGCCAAGGCGGTGGAGCGCGCGGGTACTACGGATGCCGACGCGGTTGTGGCCGAGCTCGAGAAGATGGTGGACGAACCGACGCTGTTCGGCCCGCGCACCTTCAACAGCGAGATCCATCACCAGAACAAGGCCCGTTACCTGATCGTCGAGACCAATGCCGGCACGCCGGCGGTGGTCGATGAGTGGACGATCTCCGAGCCGATCCCGGTCGATGCGCTGATGAAGTAAGCCACGACACGGCCGGCCGCGCGCGAGGGCGTGCGGCCGGCATTCCTTTTCAGGAGGTGCCCGCGATGGCCCGGAAGCCAGCGACCGCGACCCAGCTGATCGACGACGACGCCGTGCGGGTGACGCGGTTCGATTTCGCCCCCGGTGCCGAGACCGGCTGGCACCGACACGGGATGGACTACGTCATCACTGCGCTTTCAGATTGCCACATGCTGCTCGAGGAACCGGGCGGCGGGCAACGCGAGGTGCTGGTGAAGGCGGGAGACGCCTACAAGCGCGCGGCCGGGATCGAGCACAACGTCGTCAACAACGGCCAGTCCGAGATGAGCTTCATCGAGGTCGAGCTGAAAGGCACCGAGGGTTAGCCTCGCGGACACGGCCCTGGGCGTCGAAGGGGCTGGACGCTGGGAAGCGCTGGTCGCGAGGCTGTCGTCGAGTTGGTACATCGCCAAGACAGTCCCGAGGCCACCCTCCAAAAACATCTCGGTTCCCCTGTCGCCCGGTATGGGCTGGCCGCAGGCGGTGCGCCTAGGCCGTCCTTCGGTTGCCGGTCGGACAGACTCGCTTTGGCCGGATCGGTTCGGTCGCGCACCGTTTCGCCCGGCCGCGCCCGCTCCCTGTCCTTCACGTGCGCATCGGTCAGCTCACCGCCGATCTTGGCGAAGCGCCGGGCTGCCAAGTACGTGGTTTCGGCCCCTCGGAAGCGTCTTGCAGCGGCATCGACGTGACGATTTCGGGGATACTGGCGCTACCGAGAGCCGGGAACTCCGCGTTGACCGGCGGTTCCAACGCCCGGCTTCACTTGCCCCAGTTCAGCGCGATGAGGTCGAGCTCGCCGGCCAGCTGCAACAGGCGCGCGCGGGTCCGGTCCGAGAGCGGTTTCAGCGGGTGGCGCACGTGGTCGGAGCCGATCACGCCGCCTTCCATCATCACCGTCTTGGCCGCGCGCAGACCGCATTGGCGGTTTTCGTGGTTGATGAGCGGCAGGCACAGTTTCCACTGGTCGAGGGCCGCGTCGGGGTCGCCGGCGAGATAGTGGGCGACGATGGGCCGGATCAGTTCCGGCTGCAGCGCCGAGGTCATCGTGCCGGTGGCGCCGGCGTCGAGATCGGCCAGCAGGGTGACCGCCTCCTCGCCGTCGAAGGGGCCGACGATGTCGTCGCCGCCGGCTTCGATCAGGCCCGCGAGCTTGTCGGCCGCGAAAGGCGTCTCGATCTTGAAATAGCGCACATTCTCGATCTCGCGGGCTATCCGGGCCAGCAGCGGCACCGGCAGCGAAACGCCGGACAGGGGCGCGTCCTGCACCATGATCGGGATGGTGATCGCGTCCGAAACCGCCTGGAAATGTTCGAGGATGCCCGCCTCGCCGGGTACGAGGCCGACGCCGTGGTAGGGCGGCATCATCATCACCATCGCCGCGCCCAGAGATTGCGCGAACTTCGCGCGCGTGACGGCGATGCCGGTCGCGAAATGGCTGATGGTCACGATCACCGGCACACGGCCGGCAACGTGTTCGAGGCTGAGGCGGGTGAGGGTCGCGCGTTCTTCGTCGGAGAGCAGGAACTGCTCGGAGTAATTGGCGAGGATGCAGATCGCGTCGACGCCCTGGTCGATCATGCAGTCGAGAACCCGCCGCATGCCGGCCTCGTCGATCCGGCCGTCGGGGTGAAACGGGGTGGGGGCGACGGGCAGGATGCCGGTGAGTGGCTGGATCACGCTCTTTCCTTTCGCGCTCAGAAGTCGAACGGTTCGACGGTCTCGCGCCGCCCCAGGGTGAAGGCATCGGCGACATGGCGGAGCGGCGCGAGGTCGAGGTCGATTGCGCCGGTCGCGACGAGCCGCGCCATCCTGGCGTAGAGCCGCGGATATTCGCCGATGAGCGCGTCACCGGTTGCGCCGGCCGCCGGGGCGCCGACCACCGTCAGCCTCGCACCGCCGTCGAGCAGGGTGAGTGTGCCTGCGTCGGTTTCGGCCTCGATGGTCCAGATCTGGTCGCCGTCCTGTCGCCAGTCGAATTCCATCGCCACCTCAGCGCCGTCCGGGTGATGGAAGCGCAAGCTGGCCGCGATGGGGGTCTGGCGGCCCTGCGGCACCGAGAGCATCGCCTCGGTCACATGCATCGGCGCGGCGACGATCTCGGTGACGATCGAGAGCGCGTTGATGCCGGGGTCGAACACGCCGAGCCCGCCCGGCTCCCAGATCCACTCCTGCCCGGGATGCCAGCGCCGGACGTCTTCGCGCCAGGTGACGCGCAGCCGTGTCAGGCGTTTGCCGGCAAGCCAGGCCTTCGCGGCGGCCACCTGGCCCGCCTCGCGCGAATGCCAGGTGGCGAAGAGCGTCACACGCGCGGCGCGGGCCATGTCTTCGAGTGCCACGCATTCCGACAAGGTCGCGCCGGGCGGTTTCTCGAGCATCACGTGGCGGCCTGCCGCCAGCGCCTCGGCGGCGTAGCCGTAGCGCGGCACCGGGGGGACGCATAGCGAGACCACGCGGATATCGGGATGGGCCTGCAGCATCGCGCCGAGATCGTCGTAGGCCGGGATGCCGGGCACGCTGCCGTGGCGCGAGACGGTCGCCGCCAGTTCCCAGTCCGGACTGGCCGCGATCGCGGGCACATGCTGGTTGCGGGCGATGGCGCCTATGCCGACGAGCGCAATCTTCATCAATGCGAGTCCTTTCCCACCGGCGCACCGCGGCAGCCCCTGAGGAAGTCGAGATCGGCCCCGGTATCGGCGCCTTCGACATGCTGCTGGTGGAGCCAGGCATAGCCGCTCGCGGGCCGCTCATGGGAGGGCGCCCAGCCCGCGAGCCTTGCGGCCAGTTCCGCGTCGGAGATGTCGAGATGCAGGCGCCGGTTCGGCACGTCGAGCTCGATCATGTCGCCGTCGCGGACCACGGCGAGCGGGCCGCCCACCGCGGCCTCAGGCGCAGTGTGCAGCACCACGGTACCATAGGCGGTGCCCGACATCCGCGCGTCGGAGATGCGCACCATGTCGGTGATCCCCTGCTTCAGCACCTTCGGCGGCAGCCCCATGTTGCCGACCTCCGACATTCCCGGGTAGCCCTTGGGTCCGCAGTTCTTCAGCACCATCACGCAGGTCTCGTCGATGTCGAGCGCGTCGTCGTCGATCCGGGCCTTGTAATCGTCGATGTCCTCGAACACGACCGCGCGGCCGCGATGCACCATCAGGTGTTCGGAGGCAGCCGAGGGTTTCAGCACCGCGCCGTTCGGCGCGAGATTGCCGCGCAGCACGGCGATGCCGCCCTGCGGCGTGAGCGGGCGTTCGAGCGGCCGGATCACGTCGTCGTTGTGGTTCTGCACCTCGCGCACCTCGTCCCAGATCGTCGCGCCCGAGACGGTGAGAGCGTCCTTGTGCAGAAGCCCGGCCTCGCCGAGGCGCTTCAGCACCACGGGCAGGCCGCCGGCGTAGAAGAATTCCTCCATCAGATACTCGCCCGAGGGCATCAGGTTGACGATGGTGGGCACGTCGCGACCGCAGCGGTCCCAGTCGTCGAGGGTAAGGTCGACGCCGACGCGCCCGGCGATGGCCAGGAGGTGCAACACCGCGTTGGTCGAGCCGCCGATCGCGCCGTTGGTGCGGATCGCGTTCTCGAAGGCCCGCTTAGTCATCACGTCGGAGGGTTTCAGATCGTCCTTCACCATCTCAACGATCCGCCGGCCCGAGAGCTGGGCAATCACCCGCCGGCGCGAGTCGACGGCCGGGATCGCGGCATTGCCCGAGAGCGCCATGCCGAGGGCTTCGGCCATGCTTGCCATGGTCGAGGCGGTGCCCATCGTGTTGCAGGTGCCCGACGAGCGGCTCATCGAAGCCTCGGCCTCGAGAAACTCGGCTTGCGTCATCTCGCCCGCCTTCACCGCTTCGGAGAATTTCCACAGATGGGTGCCGGAACCCACCCGCTCGCCACGGAAATAGCCGTTCAGCATTGGCCCGCCGGTGACGACGATGGAGGGCAAATCGGTCGAGGCGGCAGCCATCAGGAGCGACGGCGTGGTCTTGTCGCAGCCGACCAGCAGCACTGCGCCGTCGATCGGCTGGCCGCGCATCTGCTCCTCGATCGACAGCGCGGCGAGGTTGCGAAACATCATCGCGGTCGGGCGGAAGGTGTTTTCCGAGGCCGAGAACACCGGCACTTCGACCGGGAAGCCGCCGGCCTCCCAGATGCCCGCCTTCACCTTTTCGGCGATCTCGCGCAGATGCCCGTTGCACGGCGTGAGGTCGGACCAGGTGTTGAGGATGCCGATCACCGGGCGGCCGTCGAACAGGTCGTGCGGGTAGCCCTGGTTCTTCATCCAGCCGCGGTGGTAGATCGTGTCGCGCGAGGTGCCGCCGTACCATTCCTGGCTTCGAAGTCTGCGGGGCCAGCTTGCCGGTTTGAAGCTCATGTCTCAGGCCTGCTTGCTCTTGTTGTAGACGTCGAAGAACACGGCGGCGAGCAGCACGAGCCCCTTGATGACCTGCTGGTAATCGATGCCGATGCCCATGATCGACATGCCGTTGTTCATCACCCCCATGATGAAGGCCCCGACCACGGCGCCGACGATCTTGCCGACGCCGCCCGACATCGAGGCGCCGCCGATGAACACCGCGGCGATCACGTCGAGCTCCACGGCGAAGCCCGCCTTGGGCGTCGCGGTGTTGAGGCGGGCGGCGAAGATCAGCCCGGCGAGGGCGGCGAGCAGCCCCATGTTGACGAAGGCGAGGAAGGTGAGCCGTTCGGTCTTGATGCCCGAGAGCTTGGCCGCCTTCTCATTGCCGCCGAGCGCATAGATGCGCCGGCCGAGCGTCGTGTTCTCGGTGAGGAAGGCGTAGATCACGGTGAGCACGGCCATCGAGATCAGCACGTTGGGCAGGCCGCGGAAGGTGGCGAGCTTGTAGAAGACGAACAGGAGCGCGCCGGCGACGATGGCGTTGCGCAGCGCAAAGAAGGCGGTGGGTTCGGTCTCGATCCCGTAGCGGCGGTTGTGGGCGCGGGCGCGCAGCCCCATCCACAGGATCAGGCCGGCGGTGAGGAGGCCCGCGATCAGCGCGGTGCCGTTCGGGCGGTCGATGCCGAGGATGTCGGGGATGAAGCCGGTCGACAGAAGCTGGAAGGATTTCGGGAACGGGCCGACCGACTGGCCTTCGAGCAGCCACAGCGACATGCCGCGAAACACCAGCATCCCCGCCAGTGTCACGATGAACGAGGGGATCTTCCAGTAGGCCACCCAATAGCCCTGGGCTGCGCCGATCAGGATGCCGACGCCGAGGCAGGCGGGCACCGCGAGGCCGACCGGCCAGTGCCAGTTGACAATCATCACCGCCGCGAGCGCGCCGATGAAGCCCATCACCGAGCCGACCGAGAGGTCGATGTTGCCCGAGACGATCACCACCAGCATACCGAGCGCCATGATGATGATGTAGCTGTTCTGCAGGAACAGGTTGGTGATGTTCACCGGCTTAAGGAGGGTGCCGCCGGTTACCACCTGGAAGAACACCATGATGGCGATCAGGGCGAACAGGAGCCCGTATTCCCTCAGGTGGGTCCTGAGGTAGAGGCCGATGTTCATGCCGCGCCCGGCGGAGGTGTCCGCGCGTTCCATCCCGTGTCTCCTATTCCGTCACGATGAGCGACATGATGCGCTCCTGGCTGGCCTCACCGGCCGTCAGCTCGCCCACCAAAGCGCCTTCGTTCATCACGTAGATCCGGTCGCACATGCCGAGCAGTTCCGGCATTTCCGACGAGATCATGATCACGCCTTTGCCCTGGGCCGAAAGGTCGTTGATGATGCCGTAGATCTCGAACTTGGCGCCGACGTCGATGCCGCGCGTCGGCTCGTCGAGGATCAGCACCTCGGGCTCGGCGAACAGCCATTTCGACAGCACGACCTTCTGCTGGTTGCCGCCCGAGAGGTTCATCACCTTCTGGAACACGCTGGGCGTGCGGATGTTCATCGCGTCGCGGTATTTCTCGGCGACCTGGGTCTCGACCGCCTCGTTGATGACGCCGGATTTCGAGACGGCGGGCAGGTTGGCCAGCGTCACGTTGCGCTGCACGGTTTCCTCCAGCACGAGGCCGAGGCTCTTGCGGTCCTCGGTGACATAGGCGAGGCCGGCGCCGATCGCCCGGCTGACGGTGCCGGTGTCGACGGGCCGGCCATGCATCAGCACCCGGCCCGAGATGTTGCGACCGTAGCTCTTGCCGAACAGGCTCATCGCCAGCTCGGTGCGGCCCGCGCCCATCAGGCCCGCGATGCCGACGACCTCGCCGGCGCGCACCGTGAGGTTGACGTTCTCGATCACCTGGCGACCGGCGTGTTCGGGGTGCCAGACATTCCAGTCCTGAACCTCCATCAGCACGTCGCCGGCGCGGCGATCGCGGGCCGGGTAGCGGTGCGCCATGTCGCGCCCGACCATGTCGCGCACGATCCGGCCCTCGGTGACGTCTTCGGTGCGCGCGTCCATGGTCGAGACGGTGGTGCCGTCGCGCAGCACCGTCACCGTATCGGCCACGCGGCGCACTTCGTTCAGCTTGTGGCTGATGATGATCTGAGTGACGCCCTGTTTCTTCAGCTCGAGCATGAGGTCGAGCAGGGCCTGGCTGTCGGCCTCCGAGAGCGCAGCGGTCGGCTCGTCGAGGATCAGGAGCCGAACTTCCTTCGACAACGCCTTGGCGATCTCGACGAGCTGCTGCTTGCCGACGCCGAGCTTGTCGACGAGGGTCGACGGCGCCTCGCGCAACCCGACCTTGGCCAGCAATTCGCCGGTGCGCCGGTTGGTCTCGCGCCAGTCGATGACGCCGCCCCGGGCGCGTTCGTTGCCGAGAAACAGGTTCTCGGCGATCGACAGGAGCGGCACCAGCGCCAGCTCCTGGTGAATGATGATGATGCCACGCGCTTCGCTGTTCGAGATGTCGTGAAACTCGGCGAGCGCGCCGTCGTAATGAATCTCGCCCTCGTAGCTGCCGGCGGGGTAGACGCCAGACAGCACCTTCATCAGCGTGGACTTTCCGGCCCCGTTCTCGCCTACGAGCGCGTGGATCTCGCCCTCGCGGACGGTGAGGTTCACCGTATCAAGGGCCTTGACGCCCGGGAATGTCTTGGTGATCGAGCGCATTTCGAGCAGGGTCGTCATGCGTGCTCCCCCATTCAGTGCGATCCGCCCGGGCCCGCAGGCGCGGGCGGATCTTTGGAAGTGTCCCGGTCGTCGGTTACTGGATCTGGTCGGCGGTGTAGTAGCCGGACCCGATCAGGATATCTTCCCAGTTCGTCGCGTCGACCGAAACCGGCTCGAGCAGGTAGGAGGGCACCACCTTCACGCCGTTGTCGTAGGTCGAAGTATCGTTGATCTCCGGCTCCGAGCCGGTCAGCAGGGCATCGACCATGCCGACGGTGACGCGGGCCAATTCGCGGGTGTCCTTGAACACCGTCGAATACTGCTCGCCGGCGAGGATCGACTTCACCGAGGGGATCTCGGCGTCCTGGCCGGTGACGATCGGCATCGGCAGATCGCCCGAGCCGTAGCCCACGCCTTTGAGCGACGATAGGATGCCGATCGACAGCCCGTCATAGGGCGACAACACGCCCTGGACCTGGGCGTCGGTGTAATTGGCCGAGAGCAGGTTATCCATCCGCGCCTGGGCGACGGCGCCATCCCAGCGGAGCGTGCCGACGGTGTCGATGCCCATCTGGCCCGAGACGATGTTGACGGTGCCTGCGTCGATCAGCGGCTGCAGCACGCTCATCGCGCCGTCGTAGAAGAAATAGGCGTTGTTGTCGTCGGGCGAGCCGCCGAACAGCTCGACGTTGTAGGGGCCGTCGCCGAAGCGCTCCTTCATGCCGTTGACGAGGCTGGTGGCCTGCTGGACGCCGACCTTGAAGTTGTCGAAGGTGGCGTAATAGTCGACGTTCCCGCTGTCGCGGATCAGCCGGTCGTAGGCGATCACCTTGATGCCCGAGGCGGCTGCGTTCTCCAGCGCGTTCGACAGGGTGGTGCCGTCGATCGCGGCGATCACCAGCACGTCGACGCCCTTGGTGATCATGTTCTCGATCTGGGCGAGCTGGTTCGGAATATCGTCTTCGGCGTATTGCAGGTCGGTCTCGTAGCCGGCGGCGGTGAATTGCTCGACCATCGAATTGCCGTCCGAGATCCAGCGCGACGACGACTTGGTGGGCATCGCGATCCCGATCGTGCCCTCGGCATAGGCGGACGCGGCCAGCGCCATCGCGGCCGTCGCCGAAGCCAGAAGAAGTCTGAGTTTCATGTTTTCCTCCTCGTGATGCGGCCGGGCCTTGGTGCCCCGCTCGCGTCTCCCAAACGTTGGGTTGTGGAACCCATCCTTCGAATACGGGAGGTTAACATAACTTCCAAATTACATTATCATTGATCTGCATACCGATTTTGACATGCAGATTCCATGAACCTCGCGGCCCGCCTCAAGCCCATCCAGCTCAATCTGCTGTTGCAGATCGCCCATACCGGCAAACTGCAATCGGCCGCGAATGCGGTGGGGATGTCGCAGCCGGCGGCGTCGCGCATCCTCTCCGATCTCGAGGCCCATGTCGGCGCCGCGCTGTTCGAGCGGCACCCGAAGGGAATGAGCCCGACCCCGGTGGGCGAAGCCTTCGTGCGCCATGCCCAGGTGATCCTGGGCGAGCTCAAGAACCTGCAGGCCGAGGTCGACGGGCTCAACCTCGGCTCGGCCGGCGAGGTGCGGGTGGGCTCGGTCACCGGCCCGGCGGTCGGCTGCCTGGTGCCCGCGATCCAGGCGGTGAAGGCCAGCGCGCCCGGGCTCAAGGTGCGGATCGAGATCGGCCCTTCGGCGCAGCTCGTCCAAGGGCTGGAGGCCGAGCGGCTCGATTTCGTGATCTCGCGCCTGCCGGCCAATCACGACAGCCGGGATTTCCAGCTCACGCCCGCGCGCAACGAGGTCGTCTCGCTGGTGGTGCGCCAAGAGCATCCGATGGCGGGGCGGGCGAAGGTGCGGCTATCCGAGCTGACCGGGTATGAATGGGTCATTCAGGAGCGCGGCAACCCGATCCGCCAGGCCGTCGAGACCGCGTTCCACGCCGCCGGCGTCGCGGCGCCGGCCAACATCACCGACAGCTCGTCGCTGCTGGTGGTGCTGGCGATGCTGGCGCGCTCCGACGTGATCGCGCCGCAGTCGGAAGAGCTCGCCAACCTACTGATCGGCCCGGGCATTCGCGCCGAGCTGGCGACCCTCGCGCTCGATCAACAGGTGACGGTGTTTCCGTACTACATCATCCAGCACCGTTCGCGCGAGCTGCAGCCGGCGGCGGCCCGGGTGCTGAACGAGGTGCTGTCGCGTCTGTAGCCTGGGCCTGCACCCGGGGCAGGGCGGGGCGCTCTGCCCGGCGGCGTCCCGACTCGAATCGAGCCTCCGGCGTCCCATCTCCGCGATATTGTCGGGCCTTTGTCCCGCGGTTCCTGCCGCTTCACTCTGAAAATTGCGCCTGTTTCTGGGGGGGCGAAGCGCTGTCGCGCATGCGCGGTTGCCCTGACAACAGAATCCGATTGACAATATTTGGAACGATCCAATAAATAGTTGGAACGTTCCGAAAAGGCGGCGGGAGGGCCTGTTGGACAAGATTTCCAAACGCGAAACCACCTCGCGCCGCCCGGGCGCCATTGCGCCGCAAAACGTGTGCGCGGAGGCGCTTCGATGAGCAAGGTGGTCAGCGCCGCCGAGGCCGTGGCGCGCATCGCGGATGGCGCGGTGGTCACCGTCTCGTCGTCCTCGGCGCTGGGCTGTCCCGATCTCGTGCTGAAGGCGCTCGGCGAACGGTTCGCGGCCGAGGGGCGTCCGCGCGCGATCACCGCGCTGCATCCGATCGCCGCCGGCGACATGTACGGTGTGAAGGGGATGGACCACATCGCCCGCGACGGGCTGCTGGCCAAGGTGCTCGCCGGCTCCTATCCCTCGGGCCCGTCCAGCCTGCCGATGCCCGAGATCTGGAAGATGATCGTCGAGGATCGGGTGGCGGCCTACAACGTCCCCTCGGGGGTGATGTTCGACATGCACCGCGAGGCGGCGGCGCATCGGCCGGGCGTGCTCACCAAGGTGGGGCTCAAGACCTTCGTCGATCCGATCCGCGAGGGCTGCGCGATGAACGCGCGCGGCGCGGCCGAGCCGATCGTCGCGCGGGTGGAATTCGCCGGCGACACCTGGCTGCATTTCCCCAATATCTACCCCGATGTCTGCATCCTGCGCGCCACCACGGCGGATGAGCGCGGCAACCTCACCTACGAGCACGAGGGTGCCTATCTCGGCGGGCTCGAACAGGCCATCGCGGTGCGCAACAACGGCGGCCTCGTGATCGCCCAGGTCGAGCGCGTCACCGGCGAGGGGAGCCTTCGCCCCCATGACGTGCGGGTGCCGAGCCATCTGGTCGATCTCGTGGTGATCGACCCGGACCAGAAGCAGACCTGCGAAACCCCCTACGATCCCGCGATCTCGGGGCAGATCATGCGGCCGTGGTCGAGCTTCCACCTGGCCGAACACGGGATCGAGAAGGTGATCGCCCGGCGCGCGGCGCTCGAACTGCGCGCCGGCATGACCGCCAATCTCGGCTTCGGCATCTCGGCGATGGTGCCGCGCGTGTTGCTCGAAGAGGGGCATCCCGAGGCGGTGACCTGGGCGATCGAGCAGGGCGCCGTCGGGGGCATGCCGCTCACCGGCTTCGCCTTCGGCTGCGCGTCGAATGCCGACGGCTTCGTGCCCTCGCCGCAGCAATTCATCTATTTCCAGGGCGCAGGCTTCGACATGTCGTTTCTGTCGTTCCTCGAGGTCGACGTCGAGGGCAACGTCAACGTCTCGAAGCTCGGCAAGAAGCCCTATCTCACCGCCGGCTGCGGCGGCTTCGTCGACATCACCGCGCATGCGCGCAAGATCGTGTTCTCGGGCTGGTTCGAGGCCGGCGCCGAGATGGAGCTCAGCGAGACCGGCATCAGGGTGCGCAAGCCCGGCAAGTTCACCAAGATGGTCGAGAACGTCGAGCATGTGACCTTCTCGGGCGAGCGGGCGCGCGAGCAGGGGCAGGAGGTGCTCTACGTCACCGAACGTTGCGTGCTGCGGCTTAGGGCGGAGGGGCTCGTCGCCACCGAGATCATGCCGGGGATCGAGCCCGCGCGCGATATCGTCGCGGCGTCCGAGGGCCGGGTGCGGGTCGCCGAGAACGCCACCACGATGCCGGCCGCGCTGCTCGGCACTGCGCCGATGGGATGGACGCCATGAGCGATGTCCACCTGATCCGGCAGGGCGCGCTGGCAGAGCTGAGGCTCGACAACCCGGCCAAGATGAACGCGCTCGACGTGCCGATGCTCGCCGCGCTCGACGCCCATCTCGATGCGATCGAGCGCGACACCACAGTGCGTTGTGTGCTGCTCACCGCCGAGGCGGCGCGGGCGTTCTGCACCGGGGCCGATATCAACGGCTGGGGCGATCTCAGCCCGGCCGAATTCGCCCGCCACTGGGTTCGTGGCGGGCACCGGATCTTCGACCGGCTGGCGCGGCTCTCGAAGCCCACCATCGCGGTGTTGAGCGGCCACGCCTTCGGCGGCGGCCTCGAGCTTGCCGCGGCCTGCGACCTTCGGGTCATGGCGACCGGCGCCAGCCTCGCCCTCCCCGAGGCTGGCGTCGGGATCGTTCCGGGCTGGTCCGGCACCCAGCGGTTGATGCGGCTGTTGCCCGAGCCGGTGGTCAAGGAGATGGCGCTGTTCGGGCACCGGGTGAAGGCGGAACGCGCGCTCGCGTTCGGCTTCCTCGCCGCCGTGTCGGACGATCCGCGCGCCGATGCGCTGGCGCTTGCCGAACGCGCGCTCGGCCTCAGCCCGCGCGCGGTCGAGATCACCAAAGCGATGATCCATGCCGCCGCGGGCGAAGACCGCGGTGCAATGGTCGAGGCGCTGGGCAGCGCCGCCATCGCCGCCAGCGCCGACCGCGACGAGGGCGTCGCCGCCTTCCGCGCCAAACGCACAGCGGTCTTTCCGGGAACCTGACCATGACGCTCCTCACCATCGTCCCTGCCGCCGGCGTGGCGCTTCCGGTCGAGCCCTTCGTCGGCCGGCATCTGATTGCCGGCGCGTGGCGCGACAGCGCGTCGGGCGAGACCTACGAGCGCACCTCGCCGGCGCATGGCGCCTTGGTCAGCCGCTCGGCGCTGGGCGCCGAGGCCGATGCAGAAGCCGCGATCCTGGCCGCGCGCGCCGCTTTCGCGAGCGGGGTGTGGAGCCGGGCTTTGGGCAAGGACCGCGCCGCGGTGCTCCTGAAGGTGGCCGATCTCATCGAGGCGAATGTCGAGCGCATGGCGCTGATCGAGACCCTGGAGAGCGGCAAGCCGATCACCCAGTCGCGGGGCGAGGTCTCGGGGGCGGCCGATCTGTGGCGCTACGCCGCCGCGCTCGCCCGCACGCGGCACGGCGAGAGCCACAATACGCTGGGCGACGACATGCTCGGCGTCGTGGTCAAGGAACCGATCGGCGTGGTCTCGGTGATCACGCCGTGGAATTTCCCGTTCTGGATCCTGAGCCAGAAACTGCCCTTCGCGCTCGCCGCCGGCTGTACCGCGGTGGTGAAACCTTCCGAGATGACGCCCTCGACCACGGTGATCCTTGGCGAATTGCTGATCGAGGCCGGGCTGCCGGCCGGCGTCGTCAACATCGTGCTCGGCTACGGGCCGGCCGTCGGCAGTCTGATGACCACGCATGCGGCGGTCGACATGGTGACCTTCACCGGCTCGACGATGGTCGGCAAGGCGATTGCCGGGGCCGCGTCGAAGACGCTCAAGAAGGTGGCGCTGGAGCTCGGCGGCAAGAACCCGCAAGTGATCTTTCCGGACGCCGATCTCGACAGCGCCGCCGATGCGGTAACTTTCGGGGTTTATTTCAACACCGGCCAATGCTGCAATTCGGGCAGCCGGATCATCGTGCACGAGGATATCGCCGACGCGCTGGTCGAGAAGGTGGTCGACCTCTCGAAACACGTCGCCTTCGGCGACCCGCTCGATCCGCGCACACAGGTGGGCGCGATCATCACCAGCCAGCATCAGGGCAAGATCGACGATTACGTCCGCGCAGCGGTGAAAGCGGGGGCCGAGATCGCCCTCGGTGGCGGGCCCCTGCTGGTGCCGGGTCTCGACGGGCAATTCTATCAGCCCACCATCGTGCGCGGGGTGACGCCCGAGATGGCGATCGCGCGCGAAGAGGTGTTCGGTCCGGTGCTCTCGGTGCTCACCTTTCGCACGATGGACGAGGCGGTGGCGCTGACCAATGACGCGACCTACGGGCTTTCGGCCGGGGTGTGGAGCGAGAACGTCCACACCTGCCTCGAATTCAGCCGCCGGGCGGAGGCCGGCACGGTCTGGACCAACACCTGGATGGACGGCTTCCCGGAGCTGACCTTCGGGGGCGTGAAGCAATCCGGGCAGGGCCGCGAGATCGGCTCCTACGGGCTCGACGAATTCCTCGAGGTGAAGACGCTGGTGATGCGGATCGGCCGCACCCGCGCGCCTTGGGTGAAGAAACTCTGACGCTCGTGTCAGGGCGATAAGGGAACCAACGCAAACTCAGGGAGGTACCTCAATGCGTGGTGTTATGAAAAAGTCGGCGGCACTGGCCGTCGCGCTGATGTGCTCGACCAGCCTGGCGCGGGCCGGCGATGTCGAGGTGTTGCACTGGTGGACGTCGGGCGGGGAGGCTGCGGCGCTCAACGTGCTGAAGGAAGATCTCGCGGGCCAGGGCATCGGCTGGGTCGACATGCCGGTGGCGGGCGGCGGCGGCGAGGCGGCGATGACGACGCTGCGCGCCCGGGTCACCGCCGGCGATCCGCCGACCGCGGTGCAGATGCTCGGCTTCGACATCCAGGACTGGGCCGCCGAGGGCGCGCTCGGCAACCTCGACGAGGTCGCGGCCGCGGAGGGCTGGGACGCAGTGGTGCCGCCGGCGCTGCAGGCGTTCTCGAAATACGACGGCCACTGGATCGCTGCGCCGGTGAACGTGCACTCGACC
>JAGRMO010000259.1 GCA_020441205.1 Maritimibacter sp.
CCAGGCGACGTTGAAATAGTTCTCATGGCAGCCGGCGCCGGCGAGCTGCGAGGGGCCGGCGTTGGGCGAGAGGTAGAACACGCCCTGGGCGGTCACGCTCGGCACCACCGCCATGGCGAGGTTCGACCAGATGATCCCGGTCATCACGTCGACCTTGTCGGACTGCAGCATCTTGTCGGCGATCTGCACGGCGATGTCGGGCTTCTGCTGGTCGTCCTCGATGATGACCTCAATGTCGTCGCGGCCGGATTGTTCGATGGCGAGCATGAAGCCGTCGCGCACGTCGATGCCGAGGCCCGCGCCGCCGCCGGACAGCGTGGTGATCATGCCCACTTTCGCGCCTTCGGCCTCGGCCGCGCCCGCCGCCGTCGCTGCCACGAGCGCGGCAAGCACCAAGTTCTTCATCGTCATCGGTGTCTCTCCTGCTGTTGCTGATCGCGCGGTAAATGGTTTGTTGCGCGCCGAATGTTCCCGGTTCAGGCATAACGCAGGGTGGGCGAAAAACAAAGGCCGCCTGCCCAAAGGGACGTGAAGTCACGCCTGAGCGGGCAGAAGGCCCTCGGCGATCCAGCGATCGACCTGGTCGAGCGCCGCCTCGGCGAAGGCGGCATCGTTGATATGGGCGTCAAGCTCGGTGAGCGTCACGTTGTCCGGAAGGTTCGCGCGCAGCGCGTCGATGAAGGCCGCGAGCGCCTCGGGGTCCGAGAGCGGGCCGCCCGGCCGGTCCCATTCGTTGCCGCCCCTGGTCGGCAGCAGCAGGGTCACCGGGCCCTTGGCGGTGGCGAGGCGGTCGCACATCGCGCGGGCCATCTCGCGGCGCTGGTCGGCGGTCATCATCACCGAGGACAACAGCCGGTTGTGGGCGTGCAGCTCCTGGCCTGCGAGCTTCGCGGGCACCGCCTGCCAGCCGACGAAATCGACCAGATCGTAGCAGCCGATCGAGACGAGCTGCGGCGTGCCGGCGCGACCCGCGCCGGTCATCCGGTCGGGCCCGGCGCTCACGCTCGATCCCATGATATGGTTGCCAAGCTCCTGCGGGGCGAAATCCAGCACGGCGGCAAAGGCGCCCTCGGCCGCGAGGCTTTCGAAGGCGCGCCCGCCCATGCCGGTGGCGTGAAACACCGCCACTTCGAAGCCGCGGGCCTCGAGCGCGGGTTTGAGCGGCACCATGTAGCGCAGCACGGTCTTGCCGAAGCTGGTCATGCCGATGAGGGGGCGGGTGCGGTTCGGCGGCTCGATCGCGCGCGCGGCGCCGAGGACGGCGCCGGCGGCCTGGCTGAGGGAGGCCTTGCAGACCGAGTTCAGCCCGTAGAGCCCGCCGGCCCAGAGGATCATCTGCACATCCGCGGGCAGGCGTTCGGGCGGGATCAGCGGCGAGAACGAGACCGTCGAGACGATGTATTTCGGCACGCCCAGCGGCAGGGCCGAACAGACGTCGAGCGCGAGGTCGGTGCCCATGGTACCGCCGAGCGCGAGCACCGCGTCGATCCGGCCCTCGGCGTGGAGCTTCGCGGTCAGCGCGGCCGCGCCCCGGGCCATGATCTGCATCGCCAGGTTTTCGTCCTCGCCGGCGATGGCCTCGGCGATGGAACTGCCGCCGGCCGCGGCGACCTCGTGTTTCGAGAGGTCGGCGGGGGCGGAGGGCTCGCCCAGCACGCTCACATCCATCGTCGTCACCACCCCGCCCTCTGCGCGGATGACGGAGGCGATGTAGGCGAGCTCGTCGTCCTTGGTGTCGTAGGTGCCAACGACGAGGATAGTGCGCGGGGTCACAGCTTGATCCAGGCGGTCTTGAGGTCGAGGTACTTGTCGAAGGCGTGGAGCGATTTGTCGTGGCCGTTGCCCGATTGCTTGACGCCGCCGAGCGGCACGGTGATGTCGGCGCCGCCGTAGGTGTTGACGTGGACGACGCCGGCGCGGACCCTCCGGATCATCCGGTGGGCGCGCGAGAGGTCGCGGGTCCAGACCGCGGCGGCCAGACCGTAGTCGGTCGAGTTGGCGATGCGCAGGGCCTCCTCCTCGGTGTCGAAGGCGATCACCGCGAGCACCGGGCCGAACACCTCGTCGCGCGCCAGCCGGTCGTCGGGCGAAACGCCGGTGACGATGGTGGGGGCCATGAAATAGCCGCCGGTCTCTTCGAGGATGCGCTGGCCGCCGATGCGGATCTCGCGGCCGAGCGCGCGGGCCTCGTCGACGAAACCGAGGTTGCGTTCGAGCTGGGCAAGGCTGTTGACCGCGCCCGAGGATGTGGTCGGGTCGAGCGGGTCGCCGAGCTTCATGGTCCCGACATAGTCCGCCATCGCCTCGACGAAGCGATCATGGATCGAGCGCTCGACCAGCAGCCGCGAGCCCGCGACGCAGACCTGGCCCGCGTTGCGGAAGATGCCATTCGCCGAGACCTTGACCGCTTCCATGAGGTCGGGCGTGTCGGCGAAGACGATGTTGGGGCTCTTGCCGCCGAGCTCGAGGTAGACCCGCTTGAGGTTCGAGCGGGCCGCGTAGTCGAGGAGCCGCCGTCCGACCGGGCCGGAGCCCGTGAACACCAGCACGTCGACGTCCATCGACAGGCCGATCGCCTCGCCGACGACCGCGCCGCGCCCGGTGACCACGTTCAGCACGCCCGGCGGCATGCCGGCCTCCAGCGCCAGCTCGGCGATGCGCAGGAGGGTGAGCGAGGCGGTCTCGGCGGGCTTCAGCACCACCGAATTGCCGGCGGCGAGCGCGGGGGCGAGCTTCCAGGCGCCGATCATCAGCGGGAAGTTCCACGGCACGATGGCGGCGACGACGCCGACCGGCGCGCGGTGGACGAGGCCGAGCACGCCGGGATCGGTGGGGGCGATCTCGCCATAGAGCTTGTCGAGCGCCTCGGCGTAGTAGCGGATGGTGGCCGCGGCCGAGAGCGGCTCGGCCTTCAGCGCCATGCCGATCTCGGTGCCGTT
>JAGRMO010000260.1:0-1634 GCA_020441205.1 Maritimibacter sp.
ATGGGCGGCCATGAAGGTGTCGCCCGCGCCGGTCACCCGGGCTTGCGGCACTTTGGGAGGCTGGGCGGTGATCGTGCCCGCCGCGGTGCCTTCGGCCGCTTCACGGGCGCCGTCGGTGACCAGGGCGCGGGCAAGGCCGGCGGCCACCAGCGCCTCGGCGGCGTGGGGCGCGGAGGGCAGGGGGCGGCCCAGGATCAGTCCGGCTTCTTCGAGGTTGACGTAGAAGGTGGCGCCCGGGTGACCGATCAGCGGGGCGAGCCGGGTGGCCTTGCCGGGGCTCGCGGGAGCGACGCGCAGATCGGCGGCGGCGAAGGCGGGGCGGGCGGCGATCTCGGCGAGGAGCGCATCGGTGAGGTTGCCATCGAGCGCGATCCGGCCGGCCCAGGGCGCGGCCGCGCTGCCGAGCGTGCCGTCCTCGAGCGGCGCGAGGATGCGGGCCCCGGCGGCTTCGAGCGTATGGGCATCGGCGATGGCCGCGACCAGCCCGTCGGCGCTTTCGATCGCCATGTAGCGGTCGGTCGGCCGGTCGGGCGTCCGGCAGACATGGGCGGTGTCGAGCCCCAGGGCGGCGCAGGATGCGATGAGTTCGTCGCCTTCGGCGTCGCCACCGATGGCGGTGAGCAGCACCGGCCGCATCCCGAAGCGCGCGAGCCCCATCGCGATGTTCATCGCCACGCCGCCGGGCAGGCGGGTGATCCGGCCCGGCACGTCGTTGCCGAGGCTCATCGGCGCGCCGGTGCGCCCGATCACGTCCCACAGGACGGAGCCGATGCAGAGGATGTCGTGAGGCGTGGCCATGGCGCGGTTGTCGCAGCCCGCGCGGGCCGGCGCAAGCGGGGTTCAGGGCCTGAGCTTGTAGCGATCGGGCTCCTCGAACACGTCGATCGCGCGGCTGCCGGCCTTGATCTCGACCGCGTGGACGACGCCGGCGGCGAGATCCCAGGTCTCGCCAGGACGGTAGGTGGTGCGGATGCCGTCGATGGTCAGCGAGACCTCGCCCGCCACCAGGATACCCCATTGGGCGAGGTGGCTGTGCGGCGGCAGGGTGACGTCTTCGAGAAACTCGAAGAACACGACGAGCCCCGCGTCCGAGCGGAGCGCGTGGGTTCTGACGGCGGTGTCGGGCAGCGGCATGTCGAGTGCCGGAAAGGCCTCGATGAAGGCGGGGTAGGGCATGGGTGGTCCTCCTGATGCGACAAGCCATAGCATGGCCGCGCGCACACGTCGCGGAGCGGCGCGTTCCCGGGGGGCTTGCAAGTCATCGCAAAGCCGGATAGGACGCGCGCACTTCACAGGCGGGGCTTGGGCCTTCGGGGGAGACATCCCCGTTCGGTCCGCCGGTTGGCTGCACAGGGGCTGCGCTCCGTGCTTCCTGATGGCTCCGCCGAGGCGCAAACCGGAAAGGAACATTGGATGGCGCTCCCTGAATTCTCGATGCGTCAGCTTCTCGAAGCTGGCGTGCACTTCGGTCACCAGACCCAGCGGTGGAACCCCCGCATGGGCGAGTTCATCTATGGTGACCGCAACGGCATTCACATCATCGACCTCACCCAGACCGTGCCGATGCTCGACGCGGCGCTGAACGTGATCCGCGACACCGTGGCCAAGAACGGCCGCGTGCTGTTCGTCGGCAC
>JAGRMO010000260.1:1702-3154 GCA_020441205.1 Maritimibacter sp.
GGCGGCACGCTGACCAACTGGCAGACCGTGTCGCAGTCGATCAAGCGTCTCAACGAGATCGACGAGACGCTGGCGGCGGGCGCGGGCGGCCTGACCAAGAAAGAGCGGCTGCACATGGAGCGCGACCAGGCCAAACTCCAGGCCTCGCTCGGCGGCATCCGCGAGATGGGCGGCCTGCCGGACCTGCTGTTCGTCATCGACGTGAACAAGGAAGACCTCGCGATTCTCGAAGCCCGCAAGCTGGGCATTCCGGTCGTGGCGGTGGTCGACACCAACTGCTCGCCCGAGGGCGTGGATTACATCATCCCCGGCAACGACGACGCCGCCCGGGCCATCTCGCTCTATTGCGATCTGGCCGCGCGCGCCGCGCTCGACGGCATGTCGGGTCAGCTCGAGGCCGCCGGCATCGACGTCGGGGCGCTCGAGGAGCTTCCGCTTGAGGAGGCCGTGGCCGCGCCCGCCGAGGACGTGGCCGAAGGCAGCGACGGGTCGGCCTCGGCCGAGGCCTGAAAACCGTACCACGGAGCTGATACCGGGGGCGGCGGGACCGCTCCCGGACTACGTTTTTGAAGGAGAGCCGAGATGGCAATCACCGCACAACAAGTGAAAGAACTGCGCGAAATGACCGGCGCCGGGATGATGGACGCCAAGAAAGCGCTGACCGAGACCGACGGCAACATGGACGCGGCGATGGACTGGCTGCGCACCAAGGGGCTGGCGGCTGCGGCGAAGAAATCGAGCCGGGTCGCGGCCGAGGGCCTCGTCGGTGTCGCCGTGTCCGGCGGCAAGGGCGTCGCCGTCGAGGTGAACGCCGAGACCGATTTCGTTGCCAAGAACGCCGAGTTCCAGGAGATGGTCTCGGGCATCACCGCGGCCGCGCTCGGCGTCGGCGACGTCGAGGCGCTGAAATCGGCCTCGGTCGGCGGCAAGCCGGTGGCCGATGTGCTGACCGACAAGATCGCCAAGATCGGCGAGAACATGACGCTGCGCCGGATGGCCGCGGTCGAAGGCGACGTGGTGGCGGCTTACGTTCACAACGCCGCCGCCGATGGCATCGGCAAGATCGGCGTTCTGGTCGCGCTCAACGGCGGCGACGAGGCGTTCGGCAAGGAAGTGGCGATGCATATCGCCGCCGCCAAGCCGGCCTCGCTCGGCGAAGCCGATCTCGACCCGGCGGTGCTGGCACATGAGCGTCAGATCCAGATCGAGATCGCGCGCGAGTCGGGCAAGCCCGAAGCGGTCATCGAAAAGATGATCGAGGGCCGGATGAAGAAATTCCTCGCCGAGGTCACGCTGCTCGGCCAGGGGTTCTACAGCCCGAACTATCCGGACATGACGGTGTCCGAGGCCGCCAAGCAGGTTGGCGCCGAGATCGTCGGCTTCGTGCGGATGGAAGTCGGCGAAGGCATCGAGAAGAAAGAAGAGGATTTCGCCGCCGAAGTCGCCTCGATG
>JAGRMO010000261.1 GCA_020441205.1 Maritimibacter sp.
GATCCGGCCCCCGGCCCGCGCGGACCACGGCGGCGCCTTGCCCGCGGCGCGGGTGATCGTGGCCACGCGCAACCGGCCCGAGACGCTGGCCGAATGCCTCGACACGCTGCTCGCGCAGGATTATCCGGCCGCCGAAATCGTGGTGGTCGACAATGCGCCGTCGGACGACAGTACGCGCGCGATGATCGCGCGGCGTTACGCGGGCGTGCCCGCCGTGCGCTATGTGCGCGAAGACCGCGCCGGGCTCGGGCGGGCGCATAACGCGGGGCTCTCGGGGCTGACCGCGCCGGTCGTCGCGATCACCGACGACGACGTGCTGGTCGATCCCGGCTGGCTGCGGCGGCTGTGCGCTGCCTTCGCCGAAGACCCGCGCACCGGCTGCGTCACCGGGCTCATCCTGCCGCGCGAGCTCGAAACCCGGGCGCAATACTGGACGGAGTGCCACGGCGGCTTCGGCAAGGGGTTCGACCGCCAGAGCTTCGACATGGACGGCGCGCCCAGCTCCGGGCCGCTGTTTCCCTATGCCGCCGGGAGCTTCGGGTCGGGGGCGAACATGGCGTTCTCGAAGGTGGCGCTCGAGCGGATCGGCGGGTTCGATCCGGCGCTCGGCGCGGGAACCGTGGCCAAGGGGGGCGACGATCTCGCGGCCTTCGTCCAGGTGATCCGGAGCGGTTTTCGACTGGTCTACGAGCCCGGGGCGATCGTCTGGCACCTGCACCGGCGGGGCGAGGACGGGATGGCGCGGCAGGCCTATTTCTACGGCATCGGGCTCGGCGCCTATCTGACCAAGATGGTGGTGGACGATCCGAAGACCGCGCTCCATTTCCTGCGCGCCCTGCCGCCGGGGCTCGCGCATATGTTCGCGAAATCGTCGGCCAAGAACGCGCGGTTGCCGGTGGATTTCCCGGCGCGGCTCCGGCAGATGGAGCAGCTCGGCATGCTGGTGGGGGTTCCCTCCTACCTCGTGAGCCGCCGGCGGGCGCGGGCCGGGGCGGCGCCGGCACGCGGGTCCGAGCGCGGGGCGGTGGCATGACGGGTCTCAGCCGGTTCGCGACCCGCAACCCGCTGGTGCGCCGCGCCGTCGTCGAGATGCAGACCCCATTGCTGCGCAACGGCTATGCGCTGGTGGCCAATTCGCTGGTGACCTCCGGGCTCGGTTTCGCCTATTGGCTGCTGGTCGCGCGGCTGTTCGCGCCCGAACAGGTGGGTCTCAGCTCGGCGCTGATCTCGTCGGTCGTCACGCTGACCGCCTTCGCCCAGTTCAACCTCGGCTCCGCCCTCACCCGCTTCCTGCCCAGCGCCGGCAGCGGCACGCTGCCGCTGATCTGGCTGTCCTACGGCGTGGTCGGGCTCGCCTCGCTGGTCGCGGCTTTCGGCTTCTCGGTGCTGGCGCCGTTGCTGTCGCCCGAGCTCGGCGATGCGCTCGCGCGTACCGGGCTCGGGCTCTGGCTGGTGGTCGCGGCGCTCTGCTGGTCGGTCTTCGTGGTGCAGGACGGGGTGTTGACCGGGCTCAGGATCGCGCCCTGGATCGCGGCGAAAAACACGCTGTTCGGCCTCATCAAGATGGCGCTGCTCGTGGTGCTCGCGGCCAGCCCGTCGAATGCCGACGTGTTCGTCTCGTGGTTCGCGCCGTCCTTGCTGATCGTGCTCGTCGCGCATTGGGTGATCCTCGGCGAAGCGCGGCGACAGAGCGGGCGCGGGCGGCAGGATTTCGACCTCACGCAGGAAGCGCGGGCGATGGCGCGCTTCATCGGGCCCGATTACATCGGCGCGCTCGGCACGCTCGCCGCCTCCGGCCTCGCGCCGCTGGTCGTGCTGCACCAGTTCGGCGCCGAGATGGCCGCAGTCTATTACATGTGCTGGACGATCGCCTACACGCTGCAGCTGGTGAGCCTGTCGATCAGTTCGTCGCTGGTCGCCGAGGGCGCGCTCGACGCCGCCAACCTGCGCCCGCTCGTCGCCAACACGATCCGGCACACGCTGGCGATCGTCTCGGCCTCGGTGCTGGTGATCCTCGTCGGCGCGCCGGTGATCCTGCGGCTGTTCGGCGCGACCTATGCCGACGAGGGGGCCGATCTGTTCCGGCTGCTCGCGCTCGCCTCGGTGCCCTTCGCCTTCGCTTCGGTGTTTCTCAGCGTGGCGCGGATCCTCGGGCGGATGCGGCTCGTGATGGTCTCGCAACTCGTGCTGATGGTGCTGGTGCTGTCGCTCGGCGTGGCGCTGTCGGAGCGGTTCGGGCTCGTCGGCATGGGCATCGCCTGGCTCGTCGCCGAGGCTCTCGTCGCCGTCACGCTCGGCGTCGCGTTGTTCGGTCCGGGCCGGGGAGGCATGGCATGGACCGGGCGATGACCAAGCGTTCGGGGTCGGGGTCGGGGCCGATCCCGATCCTGATGTACCACAGCGTCGATCCGCACGCCGCGCCGGATTACGCGCGCTGGGCGGTGCCGCCCGAGGTGTTTCGCCGGCAGATGCAGATCATCGCCGACGAAGGCTACCGGCCGGTGACGCTGAGCCAGCTCGCCCAGGAGATGGACCGGGCGGCGGTGCGCGAGAAGCTGGTCTGCATCACCTTCGACGACGGGCTGATGGATTTCGTTACCGGGGCGATGCCGGTCCTCGCAGACTTCGGCTTTGTCGCGAACCTGTTCGTCGCCACCGGCTATGTCGGGACCACGGCGCGCTGGCTTGGCCCGCTCGGCGAGGGCGCGCGGCCGATGATGGGCTGGAGCGAGCTGCGCGAGGTGGCGGGGGCGGGCATCGAATGTGGCGGGCATTCGGTCTCGCACCGCGAGCTCGACACGCTCGGCGAAGCGGAGGCGCGCGACGAGATCTTCGGCAGCGTCCGGGCGCTCGAAGACCGGCTGGGCCGGGCCGTGACCACCTTCGCCTATCCGTTCGGCTATGCCTCGGCCACGACCCGGGCGCTGGTGCGCGCGGCCGGCGTGGTGGCGGCCTGCCGGGTGACGCACGGGCTCGCGACGGCCGGCGAAGACCGGTACGGCCTGTCGCGGATCATCGCCACGGCCGACATCCCCGACGCCAGGTTCGGCGACTTCCTCGCCGGGCGCAGGTTGCCGGTGGCGCCGGTGCAGCGCTCGGCCAAGCGCCGGGTGTGGCGCGCCTGGCGCACCGCCCGCCACCGGCTGACCGGCGACGACCGGGCGGCGCGCGCGGTG
>JAGRMO010000262.1:0-3303 GCA_020441205.1 Maritimibacter sp.
GAGGCGCGGCTCACCGGCGACTACCTGTTCGGCGACAGCCTGACCGAGACCGACATCCGCACCTTCGTCACCCTGATCCGCTTCGATGCCGCCTATCACGGGCTGTTCAAGGCCAACCGCCGGCAGATCGCCGATTATCCGCGGCTCTCGGCCTACATGGCCCGCATCCTCGCCCTGCCCGGGGTGCGCGAGACGGTCGATCTCGATCACATCACCAAGGGCTATTACGCGGTGAAGGCGCTTAACCCGACCCGCATCCGCCCGGTGGGGCCGGCGCATGTGCTCGACCTTCTGGCCCGCACGGCGTGAGCCGGGCTAGCCGCGCAGCATGATCGCGTCCTTGCCCGACACGCTGATCTCGACCTCCTGGCCGATGGTCGGCGGCGGGTGGTCGGCGCGGTTGAACGTGTCGAGCGACACGCTCGTGCCCGCCATGTTCGCGACCAGCCGGATCACCGAGCCGAGGAAATGCACCTCCTCGATCCGGGCCGAGAGCACCGTCTCATAGCCCTCGGTGCGGCCAAGGCGCAGCGCCTCGGGGCGCACGGCGATGGAAAGCTTCGCGCCCTTCGCCGCCTCGACCGGGGCCGGCAGGGCCAGCGTCTGGCCGTCGAGCAGCACGCTCGAGGCATCGGCGACGGTGACGTCGAACGTGTTCAGCGTGCCGACGAAATTGGCGACGAAACGGGTGGTCGGACGGTTGTAGATCTCGAACGGGCTGCCGACCTGGTCGGCGATGCCCTCGTTCATCACCACGATCCGGTCGGAGATGCTCATCGCCTCTTCCTGGTCGTGGGTGACGAAGATCGTGGTGATGCCCAGCTCGCGCTGGATCTCGCGGATCTCGTTGCGCAAGCTCACCCGCACCTTGGCGTCGAGCGCCGAAAGCGGTTCGTCGAGCAGAAGCACCCGGGGGCGCGGCGCCAGCGCGCGGGCGAGCGCCACGCGCTGCTGCTGGCCGCCGGAAAGCTGGAACGGAAAGCGGTTGCCCAGCTCTTCGAGGCCGATCAGCCCCAGCATCTCGGAAACCCGGGCGGCGCGGGCGGCCTTGTCGACGCCCTTGACCTTGAGGCCGAAGGCGACGTTGTCGGCGACGGTGAGGTTCGGGAACAGCGCATAGGCCTGGAACATCATGCCGATGTTGCGCGCGTTCGGCTTCTGGCCGATCACGTTCTGACCGTCGATGGTGATCTCGCCCGTGGTGGGGGCCTCGAAGCCCGCGACCATGCGCAGAACCGTGGTCTTGCCGCAGCCCGAAGGGCCGAGCAGCGAGATGAACTCGCCCTTTTCGACGTCGAGGTTGAAATCCTTCACCACCTGGTGGGGGCCGAAGTATTTTTCGAGATGGGAGAGGGTCAGGAACGACATCAGGCCTTGGCCCTTTCGTGTTTCGCGAGACGCGTGACGAGCTGCATGAGGCCCATGCAGCCCCAGGTGATGGCGAAGGCGATCACCGCGAGGGCGGGAGGCTCATAGGCGCGGTTGGCGCCGAGAAGCTGCATGTAGGGGCCGAAGGCGGGCCGGTCGAGCAGCGCCGCCATGGTGAATTCGCCCATCACGATGGCGAGCGTCAGGAAGGCGCCCGAGAGCACCGCGACCATCACGTTGGGCAGGATGACGCGGGCGAGGATCGTAGTCCAGCCGGCGCCGAGGCTCTGGGCGGCCTCGGTGAGCGTGGCCACGTCGATGGTGCGCAGCCCGGTGTCGACGCTTCGGTACATGTAGGGCAGCGCCAGCGTGGTGTAGCCCATGTTGAGCAGGAAGTTGGTGCCCATGGCCGAGCCGGTCAGCGGCAGGAAGCTCGATGTGTTGTAGAGCCGGATGTAGCCGAAGACGACGACGATCGCGGGGATCACCAGAGGCAGGAGGGTGATGAACTCGATATAGGGCCGCGCGCGGGGCAGCCGCAGGCGCACCCAGTAGGCGGTGGGCACCACGAGGACGACGCCGACGACTATGGTGGCGGCCGAGAGCGCGAGCGAATAGCCGAAGGTGGCCCAGAAGGTCGGGTCGGCGAAGACCGCGCGGTAGGCGTCGAGCGAATAGACGCCGCGGCGCATCTTGAGGCTGAACTCGGTCATGCCGACCAGCGGCAGGAGGAAGTAGCCGGCGCCGAACAGCAGCGCGGCCCAGGCGAAGAGCCGGTTCATCGCAGCCACCTCTCGGAACGGATGCGCAGCCAGATGTAGATCGTGTTGGCGGCGGCGGTGATCAGGATCATGCCGAAGGCGAGGGCATAGCCGAGGTTCGGGTTGCCCAGCACGTCGCCGCGGATCTGGGCGAAGAGCTTGATCGGCACGATGTTGAGCTGCGGGCCGGTGAGCGCGAAGGCGGTGGCGACGGCACCGAAGGAATTGGCGAAGAGCAGCGCGAAAGTGCCGAGCAGCGAGGGGAACAGCACCGGCAGGGCGACCATGCGCCAGTATTGCGGGCCGGTGGCGCCGAGCACCGCGGCGGCCTCGCGCCATTCCTTCTTCAGCCCGTCGAGCGCCGGGGTGATGATGAGGATCNNGATCTGGAAGAACAGATAGGTGATGACCAGGCCCCAGAAAGACAACAGGTTGAAGCCGAGCATCCTGAGGTTGATGCCGAAATTGGTCTTGAGCCAGATGGTGACGAGACCGACCGGGCCGAGGGTGGCGATGAAGGCGAAGGCGAGCGGGACGCCGGCGAAGTTCGAGGCCACGCCCGAGAAGGTCAGCAGCGGGCCGCGGATGCGTTTCGGCACGCCGCCGAAGACCACGGCAGCCGCCATCGCGAAGCCGATGGCCCCGCCCAGGAGCGCGGTGATCGCCGAGAGGCGGATCGAGGTCCAGTAGGCGTTGCGGATCGAATCGGTGTTGAGATCGGCGAGGTTCTGGAAGGTGAAGCTGCCGTCGGGGGCCTGAAAGGCGCCGATGACGATCTTCATCGTCGGCAGGATCAGAAACAGAACCGCGAAGGCCATGAAGGGCGCGAGCCCCAGCCAGTTGAGCGGCAGGCGCAGGCTTCGCCCCGGCGGCTCTTTTGCCATCCCGTTCCCCCTTCCTTCAGCAGGTCCGGCGCCGGGCGTCTGGCGGCCCGGGTTGACCGGAGCGCCGCGCCCCGGCTGGTTCCGGAGCGCGGCATGGTGTGGGTAAGCGCGTCAGATCACTCGACGTTGGCGCCGACGGTGGCATCCCAGCCTTCGACGACGGCGGCCTTGTTGGCGTTCACCTGGTCGATGGTCGGGAAGACCGCGGCCTCGTAGGAGGCGGCCGGCGGCAGGGCGTCGAGCAGCTCCTGCGGGATCTTGCCGGCGGCGGCCATCGCGTTGAAGCGGGC
>JAGRMO010000262.1:3380-5212 GCA_020441205.1 Maritimibacter sp.
GCGTAGGCGCTGATCGCCTGCACGTAGACGCCCGCGAGCACGCCGGTCGCCGGCACCACGATCTCGACCGGCGGGTTGCCGGCGAGCGTGTCTTTCCACGCGAGCGCGTTGTAGTCCCAGGCGATCACGATCGGGGTCGTGCCCTGGGCCAGCGTGCCGGCCTTGCCGATGACGGGCACGAAGTTGCCCGCGGCGTTCAGTTCCTTGAAGAACTCGAGCCCGGCCTTGCCGGCGGCTTCACCCGGCTCGGCGCCCGAGGCCATGCCGGCGGCGAGCACGCCGAGGATCGCCTGGTTCGAGGCGCGCGGGTCGCCGGCGAGGGCGACCTGGCCCACGTATTCGGGCTTCATCAGGTCGGCCCAGTCGGCGGGCGTGTTCTCGACGAGGTCCTTGTTCACGAGGAACGACATCACGCCGTAGTAGTCGCCGTACCAGTAGCCGTCCGGATCCTTGATATCGTCCGGGATCTCGTCCCAGGTCGAAACCTTGTAGGGCTGGATCAGGCCTTCGTCCTTCGACGACGGGCCGAAGGCGAGGCCGACGTCGATCACGTCGGGGGCCTGCGGGCCGGTGTTGTCCTTGTTCGCCTTGATCGCCTCGATCTCATCGGCCGAGCCCGCGTCAGGGTTCAGCTCGTTGACTTCGATGCCGGGGTATTTGGCTTTGAAGCCGGCGATCACGTCGCCGTAGCCGCACCAGCTGTGCGGCAGCGCGATGGTGGTCACCATTCCCTCGCCCTGGGCGGCGGCGTAGAGCTCGTCGACGGTTTGCGCCGAAGCGGCGCCGGCCGTCATCAGCACGACGAGGCTCACACTGGTGGCGAGCTGTTTCTTGATGGTCATGAACTTCTCCCGGTTGAATTGTCGGCAGCCGCGTGTCACGGGACCCCGAGCAGGTTGCGAGGGTCACCTTCGCCGCGTTCCGTAACAGGAGTTTAACGACCCGAGCGAGACAGTGGCAAGCCCACATGCGGCCGGTGGAAGAGGCTTTTTCGCTGGAGCGTGCGGGGCCTGGGGCGCGCGTCTTCGCCGCGCCGGTGCCGGGCGGTTCGCAGACGGTCGCGCCAGCGGCCGGTGCGGGGGCGATCCGGCGGCGCGGGCGATGGGGCGGGCCGCCAGCGGTGAACCGGCAGCCCGGATTTCAGACCCGCCTCAGAGGCAGGCTTCGAACAACGCGCGGGTGTTCTCGGCCGTCATCGTCACCGGGTTGCCGCCGGCGGATGGGTCTTCCAGCGCCATCGCCACGAGATCGTCGATCCGGTCGTCCTTCGCGCCCAGCGCGCGCAGGTTCTCGGGCACGTTCATCTCGGCGCGGAGCGCCATCACCCGGTCGAAGAAGGCGTCGAAGCTGCGCGCCAGGCCGAGATAGGCGGCGGCGTCGGCGATGCGGGCCTCGATCGCCGGGCGGTTCATCTTCAACACTTCGGGCATCACCACCGCGTTGGTCATGCCGTGATGGGTGCCGTAGAGCGCGCCGACCGGATGGGCCATCGCATGCATCGCGCCGAGGCCCTTCTGGAAGGCGACCGCGCCCATCGCGGCGGCGACCATCATGTTGCCGCGCGCCTCGATATCGGTGCCGTCGGCATAGGCGCGCGGCAGGTTCTCGAACACGAGCTTCATGCCTTCGAGGGCAATGCCCTGGCTCATCGGGTGGAAGAACGGCGAGGAATAGGCCTCGAGGCAATGCGACAGCGCGTCGAGCCCGGTGCCGGCGGTGAAGAACGGCGGCATCCCCACGGTGAGTTCGGGGTCGGAGATCACCACCGAGGGCAATACCTTCGGGTGGAAGATGATCTTCTTCACATGGGTCTCGGAATTGGTGATGACGCT
>JAGRMO010000263.1 GCA_020441205.1 Maritimibacter sp.
GTTCTTCGTCCTCGGCCTGTCGACAGTGTTCCTGTTCCTCGGCTTCGCCGCCTCGGCCTTCGGCGCCTTCTTCCTCGCCAACCAGCAGATCTTCAACTACGTCGCCGGGGCCATCGTGATCGTCTTCGGCCTGCATTTCGTCGGCCTGATCACCATCCCCTTCCTCAACCGCGAGGCCCGGCTCGACGCCGGCGACCGCGGCGGTTCGGCGCTGGGCGCCTATGTGCTCGGCCTCGCCTTCGCCTTTGGCTGGACCCCCTGCATCGGCCCGCAGCTCGGCATGATCCTGTCGCTCGCCGCGACCGAGGAAAGCGTCGCCCGCGGCACCTTCCTGCTCGCGGTCTATGCCGCCGGCCTCGGCATCCCCTTCCTCGCCGTCGCCGCCTTCTTCCCGCGGATGCAGGGGCTGATGGGCTGGATGAAGCGGCACATGCAGGCGATCGAGCGGATCATGGGCGGGCTCTTGATCCTGATCGGTCTGCTGATGCTCACGGGCGGCTTCTCCGCGCTCTCGTGGTGGCTGCTCGAGACCTTCCCGGCGCTCTCGGCGCTCGGCTAGACCGCCGCCATTGATCGCGCCGCCGGGACCGGTCAGACTGGCGCTGCCCGACCGGTTCGGGCGCAGAGACGGAGCGGAGGGCAGGGCTTGGCGGGCGCGACAGTGAAGAACCTGGTTCTCGTGAGCCTCGACGACGCCGTCGCCTTCTGGAACTACCGGAATGTCTTCGGCCAGGCGCTCGAAACCCCGAACCTCGACCGCATCCTCGCCCAATCCACCCGCTTCGACGCCGCCTATTGCCAGGCCCCGGTCTGCAGCCCGTCGCGCGCGAGCTTCATGTCGGGCCGCGCCCCGCACCAGACGGGCGTGACCGGCTCCGACCCGCGCTACCTCGACCGCATCCCGGCCGAGACGCTCTGGCCATACGCGCTGAAGCGGGCGGGGTTCTACAGCTCGTCGGGCGGCAAGCTCGTGCGCGGCTACCGCCCGCTGCCCGACGCGATCCATGCCGCGCTCTATTCGGACGGGAAGAAGGAGTTCCAGGTCGAGCGCCGCCGCCGCACCTACGAGGGCCGCGCCCCCGACAACCGGACCTACTACGGCGGCTTTCGCGACGGCCCTGCCACGCTCGACGCCGCCGGCGAGGCCGAGCTCTACGACCACCAGGTCGCCGCCTCGGCGATCGACTTCTTCGCCAGCTACCGTGGCCCCGAGCCGTTCTACCGCGAGGTGGGCTTCGCGGGCACCCATGGCCCCTGGACCACGCCGAAGCGGTTCAAGGAAATGTACGACGAGAAGGCCTTCACGCCGCCCGCGGCCTGGGCCGAGGGCTTTCCCGACAGCCCCGCCGCCGATGCGCTCGCGCCCAGGAACATGAACAGCGCCCGCATCCGCTACTGGCGCAAGAGTGTGCGCAACTATTTCGCCGCGCTCTCCTATGTCGACGACAGCCTCGGCAAGGTCTGGGACGCGCTCAAATCCTCGCCCCATGCCGAGAACACGCTCGTCGTCATCCTCGCCGACCACGGGCTGCACCTCGGCGAGCGCGACCGGTTCCGCAAACACACGCTGTGGGAACAGGTGGCCAATGTGCCGCTCATCGTCCACGACCCGACACGGCCCGCCGCCCAGACCGTTGCCGACCCGGTGGCGCTGATCGACCTCGGCCCCACGGTGATGGACTACCTCGGCCAGCCACTGCTCGAAGGTACGCCGGGCCGCTCGCTGAAACCGCTCGTCGAGGGCGCGCGCGACCCGGACCGCGCGGTGCCCACCTTCCTCGAAGACAGCGCCGCGATCCGGAAAGGCAACTACCGCTTCATCCGTTATTTCGACGGCTCGACCGAGCTCTACGACATCCGCGCGGACTGGTGGCAGACCCGCAACCTCGGCCCGACCCATCCGGCCTACGACGCGATGGCCACGGCCCATGCCGTCACCTGCGCCGACTACGGCTTCAGCTACTGAGACCGCGAGGCCCAGAAATCGCCCCGCGCCCGCAGCCGGGGCTTGGTCGGAGTGGCCGAGAGGGGCTATGCTCGGAGCCAATGGCAAGAGCGACCGGGGCATGAGCAGACCCGCAGATCAGGAAGTCCGACGCCGCCGGGTGTTCTACATCCCGGGCTACGACCCCATTCATCCCCGCCGCTACCGCGAGCTCTACCGCAAGGAGGGCACGCTCCAGTCGAAAATCTCGGGCTACGAGATCCATCTCGTCGGCCGCCCGGGCGGCTCGGGCTACGGCTGGCGGGTGACCTCGACCCAGGACGGCGCCACCACCGAGGCCGAGTTTGACGTGCTGGTCTGGTCCGACATCGTGCGCCGCAGCATGGACCACGGCATCCTGCGCACCTACGCGATCATGGCCCGCACCGCCTGGGTCTACATCTCGACCGGCGCGCTCGCCCGGCTGATGCGGCTGCGAAAAGGCCCGGTGATCGCCGCGCTCTACCCGGTGGGCATGTTGATCCTGCAGGCCATCGCCGCCGTGGCCGCGGGCCTCCTGGTGGCGCTCGTCGCCACCTGGGCGATGGGCTGGTTCGGGGCCTTCTGGATGGGCGGCGAGCCCAGGGCCCCGGGGACGAAGCAATGGATCGCTGCCGGCCTTCTCGGCGTTCTCGGAGCGCTCGCCGTGCTCAGGCACTTCCGCAACGTCGATAACCGGCTCTACGTCTACTACCTGATGCACGATTATGCCTATTCGGCCGCGACAAGGGGTGCGAACCCGCCCGAGCTCGAGGCCCGCATCGCCCAGTTCGCCACAAGGATCGCCGACGCGCTCGAAACCGAGGCGGACGAGGTGCTGGTGGTGGGCCATTCCTCGGGCGCGCATCTCGCCGTCTCGGTGCTGGCCGATCTCCACCGCGAAGGCCGCATCCCGGCGACGGGGCCGAAGCTCGCCTTCCTCGCGCTGGGCCAGGTCGTGCCGATGGTGAGCTTCCTGCCCGACGCCCACCGGCTGCGCGCCGATCTCGCCCATCTGGCCGCCGCAGATATCCCCTGGATCGACGTGACCGCCCCGGGCGACGGCTGCGCCTTCGCGCTCTGCGATCCGGTCTCTGTCTCGGGCGTAGCGCCCGCGAACAAGCGCTGGCCGCTGGTGCTCTCGGCCGCCTTCACCCAGACCCTGAGCCCCGAGCGCTGGAAGAGCCTGCGCTGGCGCTTCTTCCGGCTGCATTTCCAGTATCTCTGCGCCTTCGACCGGCCGGGCGACTACGATTATTTCCGCATCACCGCCGGCCCCGTGGCGCTGGCCACGCGCTACAAGGACCGTGCCCCATCGGCGAGCCGGATCGAACGACCGGTCTCGGGCTACACCGGAACCGCCCGGTGAGCGCGCCGCCGACCTTTCCGCCGAAGCCGCCGGCGCGGCCCGGCAAGGTCTCGCTCTGGCGCTATGCCCGGCTGTTTCGCCAGGACGTCCTCTCGGCCCAGCCGGCGCGGCTGTACCGCGCCTGGATGGCCGAGTTCCGCACCCCGTTTTTTCGCTCCTACCTCTGCAACGACCCATCCCTCGTGAGCCTCGTGCTGAAGGAGCGGCCCGACGACTTCCCGAAATCCGACCGTATCCGCGAGGGCCTCGCGCCGCTCCTCGGCAACTCGGTCTTCGTCACCAATGGCGAAACCTGGAAGCGCCAGCGGCGGATCATCGACCCGGCCTTCGAGGGCGGGCGATTGCGCGATACCTTCCCGGCGATGTGGGCGGCGGGGCAGGCGGCCGTCGACAGGCTCGCGGCCCGGGCCGACGGCGCGCCCCTCGAGATCGAGGCCGCAACCTCAGAGGCCGCCGCCGACGTGATCTTTCGCACCCTGTTCTCGATCCCGATCGAACAGGAAACCGCGCGCGCCGTTTTCGACGCCTTTCGCGCCCACCAGCGCGCCCAGCCTGTGCTGAACCTCGGCGCGGTGCTGCCTCTGCCGCGCTGGATGCCGAGGCTGCATTCGCGCGAGACGAAGCGCACCGCGAGGGCGATAAGGGGGCTCATCGCCGCGCTCACCGAAGCGCGCATGGAAGAGATCGCCGCCGGCACCGCCCCCGACGACCTCGCCACCAAGATCATGACCACCGCCGACCCCGAGACCGGCCACCGCTTAGACACCGACGAGATGGTCGACCAGGTGGCGATCTTCTTCCTCGCGGGCCACGAGACCAGCGCCTCGGCGCTCGCCTGGGCGCTCTACCTCGCCGCCCTTTACCCGGACTGGCAGGAGCGGGTGGCCGCCGAGGCGCGCGCGGTGCTCGACCCGGGTACGCCGGATTTTGCCGCGCTGAAGCGGCTGACGATCGCCCGCGACGTGTTTCGCGAGACGCTCAGGCTCTATCCGCCGGTGCCGATGA
>JAGRMO010000264.1 GCA_020441205.1 Maritimibacter sp.
GCGCCGCAAGGGCCGCGTCTACGTCATCAACAAGACGCAGCGCCGCTTCAAAGCCCGCCAGGGCTGAGCCTCGGCTCAAGGAATTCGAAGGGCCGCCGGAGCAATTCCGGCGGCCCTTCTGCTTTTTCAGGTGCGGCCGCGCGGCTACGGCACCGCCATCAGCCGCACCATCGTACCCTGCGTCACGTAGCCAGTGACGGGCAGGCCCTGTTCGCGCTGGAACCGGCGGATCGCCCGGCGGGTGGTCTTGTCGAACCGGCCGTCGACGCTGCCCGGATCCCTGCCCGCGGCCTTCAGCTGGGTCTCGACCAGAAGCCGCATGACCCCGTTGCCGGCCACTTCCTTTTCTTCCTGCTTGGCGGCGGCGACGACGGCGTCCTTGTCGTCGGTGTTGAACTCCTTGATCTTCGCGCGCGCGTCGTCGGCAAAGAGGCCGTTCGGGTAGACGTCGAGGTAATCCTGATAGGCCTGGCCCGTGTCCTTCTTGCGCACGTCGTCCCAAAGGGCGCGTTCGGCGGCCTGGGCTTCGGTGCGCTTCGCCGCCTCGATTTCGGCCAGCCGGGCCTCGGCGACATCGGCGAAGAGCCCGTCGGGGTAGCGATCGAGATAGGCGCGGAGCGCGGGCTCGCCGCCGCCACGCCCGGTGTCGCGCCAGTACTGGGTGTCGAGCCGTTCCTCCTCAGCCTTGCGCTTGGCGGCTTCGATGGCGAGCTCGTCGGCGCGGCGCTTGCCGGCTTCCGACAGGCGGCCTAGCTGGTCGGCGGTGACGAAGCCCGAGGGCTCGAAGCCGTTGTCGCGCTGCCATTCGGCGATGGCGGTGCGCGAACCGGGCCCGAAGATACCCTCGATCCCGCGGGGATCGTAGCCCAGGAGCGAGAGGTTGCGCTGGATGTCCTGGCGGTCGGCGCGGTCGAGGCCGAGCGCCGCCTCGTCGGTCTCTGCCCGGGCCTCTGCATTGAGCGCAGCGCCGTCGACGGCGGCCTTGGCGACCGGCGTGAAGCGACCAGCGGGGTAGCGGGCAAGGTAAGCCTCATAGGCTTCCGGCGTACCCATCTCGACCACCACGTTCCAGAAGGCGAGCTCGATGTCGGCCTGGGGCGCAGGCGGCTCTGGCCCCACGGCGACGGCGGCCGGCAGGAATGGCACCGCATCGGA
Source organism: Maritimibacter sp. (assembly GCA_020441205.1). Lineage (GTDB taxonomy): Bacteria > Pseudomonadota > Alphaproteobacteria > Rhodobacterales > Rhodobacteraceae > Sinisalibacter. Next base: position 1,156 of record JAGRMO010000264.1, read on the forward strand.
GAGGAAGCCCGAGACCTCGACCCCGGCGGGCGCGGGCAGCAGCGCTTCGCGCAGGCGGGCGCCAGGCTCGAGCAGCACGCTCTCGGCGATGTCGACGAGCTGCTCGCCCGCGCCGGCGATGAGGGTGACGCCTTGCGGCGCAAGGGCGGCGCTGCCGCCTTCGAGGCCGGGGCCGGTGACAAGTTCGGCGGACGGCGCGAGCATCACCACGGCCTGGCCCGGGTGATCGGCGGCGATGTCGAACAGGGGCCCGAGCGGGATCGCTGCGGCGCCGACGCTGAGATCGCTCGGCTGGGTGACGTAGCGGGTGAGCAACCAGGTGTCGCGCTGGGTGTGGACGAAATGGCCGGCGGCGAAGATCAGCACCCGGTCGGCGAGGGCGGCATCGTCGCGGAAGGTCTCGATCGCGGCCCAGGCATCGTCGGCACCGATGTCGGCGAGCGTGGTCACCTTGAAGCCCGCGGCCTCGAGGCTTGTGGCGAGGTCGTCGAGCCCGGGCACCTCGGGAGCGTCGGGCAGCCGGGCGTAATCCGCCGCGGACAGGATCAGCGCGGCATCCTCGGCCAGCGCGGCGACGGGCGCCAGCGCAACCGTGCCCAGGGCGATGACTTTCAAGATCGGGTTCATCCGGGGCTCCTCCCGTTGGATCAGTCGCGTCCAGCATCGGGCAAAGTAGGCCGGTAGCAAAGATGCTATGCAATAACACTTGTGTTTCCGGTCGGGCACAAGCCGCTGGCCGCGCGGCCGGGCCGGCCACTTTCCCTCTCCGGCCCCTTTCGTCGCGGCGACGGGCACGGTAGCAGGGGGCGAGCAACCGGGGGAAGCCATGTCGCACATCACCTTGATCCGCCACGGGCAGGCCAATTCTGGCGCGCAGGACGAGCGGGGCTACGACGCGCTGTCGCCGCTCGGCGCGCAGCAATCGGCCTGGCTCGGCGACTACTGGGCGCGCACCGGAGAGCGGTTCGACCGGGTCTATACCGGCGCGCTCACCCGGCACCGCGAAACCGCGGAGGCGATGGGGGCCGAGCGCTGGGCGGAGCCGGTGGTCGACGCGCGGCTGAACGAGGTGGCCTATTTCGATCTGTCGAACCGGATGCACGCGCAGCTCGGGATCGCGCCGCCGACCTGCCGCGAGGAGTTCATCGACCATCTGCCCCTGGTCTTCACCTCGTGGCAGGACGGCAGGATCGAAGGCGCGCACGAGAGCTTCCACGAGTTCCAGCGGCGGGTCGACGACGTGCTGCACGAGATCGCTGCCGGCGACGGACGGGCGCTGATCGTCAGTTCGGGCGGGCTGATCGCGATGGCGATCCGGGTGGCGATGGGGCTCGAGCTCGGAGCCTTCGCGCGGCTGGCGCTGACGATCATGAACACCTCGGTGCACCAGCTGCACCCGGTGGGCGCGGGGCTCACGCTGACGCAGTTCAACGCGGTGCCGCATCTGGCCGATCCCGAGCGGCGGGCGGCGCGGACGTTCATCTGAGGAGGCGAGACGGTGACCCATGTCTGGGTGCGGGCCGAACAGCGGCCGAACGAGGAACGGGTGGGGCTCACGCCCGAGGGCGCGGCGGCGCTGGTGGCCCGGGGGTTCCGGGTGAGCGTCGAAGATAGCCGTGCGCGCGCGATCGGGATCGAGGGCTACGCCCAGGCGGGCTGCGAGATCGTGCCCGAGGGGAGCTGGCCGGAGGCGCCCGGCGACGCGATCGTCTTCGGGCTCAAGGAGCTTCCGGACGACGGCACACCCTTGCGCCATTCGCATGTGATGTTCGGCCATGCCTTCAAGGGCCAGCATGCCGGGCAACGCCTGCTCGCGCGGTTTCGGGCCGGCGGCGGGGCGCTCTACGATCTCGAATATCTCGTCGGCGAGGACGGCCGGCGGGTCGCCGCCTTCGGTTACTGGGCGGGCTATGCCGGCGCGGCGCTGTCGGTGCTCACCTGGATCGCCCAGGCGCGTGGCGGGCTGATCGGGCCGGTGGCGACCTTTCCGAGCGCGGAGGCAATGCAGGCCGAGATCGGCGCGGCGCTGGGGGCAGACCGCCCAACCGCACTCATCATCGGCGCGCTCGGCCGGGTCGGCACCGGGGCGGGGGATTTCTGCGCCGCGATGGGGCTACCAGTCACCCGTTGGGACATGGAAGAAACCGCACACGGCGGGCCGTTCCCCGAGGTGCTCGACCACGACATCTTTCTCAACTGCATCTTCGCACGGCCCGGCACGCCGGTGTTCGTGCCGCGCACGAGCCTCACCGCGCCGCGCCGGCTCGGGGTGATCGGCGATATCGCCTGCGACCCCGACAGCGACTACAACCCGGTGCCGGTCTACGAGGCGGCGACCGACTGGCAGGCACCGGCGGTGCGGGTGCACGATGCGCCGCCGCTCGACGTGATGGCGATCGACAACCTGCCATCGCTCTTGCCGGTGGAATCGTCCGAGGATTACGCCCGCCAGCTCTTGCCCGCGCTGCTGGAGCTCGACCGGCTCGAAGTGGGCGTCTGGGGCCGGGCGCGAGCGGTGTTCGACGACCACATGAAAGCGGTCTGACCCCGGCCGCCGGCTCTATTTCAGGTGGTCGTCGATCAGCTCTTCGGCATTGAACCCGAGGGCTTCGAGGCCCGAAGTGAGGTAATCGGACAGAAGCGGAATGCCGAGAAGGTAGTCCTCGGTGGGCGAGCTGGCCTCCTGTTTGGCGGTCTCGATGGCCTCGTCGAGATCGTCGGCGGTGAAGGTCTCGCGGCCGATCCACATGATCGCGACCAGGCTCGCCTGCTCGTCGCTGTTGAGATCGGCGATATAGCTCCGGAGCTCGTCCTCGGTGGCGTCAGAGGGGCGGCTTTCGAGGATGGTGTCGGCCTCGGCGTCGTCGCCGGGCGTATCCCAGCGGCCGGTCTTGGCGTCGATCTCGCGGGCCCGGATGATGATCCTTGCGACCTTCGAGGGGCTGATGTCGATCTCGGCCATGGCTGGTCCTTTCCTCGCGCCTTCGATCCTTATGTAAGGGTTTGGTCACCGGGGCCACAAGGGCAATCGGGGCGGCAAACCGGGCGCGGTCAGGCCTTCGGAAGCGGCACCACGCGGGGCTCGGCGCGGTCGGGCTCGAGCTCTTCGAAATCGAAATTGTCGAGCCGGGCGGCGCGTTTGCCGGCGCGTTCGGCCGCCACGCCGATGCCGTCGAGATCGGCGCGGGCCTGGGTGAAATGGGTATCGAGCTTCTGCACCCGCTCGACCACCATCTCGACATCGCGGTGGAGCTGTTTCAGCGTCTTGCGGATGGCGCCGGCCTGTTCGCGCATCCGTGCGTCCTTCAGGATCGCACGCATGGTGTTGAGCGTGGCCATGCAGGTGGTGGGCGAAACGATCCAGACACGCGCCTCGAAACCGTCGCGCACCACCTCGGGGAAGTTCGCGTGCAGTTCGGCATAGACTGCCTCGGAGGGCAGGAACATGAGCGCGCCGTCGGCGGTCTCGCCGTCGATGATGTAGCGCTCGGAGATCGCCTTGATATGGCTGCGCACGGCCACACGCAGGGCCTTTGCCGCTTCGTTCAGCTCCCACTGGGTGTCGGCGTTCCTGAGCGCCTCGTAGGCTTCGAGCGGGAATTTCGAATCGATCACGATCGGCCCGGGCGGGTTCGGCAGGTGGATGAGGCAATCGGCGCGCCGGCCGTTTGAGAGCGTCGCCTGCAGCGCGTAGCTGTCCTTCGGCAGTGCTTTCGAGACGATGTCGGTAAGCTGGATTTCCCCGAAAGCGCCGCGGGTCTGCTTGTTGGACAGGATGTCTTGCAGGCTCAACACGTCGCCCGAGAGCCGAGTGATATTCTCCTGCGCTTTGTCGATGGTGGCGAGGCGCTCCTGGAGCTGGGTGAGCGACTGGGTGGTCTTCACCGTCGAGCCCTGCAGCGTCTCGTTCATCCTTTCCTGCATGTCGGTGAGCGCGCGGGCCGAGCGCATCGCGTTCTCGTGCAGGCGCTCCTGCATCTGGCGCTGCACTTCGGCGAGGCGGGCTTCCATCACCTGCACGGTCTGGGTCTGGGCCGTGGCCTGCGCGTCGGAGACGGTGCGCAGCGAACCAGTAAGCTGGTCCTGGCCATGGCCCAGCACCTGCACCGCCTGGCCGAGCCCGCCCATCTGGCGGGCCAGTTCTTCGGCGGTGCGGGCGGAACGGCCAGCGCGCGCCAGAGTGACGATGAGCAGGATCAGGATCAGCAGCACGGTTCCGGCGGCAACGAGGGCCGCGAGAACCAGCGGATCGTCGAGCGAAAGCGGGGCGCTGAGGAGGGTCTCGGGGGTCATGTGCGGCCGAACAGCTTTTCGATATCGGCGAGCTTCAGCTCCACATAGGTGGGGCGGCCGTGGTTGCACTGGCCGGAATGCGGCGTCGCCTCCATTTCGCGCAAGAGCGCGTTCATCTCGTCGGCGTTGAGCCTGCGGCCGGTGCGGATCGAGCCGTGGCAGGCGGCGGTGGAGAGCACCGCCTCGATCCGGGCCGCAAGCGTGCCGGAGCTGCCGAGGTCGGCGAGCTCGTCGAGGATATCGCGCACAAGGGTTTCGGCGTTGAGCGGGCCGAGGATTGCCGGCGTTTCGCGCACCGCGATGGCGGAGCCGCCGAAGGGTTCGATGCCGAGCCCGAGCCGGGCAAGGTCGTCGGCCATGTCGATGAGCATCCGAGCGTCGGCCTCTGAGAGCTCGACGATCTCGGGGATCAGCAGCGCCTGGGCGGCGACGCCGTTCGCCGCCATCTGGGCCTTCAGCTTTTCGTAGTTGAGCCGTTCGTGGGCCGCATGGGCATCGACGATCACCATGCCGTCCTCGGTCTGGGCGACGATGTAATTCTCGTGGAGATGCGCGCGGGCGGCGCCGAGCGGCCGGTGTTCGGTGGCGGTGCGGTCGGCCTCGGCGGGCTGGGCGGGCTCCCACCGGGCCGAGGGTTGGTTGGCCTCGGCGAAGCCGAAGTCAGGTCCGGTTTCGGGGTCCGGCGCCTGGATCTCGTAGGACAGACGGCGCGCCCCGAGCGAGGGGCGGTCCATCTGGTAGACCCGTGCCGGGCCGGGCGTCTCGGGCCGGAAAGCGCCCAGCGCCGCGCCCGCCACGGTCGTCGAGGCCCGGTGCCCGGCCTCGGCCAGCGCCTGGCGCAGCGCCGAGACGATGAGGCCCCGGGCGATGCCGGGCTCGCGGAAGCGCACCTCGGACTTGGCCGGGTGGACGTTGACGTCGACCAGGTGCGGATCGCATTCGACGAACAGCGCCGCCGCCGGGTGGCGGTCGCGCGAGAGGAAGTCGAAATAGGCGGCGCGCAACGCGCCGGTGAGGAGCTTGTCGCGCACCGGGCGGCCGTTGACGAAGAGGAATTGCGCCACCGCCGCGCCGCGCGAATAGGTGGGCAGCGCCGCGTAGCCGGTGAGCGCGATACCCTCGCGCTCAGCGTCGATCCTGAGCGCGTTCTCGGCGAAATCGCGGCCGAGGATGCGGGCGAGCCGGCCATGGAGCGCGTCGAACAGATCGCCGGTCTCGGCCGGGTATTGCACGATCACCCTGCCCTCGCCGCCGCCCGAGGTGTCGCGCAGGGTGACGCCAACATGCGGCTCGGCCATCGCGAGGCGCTTGACCACGTCGGCGATGGCCTGGGCCTCGGCGCGGTCGGAGCGCAGGAACTTGAGCCGCGCGGGGGTGGCGAAGAACAGATCGCGCAGCTCGACGACGGTGCCGGCATTGAGGGCGGCGGGCCTGACCGGCTCGGGCGCGCCGCCGGCGACGCGGATGCTCGCGGCCGGCGCGCCGGCGACGCGCGAGGTGATGGTCAGCCGGCCAACGGCGCCCAGCGAGGGCAGCGCCTCGCCG
>JAGRMO010000007.1 GCA_020441205.1 Maritimibacter sp.
GGCTTCGGCAAGACCGAGGTGGCGATGCGCGCGGCCTTCGTCGCGGCGATGGCGGGAATGCAGGTGGCGGTGATCGCACCGACCACCCTGCTCGCCCGCCAGCACTACAAGTCGTTCGCCGAACGCTTCCGCGGCTTCCCGATCCAGGTCGGCCAGCTCTCGCGTTTCGTCGGCGCGAAGGAGGCCGAACGCACCCGTCAGGGCATCAACGACGGCACGATGGACATCACCGTCGGCACCCATGCGCTGCTCGCCAAGGGCGTCCGGTTCAAGAACCTCGGCCTGCTCATCATCGACGAGGAACAGCGCTTCGGCGTCGGCCACAAGGAACGCCTGAAGGAGCTGCGCTCCGACGTCCACGTGCTGACGCTCACCGCCACCCCGATCCCCCGCACCCTGCAGATGAGCCTCACCGGCGTGCGCGATCTCTCGATCATCGGCACGCCGCCCGTCGACCGCCTGTCGATCCGCACCTATGTGAGCGAGTTCGACACGGTCACCATCCGCGAGGCGCTCTTGCGCGAACACTACCGCGGCGGCCAGAGCTTCGTCGTCGTGCCCCGGATCAAGGACCTGCCCGAGATCGAGGACTTCCTGAAAAACCAGGTGCCGGAGGTGAGCTACGTCGTCGCCCACGGCCAGATGGCGGCGGGCGAACTCGACCGGCGGATGAACGCCTTCTACGACGGCAAGTTCGACGTGCTGCTCGCGACCACCATCGTCGAAAGCGGGCTCGACATCCCCACCGCCAACACCATGGTGGTCTGGCGCGCCGACATGTTCGGCCTCGCCCAGCTCTACCAGATCCGCGGCCGGGTGGGCCGCTCGAAGACCCGGGCCTATTGCTACCTCACCACCAAGCCGCGCGCGCCGCTCACCGACGGGGCCGAGAAACGGCTGAAGGTGCTGGGCTCGCTCGACTCGCTCGGCGCGGGCTTCGCGCTGGCCAGCCAGGATCTCGACATCCGGGGTGCGGGCAACCTGATCGGCGAGGAACAGTCGGGCCAGATGGCCGAGGTGGGCTACGAGCTTTATCAGACCATGCTCGAAGAGGCGATCGCCAAGATCAAATCGGGCCAGCTCGAAGGGCTGACCGAGGCCGACGACACCTGGGCGCCGCAGATCAACCTTGGCGTGCCGGTGCTGATCCCGGCCGATTACGTGCCCGATCTCGACGTCCGCCTCGGCCTCTACCGCCGGCTCAGCGCGCTCTCGACCAAGGTCGAGCTCGAAGGCTTCGCGGCCGAACTCATCGACCGCTTCGGCAAGCTGCCGAAGGAGGTCAACACCCTCCTGCTCATCGTCCGCATCAAGGCGATGTGCAAGAAGGCGGGCATCGCCCGGCTCGACGGCGGGCCGAAGGGGGCGACGCTCACCTTCCACAACGACAAATTCGCCAACCCGGGCGGTCTGGTGGAATACCTTCAGGCCCAGAACGGGCTCGCCAAGGTGAAAGACAACAAGGTGGTGATCCGCCGCGACTGGGAGCGCGACGCCGACAAGATCAAGGGCGCCTTCGCCATCGCCGTCGACCTCGCCGAGAAGGCCGGCACGGTGAAGCGCAAGGGCTGAGACGGGCATGGCTCCGATCTTTGCGCGAGGCTGACCGGTCCACTATCATTGCCCCAACCGCCGCCTCCCCGGCGCTACCCGGTCCGCATAATGCTCGCACCTGTCCTTCAACACCCCGTCGAGGCATTGCTCTGCCTTCCGTTCCTGTTGCTCGGCCTGTCGCACATGACCCGCCCGGGAATGTGGCGGAGCTTCTTCGTCGAGCTGCATGCAATGGGGCCACGCGGCGTCATCTGGCGCAGTTTCACGTTGGAGCTCTGGCCGGCGGTCGCAATCGTCGCCTTCCATCAGGAATGGACCTGGCCCGGGATCCTGCTCACGATCCACGGCCACGCGCTCCTGGCCAAGATCGCCATCGGCCTGCTCGCTCCGGAACTCGGGCTGCGCTCACTGGCGATGGCGCAAACCCACGGCAATCGGGGCTTTGTGATCGGTGGTGCCTATTTGATGGCGATGGGGTTCTACTGCCTGCTGCGATTGGTCCTGTGACCTGGCGCGCACCGCAAGACAGGTGCCGTCGCGCGCAAAAGGCCTCAGCCGCCCAGCGCGCCGATCTGCATGTTCTGCCACATGCCCCAGAGGGCGGTGACGAAGATCGCCACCATGCCGACGAACTGGGTCTGCACCCGGTGGCGCAGCATCCGCTTGCGCAGCGCTTCGCCCTCCAGCCCCTGGTCGCGGATCGCCCGCGCCGATGACAGCGAGATCGCCCCCACCGCCACCATCGGCGCGGTGAGCAGGAACACCGCCTGCGCGAACTCGACCCGGTACCAGAACCCGAGGATCGCGAGCGAGGTGATGAAGGCCGAGATGATTCCGAGCAGCCACAGCCCCGAGACCCCGGTGATATACAGGAGCCGGTTGATGTTGATCCGCACCATGTCTTCCAGATCGGCCTGCGCCTCGCCGCCATGGCGCTGGGCGCGCTGGACCATGTCGAAGGGCACGCCGAGCACCCAATGCGAGGTTGTCGACCACACGACGGCAAGCGCGATCCAATACCAAAGATTGGAGAAGGATCGCATGTCGATGAGTTCGAAGACGGCCGAATACCAGTCCAAGGGTCTGCCTGTGTGCTGCACCTCGTAATGCAGGTGTCATAAACGCTGCCGCGGCGGGGCGCCACCCCTCCCCTTGAGCCGGTCCCGCACACATGGCACATGGAGGCAACAGTCGTGGAGATGCCCATGAGACCCACCGTCGCCCCGTTTCCCGCCACAAGGCTCCGCCGCAACCGCCGCTCGGCCCAGCTTCGCGGCCTGGTGCGCGAAACCTCGCTCTCGGTCGACGACCTGATCTGGCCCGTTTTCCTGATGGAAGGCACGAACCAGAGCTACGATATCCCCTCGATGCCCGGGGTTCAGCGGCTGACGATCGACCGCGTGGTCGTGGCCGCGAAGGACGCCGCCGCGCTCGGCATCCCGGCGATCTGCCTGTTTCCCTTCATCGAGCAATCGGTGAAGACCGAGGATTGCGCCGGCGCCTGGGACCCGGACAACCTGTCGAACCGCGCGACCAAGGCGATCCGCGACGCCGGGATCGAGATCGCGGTGATGACCGACATCGCCCTCGACCCCTACAACATCAACGGCCACGACGGCTATGTGGTGGACGGCGAGATCGTCAACGACCGCACCGTCGACGCGCTGGTCAGGATGGCGCTGGCCCAGGCCGCGGCCGGGGCCGACATCCTCGGCCCCTCCGACATGATGGACGGCCGCATCGGCGCGATGCGTCAGGCGCTCGAGGCCGAGGGCTACCAGAACGTCTCGATCATGTCCTATTCGGCCAAATACGCCTCGGCCTTCTACGGCCCGTTCCGCGATGCGGTCGGCGCGTCCGGGGCGCTCAAGGGCGACAAGAACACCTACCAGATGGACCCGTTCAACGCCGACGAGGCGCTCCGCTGCGTCGAACGCGACCTCGCCGAGGGGGCCGACATGGTGATGGTCAAGCCCGGCATGCCTTATCTCGACATCGCCCGCGCGGTGAAAGACACCTTCCGCGTGCCCACCTACGCCTACCAGGTGTCGGGCGAATACGCGATGCTGACGGCGGCCGCCCAGAACGGCTGGCTCGACGGCGACAAGGTGATGATGGAAAGCCTCGCGGGCTTCAAGCGCGCGGGCCTCGACGGCATCCTCACCTATTTCGCCCCCCGCGCCGCCCGGATCCTCAACGGCTGACCCCACCGCAAACGAAAACCGGCCGGGAGCGTCCCGGCCGGTGCGTGTACGCGTCGCCGCCGTGCGGCCCGGCTCAGGCCAGCGCCGGCTGCGCCCCGTCCCGGTTGTCGAGCGCCCAGGCCCCGGCGCCATGGGCGACGATGAACAGCAGTCCGCCGGTGATCGAAACGTTCTTCCAGAACATGATCATCTGCATCTGCGCCTCCATCCCTTCGGCGCCGAGCGCCGGCACGAAGTGGAACAGAAGCCCCGCAAGCAGGGTGAACCCGGCCAGAGCCAGCGCCGCCACCCGGGCCTGCAGCCCCAGCACCAGCGCCGCGCCGCCGACGATCTCGACCAGGATGGTCGGCCAGACCAGCCAGCCCGGCAGCCCGCCGGAGGCGATATAGGCGGCCATGCCGGCCGGATCGGCGAGCTTCTGGAAGCCCGACAGGATGAAAATGAGCGCAAGCAGAACCCGCGCGACGGGAGCGAGATGAGACAGGGATTGGGCCATGGGGGAACTCCGTTGATGACGGGCGCCACCCAAGCACCGGCCCGGCGCGTGAACAATTCTCCGATTGCGCGCGGACCGTGTTCGCTTGCGCACAGATCGGTGGCACATTCCGGCCCGAGCGCCATATCCCGGGCCGCCCGTAGCGCACCGCTTCCTCCTGGCGACGGGCGCCCCGACCGGCAGGACACCCGTTCGCCCCTGCCCCACCACCGCGCCGAACGCGTCCCCCACCCTCTGGCCCGCCGTCGCGCCGACCCCTGGGCGTCCACCCCGCCGACCGCCCCATCCCCGCAACTTTCCGCCCATTGTTTCGCGGCAGGTGACAGTCCGTTTCGCTTGGCCTATCCTTTCGGAAAATCCGGGCGCGACACGTCCCGGGGGCAACACTCACGAACGGAAAGGTTGAGGGGGCACATGAGCACTTATTCCAGACGCGGATTCATCGCGACTATGGGCGGCGGCGCGGCGCTCGCCGCCTGCGGCAATGGGGTCAATTCCGACGGCGCGGCGACGATCGACGCCCGGGTTCAATCCACCATCGCCCAGATGTACCAGGAGGTGCCCGACAGCGCCGTGCTGGTCGAAAAGGCGGTTGGCATGCTGGTGATGCCGCTGGTCACCGAGGCGAGCTTCGGCTTCGGCGGCGCCTACGGGCGCGGTGCCCTGCTCGTCGGCGGCGCGACGGTCGATTACTACGCCCAGGCCAAGGCCAGCTTCGGCCTCCAGGTCGGCGCCCAGCAATACGCCCATGTGCTGTTCTTCATGACCGAGGACGCGCTCGCCGATTTCCGCCTCGGACCGGGCTGGGTTGCCGGTGCCGAGGTCAAATACGCCGCCGCCAACGAAGGCGAACGCTTTACCGCCGATACGATCACGCTCACGAGCCCGGTGGTGGCGGTGGTCTTCGGCTCCGCGGGCCTCATCGTCGGCGCCACCCTCGAAGGCGCGAAATACTCCCGCATCATCCCCTGATCCGCACCCCGCGCCCTCAGGGCGCGAACAGCAGCGCCAGGTAGAGAAGCTGGATCGCCGCCACCCAGGAGGCGGCGATCCGCCACAGGATCGTGACCCAGGGGCGCACCAGCCATGCCCGGCTCGCCGCTGCGGCGCCGCCGAGTGCCGCCACCGCGAGCAGGCCGCCGAGCGCGACCCCGACCGGCAGGGTCGGCGGCATGTCGATCACATGATAGCCCTCGATCGCATCCGCCCCTACCGTCACTCCTGTCAGCACCGCGAGCCCCGGCAAAGCCCCGCGCGCCCGCGCGGGCGGCACCAGCGCGGCGACCACGGCCATCACCAGCCCGACGGCGAGCGGCGGCGCAACGATGGCCTGCGCGACGATCAGGGGCGACAGAACCAGGCCCGCCACCAGCCCGAGCCCAAGGAGGACGAGCGCCCGCCGCATCCTGCCGGCCAATCCCAGCCCGATCCCCAGCGCGGCCACCGGCAGGATCAGCCAGGGCTGCACCCACACCGCCAGCGCGCCCTCGACGAGATAGCCGACAGGGCCGAGACCGTCCGAGAAACTGTGCCCCGCCGCCGCCGCCGGCAGCAGTGTCGCGACGCAAACCGCGGCGGCCAGACGCCGCATCAGGCAAGACCGAACAGGAACACCGCCCCCGCGGCCGCGATCAGCCCGCCGACGCCGCGCACCACCGCCCGACCGCCGCGCGAACCGGCGAGAAAGCCGAGCCCGATGCCGGACAAGTGCAGCAGCCCGGTCGCGACGACGAAGCCGATGCCATAGGCGAAGGGGTTCGCCGCGCCGGGCAGCTCGGTCCCATGGGCATGGCCGTGAAACACCGCGAAGACGCCCACGACCGTGGCCGCGACCCAGATCGGCGCCCGTACCGCGAAGGCCACGAGCAGCCCCAGCACCACGCCCGAGAGCGCGATGGCGGTTTCGACCCCCGGCAGTGGTACCCCGATGACCCCCAGCGCCCCGCCCAGCGCCATGACCAGCGGGAAGACCACCGGCAACAGCCAGATCGCCGGCGCGCCGAGGAAGGCGCCCCAGAGCCCGACCGCGACCATGGCGACAACATGGTCGAGCCCCCGCACCGGGTGGCCGAAACCCGAGACGAAGCCGCCGGCCTCGGCCCCGGTATGGGCGAGCGTCGCCGTGGCGACGAGCAGCAACGGCAGGGCGGCAACGCCGCGGACGACAGGCTTGGGCATCTCGCTCCCCCCGAATGAATCATCGAACGCGCGCGGGCATCATCGCGGCCGTCTCGGGCGGCGTCCATCCCCGCCGCGGCGCCGCGCCCTATCTTCGGTTGATGAGCACGATCCCGACGGCCACCAGCGCCAGCTTGACGAGGAAGCTCGCCGTCACCTCCTCGCCGAGCCACAGCCAACCCATGCCGACGCCGAAGATCGGCGACAGGAAGGCGAAGGCCGCTACCTGGCTCGCCTTGTACCGGGTCAGGAGCCAGAACCAGGCGAGGAACACGCCCGAGACCACGACGACGATCTGGAACGCCATCAGCCCCACCGTCGCGGCGGTGACATAGCGGATCCAGGGGCCGAAGAACACCGAGGCCCCGATCAGCACCGGCGCCGAGACCAGCACTTGCCAGAACATCTGCATCTCGGGGCTCTGGCGCGAGATCGGCGTGAGCCGTGCGACGAGCGAGACGCCCATCCAGCCGAACGCGCCGACCAGTGCCGCGAGATCGCCGACGAGCGAGGCCTCGCCGCCGAGACCGGTCCGGTCGACGATCGCCCAGACCACGCCGGCGAAGGCGAGCCCGAGGCCGAGGAGCCGCAGCGGCGTAAGCCGCTCGCCCGGCAGCACGAAATGCGCGGTCAGCGCCATCCAGACCGGCATCGAGTAGAAGATCACGCTCACCCGGGTGACGGTGGTGAGATCGAGCGCGATGAACAGCCCGAGGAATTCGACCGCGAAGATCAAACCGGCCAGCACCCCGGCCCAGCGCACGCCCGGCGCGAAATCCGGCCGTTGCCCCCGCGCCCGCATCCATAGCCACAGCACGACGATCCCGCCCGCCGAGCGCAGCCCGGCGGCGAACACCGGCTGCAGCCCGTCGTTGGTGAGCTTGATCACCACCTGGTTGACCGCGAGGATCAGAAAGATCGCGATCAGCGCGGCGGTGCCCCGCGCGTCCATGTCCTGCCGGCTGTGCATGGCGGCGACTGGACGGGCCCGGCCCGGCGCTGTCAAGCGCGAAACGCCGGCGCCGGGGCCGGGCAGCGCGGGCCCGCGCCCGCGCTCGACGCAAGAGCGCGCGCGTCCCCGCCCGATCCCGGCCCTTGCCCCGTCCCGCCAGCGTGCTACCAAGCCCCCAGCATAGGAGACGCCGGCCCATGACCATCCTTCAGATCACTTCGTTGCTCATCGTCCTCGCCGGCGCCTTCGGCGCGATCAACTACCTGGTGCTGAAACTGCCCTCGGCCATCGGCATCCTCGTCGTCGCCTTCGTCACCTCGCTCGCGATCCTCGGCCTCGACGCGCTGGTGCCGAGCCTCACCATCGCCGAGGAGGTGCGCGGTCTGGTCACCGGCATCGACTTCTCCGACGCGCTGCTCGAAGGCATGCTGGGCCTTCTGCTGTTTGCCGGCGCCCTGCATGTCTCGATCGCCGATCTGCGCGCCCAATGGCTGCCGGTCCTGCTGATGGCCACCCTCGGCGTCGGCCTCTCCACCCTCGTGGTCGGCACCGGCTTCTCCTGGATCACCGGCATGCCGCTCCTCACCGCGCTGGTCTTCGGCGCGCTGATCTCGCCCACCGATCCGGTCGCGGTGCTGGGCGTGCTGCGCGAGGCCAAACTGCAGAAAAGCCTCGAGACCAAGATCGCCGGCGAAAGTCTGTTCAACGATGGCGTGGGCTACGTCGTCTACCTGATCCTCGTCGGCCTCGCCTTCCCCGCCACCGGCGGCCACGGCGACGAGGCCCATGCGAGCGGCCTCGCCGCCGCCGCGCAACTGTTCTTCCAGGAGGCCGTCGGCGGCGCTGCCCTCGGTCTCGTCCTCGGCTGGCTCACCTTCCGGGTGATGCGCCGCATCGACGACTACCCGCTCGAAGTGCTCATCACCCTCGGCCTCGCCTTCGGCGGCTACGAACTCGCTGTCGCCCTCCATGTCTCCGCCCCGATCATGGCGGTGACCGCCGGGCTCCTGATCGGCGACATCGGCGCGCGCCACGGCATGAGCCAGCAGACCCGCGACTACGTCGATGCCTTCTGGAAACTCGTCGACGAGATCCTGAACGCCGTCCTGTTCCTGATGATCGGCTTCGAGGTCTTCGCCGTCGCCCTGTCGCTCGACATCCTCACCGCCGGCGCGCTCGCCATCGGCCTCGCTCTCATCGCCCGCCTCGTCTCGGTCGCGGTGCCGGTGCTGCTGCTCAGACCGTTTTGGAGCTTCGCCCCCGGCACCATCCCGATCATGACCTGGGGCGGCCTCAAGGGCGGCATCTCGGTGGCCCTCGCCCTCTCGCTCCCCGAAAGCGAGTGGAAAGCTACGATCCTCGGCGCCACCTATATCGTCGTGCTGTTCTCGATCATCGTCCAGGGCCTCACCGTCGCGCGCGTGGCGAGCCGAGTGGGCCGCGAGCCCGAGCTTATGTGAGCCTCGCCCTCCCCGGACGCCCCCGCAGGAGCCCCTGCGTCGCGGGATCGTCGGGCGGGACCGGAGGAATTCGGTCCAGAAACAGCGAGGCACTTGCCAGCCCGCCCGTCCGGCGAAATGCTGGTCCGATTTCCCCCGGAGACGACCCCCGATGCCAGACCGCCCCAACACCCGCACTTCGAACCCCTGGGTGCTGCTCCTGCGCGGGATCAATGTCGGCGGTCACGGCAAGCTGCCGATGGCCGAGCTCAAGGCGCTGCTCCTGCGCCTCGGCGCAAGTAACGTGACCACCTACATCCAGTCGGGCAACGCCGTGTTCACGGGCGCGCTGGACCCCAACGCTTTCGCCCGCGACCTCGCCGAGGCGATCGACCGCAACCACGGCTTTCGCCCCAACATCCAGCTCTTCATCGCCGAGAGCTTTCGCGAGATCGTCGCGGCCTATCCCTTCCCCGAAGCCCATGCCGAGCCCAAGACCGGCCATGTCTGGTTCTGCGCGCAAGCCCCTGCGCCAGACACGGCCCGGCTCGACGCCCTCGCCGCGCCCACCGAGCGCTACCGCATCGCCCCCCGTGCGCTCTACCTCCACGCCCCCGACGGCATCGGCCGCTCCAAACTCGCCGAACGCGCCGAAGCCCTCCTCGGCGTCCCCACCACCGCGCGCAACCTCAACACCTGCACCAAGCTCGTGGCCCTTCTCGACGACCTCGCCGCCGGCTAGCGCGCTGGACAGCGCCGCCGCCCCGGCCTAACACCGGCCGAGGATCAGCAGACGGGAGACCACGATGGATGCGCGCGTGAAATGGGTCGAAGACCGGACCTTCGTCGGCGAGACCGAGAGCGGCCACAAGATCGCCTTCGGCACCGTCTCTGACGCCGGCCCCAAGCCGGGACCGAGCCCGATGGAGCTGGTGCTGATCGGCACCGGCGGTTGTTCGGCCTATGACGTGGTGTCGATCCTCGAGAAAGGCCGCGAGAAGATCGAGAGCGTCGAGGTCGTGCTCGACGCCGACCGCGCCGAGACCGATCCCAAGGTCTTCACCCGCATCCACATGCAGTTCATCGTCAAGGGCCGCGCGCTGAACCCGGCCAAGGTCGAACGCGCCATCGCGCTCTCGGTCGACAAATACTGCTCGGCTTCGGCGATGATGGCCAAGACCGCCACCCTGACCCACGGCTTCGAGGTGATCGACACCGCCGAAGGCTGACCGCCGGCCCGCCGGGGCCGACTGGCTCGCCGCAGCGGGCCCGCGCCCGGCCTAGTCCTCGACCTTTTTCGAGCGCCGCACCTTCTCGGCGAAATCCTCGAACGCATCCACCTTCATCTTCTCGGGCACCGCGTAGGAGCCCTCGAAATCCGGCAGCGAAAACCCGGTGGTCCAGTGCGACGGCAGCCGGTCGACGCCGCGCATGATGGTGCGGCTGCCCCAGGCGGCGGCCTTGCGGATGCGCTCGGCCTTCACCGGGTCGCGCTGTTTCAGCCCGGCATGCCATTCGGTCACCAGTTCGGCGAAGCCGTTGTTGCCCGTCGCCGCCCAGAGCGCGACGATCCCGAGCGGGAACAGGAAGGCGATCTTGAGCACGAACCAGGGCCAGGTGAGCACGGCCGCGACGATGACCACCACCGACAGCCGCCGCGGCGCGTCGGGCTGCTTGAGGAAGGCCCAGACATGGCGCCAGGCCCAGGCGAGGAAGATCCGCCCCTGGCGTCCAAGCACCCGCATCAACCGCCACAGCAGCCGCCCGAGCGCCTTGAGCGCCCGCCCGGTGAGGCTGCGCCGGACCGGGGCCGGGGCGGCGGCGCCGTCCCAATCCGCGCCCTGCGCCTCCTCCGTTGCCGCGGCGTGGTCGTTCCAGTCCTCGTCCCAGCCGTCGTCCGGCGCGGTCTCGTTGAAATCGGAAAAGTCCGGATAGGCGGGCGCAACCGGCGCCGCCACGGGCACGGCCACGGTGCGCACCGGTACGGGCGCGGGCGGAGGCGCGGGCAAGGCCTCGGCCTCGGCGATCATCTGGCGCACCACGTCGAGCATGTCGTCGCCGCCCGCTGTCGTCGCTTCGGCTCCCGCGCCCTCCTGTGCCGCCGCATCTGCGGCCTCTGCCGCAATGGCCGCGGTCAAATCCTCCCCGACCGGTGCCGTCGCTCCGTCCGAAAACGCTTCATCCTGCGCCATGATCCGCTCTGGATCTGTGCCTTTCCCCTGCATCACCCGCTCCACACGCAAAGCCCCGCCCCCGGGACACAAGCCGTCCCGACCACTAACCACGGCCGGGAACCCACGCAGTATCGCCGGAAAAACGGGCAACAAGATGACCGTTCCGGCTCTTTCCAATGCCACCCGGCGGGCGTATCGGTGGCCGCACTACGCCGAAATCACCCCGGACGATCCGATGAACAACCTGCGCGGCGCGCTCCTGATGATGCTCGCGATGGCCGGCTTTGCCGCCGAAGACGCCTTCGTCAAAACCCTGTCGGCCACGATGCCGATGGGTCAGGTGCTGATCTACCTCGGCGCCGGCGGCGGGCTCGGCTTCGCGCTCATCGCCACGAGGCGCGGCCATTGCGTGCTCTCGCGCAGCTTCTTTCATCCGATGGTGATCCTGCGCAATTTCGGCGAGATCGTCGGCACCGCCGGCTATGTCACCGCGATCGCCCTGGTCCCGCTCTCGCTCGCCTCCTCGCTCCTGCAGACCATGCCGCTGTTCGTCTCGCTCGGCGCGATCCTGTTCTTCGGCGAGCAGGTCGGCTGGCGGCGCTGGCTCGCGATTGTCATCGGCCTCGCCGGCGTGCTGGTGATCCTGCGCCCGGGGCTCGAAGGCTTCGATCCGAAGGCGCTGTTCGCGCTCGGCGGCGCCCTCGCGCTGGCCGCCCGCGATCTCGCCACCCGCCACTGCCCCACCTCGGTTCACCCGCTGCAGCTTTCGACCTGGGGCTTCCTCATGGTGATCCCGATCGGCATGGGGATGCTTGCCTTCTCCGACGGGCCGGTGCGGATCGGCACCGACGAGGGGCTGCTTCTGGCGGGCGCCCTCGCGCTCGGCATGATCGGCTACCACGCCCTGACGCTGGCGATGCAGACCGGCGAGGTCGGTTTCGTCACCCCCTTCCGCTACACCCGTCTGGTCCTCGCCTTCGTGATCGGCTGGCTCCTGTTCGGCGAGCGGCCCGATCAATGGATGTTCCTCGGCGCCGCCATCGTCGTCGGCGCCGGCACCTACACGCTGCTCCGCGAACGCCGCGCCACCCGGCGTGCCCGGGTTCTGGAAGCCGCCGCCCCCTGACCGCCCGGCGCCGCAGCGCAGCGAATCGCCCTTTCAAAACAGCCCCGCCCGCGCTATGACGCAATCACCCGAATTTCACACCCGAGGGACCCCTCCATGAGCACCATCATCGACATCTTCGCCCGCGAAATCCTCGACAGCCGCGGCAATCCGACCGTGGAAGTCGACGTGATCCTCGAAGACGGCACCATGGGCCGCGCCGCGGTACCCTCCGGCGCCTCCACCGGCGCCCACGAGGCCCACGAGAAGCGCGACGGCGACAAGTCGCGCTACGGCGGCAAGGGCGTGCTCGAGGCGGTCGCCTCCGTGAACGGCGAGATCGCCGAAGCGCTGGTGGGCATGGACGCGACCGAGCAGGAAGCGCTCGACGCCGCGATGATCGAGCTCGACGGCACCTCGAACAAGGCCCGCCTCGGCGCCA
>JAGRMO010000265.1 GCA_020441205.1 Maritimibacter sp.
TCCCGTTGCGTGGGCATGTACGAACGCTCCCGGAGTCGTTATTGCAAAATTAGTGCTTTGAGGCTATATAGCTTCCAAGACATGAGGACCGAATGCCCTGGACCGTTTCCTTCGCCGACGAGTTCGAGCCGGAGTTCGACGAACTCGACGAAGAGGTACAGGACGCGATCCTCGCCCGGGTGATGCTTCTCGAGCGCGAGGGGCCGTCGCTCGGTCGACCGCATGCCGACACCCTGACCGGGTCGAAGCACGCGAACATGAAGGAACTGCGCTGCAACGCCGGGGGCGGCGTCTGGCGCATCGCCTTCGCATTCGATCCCGACCGGCAGGCGATCCTGCTCGTCGGCGGGGACAAGTCGGGCGGCAGCGAGAAGCGCTTCTACAAGCAGCTGATCGCCCGGGCCGATGAGCGGTTCGACCGCCATCTGGCAGAGCGGAAAGGATGACGACCATGGCAAAGAGCCTGAAGGACAAGCTCGCGACCCTCGACCCGGCGCGCCGCGCACGCGTCGAGGCCGAAGCCGATCGTCTGCACACCGAGTACCTGACGCTGCAGGAACTGCGCAAGGCGAAGGAACTGACCCAGGTGCAGCTCGCCGAGACACTCGGCATCCAGCAGGCGACCGTGGCCAAATACGAGCGCCAGAGCGATCTCCTGCTCTCGACGCTCCGCAGCTACGTCGCGGCCATGGGCGGCGATCTCAAGCTGATGGTCGAATTCCCCGGCAAGGCGCCGGTCGCCCTCGAGGGGCTCGGCGACACCGAAGAACCCCGACGCCGGCGCCGCGGCGCGAGAGGCGGGCACCAGCACGAAGCGCGGGCCTGAACCTCAGAACCGCTCCTCGACCCAGTTCGCCACGATCAGCCCCGGCACGCTGTCGAGTGCCCGAGTGGCGTCGCGATCGAGGTCCAGGCGCTTCGGCAGCTTGACTTGCGGCACCAACAGGAAGATCGGCGCGGTGACCTTGCCGCGGCCGGACTTCGCCCGTGACGCTACCGCGCGCCCCTTCGTATCCAGCCGCCCCTCGGCCACCAACAGGCTCGGGCCCGAGCGCCGGTAGATGAACCGCAGGCGCAGGCCTGTGCGGCGTTCCCATTCGCCGGGGGTGATCCGGCCGCCGCGGAGCGACTTGCCGGCGGCGGCCGTTGGGATCGCCAGCCAGAACCCGTCCTTCGAGCGGATCAGCGGGCCGGTTTCGTGGGCGCCGACGATTACCGGCGCCTTGGACCAGACCAGCGCCGCGGCGTTGAGGCTGGGCCTCGACTTCGGGTATTGCTCCGAGCGGATCGAGTTCGCGAGCCGCTGACCGAGACCCGCACCGGCGATCTGCGTGCGCCAGGCGGTCTTGAGGCCGGTCCCGGCCTCGCGCATCGCGGCGCTGACCGCCCTCTCGCCGGCCGCGACCTCGGCCTTCATTATCGCGACGATGTCCGGGTGGATGTCGAGCTTCAGCTTCATCGCGGGTCACGCCGGGCGCAGATCGACAGTCCAGATCAGCCGCTCGCGGTCGCGCACCGGCTCGCCCTGGACGAGGTAGGCCTCGCCCTCGATCTCCACCCGATCGCCGGGCCGCGGTGCCGGCACCTCGGCGACCCTGAGATCGAGCCGAGTAGTCTCCGACCACAGCCGCGCCTCGCCGAAGCTGGCGACATCGTCGGGGCGGCGCAGGATCGCGCGGACCAGCGCGGGCGCGCCGCCCTCGGCGGTGTAGACCACGTCGCGCGCGAGGTGGGCGTCCGCGAACAGCGCGTCGAGGGCGGCGGCGAAGGCGGTCATCAGGTCCGCTTGCCGGTGCGCAACACCTGCGGGCGGGTGCAGATCGGCAGCGGATTGCTCTCGATCTCCAGCCGCACCCACTCGTCGCGATCGCGGTCGGGGATGGTGCGGGCGTAGAGCGGCAGGCCGAGGGTGTTGACGGTCTCGAAGGTGTCGGCCGGGGCGTGGTAGATCTCGAACAGGCCCTCGACGCCTTCGGGGTAGAAGTGGGCCTTGTCGGCCGGCACGCCGAAGGCGGAGCTGCCCCGGTAGCGGCGGAAGGCGATGCCGCCGAAGCTCACCTCGTCGGCGACCCGGCCGCGCAGGTCGGCCGCCGCGGCGGTGTTGAGGTAGGTCTCGCGCACCTCCTTGTGGGCGACGAGATCGGCGAAGAAGGCCGAGCCGCATTCGGCGCGCACCTGCACCGCGCCGGCGGAGAGGCCGCCCAAGGATTCCTCGACACTCTCGATCAGCGCCTGGCAGCGC
>JAGRMO010000266.1:0-8719 GCA_020441205.1 Maritimibacter sp.
GCCCGTGCGGTGTCGCGCCTCACGGCGCGAGAGCTGTGGGACGGGCTGGTGCCGGCGGCGGGACGCAACACGGCCTCCGCCGAGGCGGTGGCCAGGCGGGCCGAACCCGGGCCGGCGCGCCCCGGCGAGCTATTGTTGACGCTCGATCGCGCCGATGGGCGCGCCCTGCCCGTCCGGCTGGTCGTCATCGAGGCGGAGGCGCCCTATCACCTGCGCGCCGCGGTGCTGTCGCGGGTGAAGGATGCGCTTGTGGCCCGCGCGGACAAGGCCGTGAGCGGGCCGGGCGGGCTGCTCGGGTTCGTCGAGATGTCGGTCGTCGATCTGGGCGACCGCCGGCTCGTGCTGGTGCGCGGCGAGCCGCCAGGGCTGAGCTTCGCCGAAGCGACGGAGGCCTGGCTCGACGATCGGCTGGGGCGCGAGCTCGACCGGCGGGTGGCCGGGGTCGAGGCCCGGGCGGCGGGCCGCACCGGCCCTGCGGGCTGAACCGGGGCGCGGACGCGCTTCTGCGGCGCGGGCGCGGCCACGCGGTACCGGCACGCAACGTCAGAGCGGGTCGATGTCGCCTTCGGCCCGCAGGGAATGGAACCGGGCTTCGAATCCGGCGAAATCTCCGGTTGCGATCGCGTCGCGCATCCCCGCCATAAGCTCCTGGTAATAATGCAGATTGTGCCAGGTGAGCAGCATCGAGGCGATGATCTCGCCCGACCGGAAGACGTGGTGGAGATAGGCGCGGCTGTAGTTCGAACAGGCCGGACAGGTGCAGGCCGCGTCGAGCGGGCGCGGATCGTCGGCGTGGCGGGCGTTCTTGATGTTGACCTGGCCGCGGCGGGTCCAGGCCTGACCGGTGCGGCCCGAGCGCGAGGGCAGCACGCAATCCATCATGTCGACGCCGCGCTTGACCGCGCCGATTATGTCGTCGGGCTTGCCGACGCCCATCAGGTAGCGCGGCCGGTCGGCGGGCAGCATCGCGGGCGCATAATCGAGCACGCCGAACATCGCCTCCTGCCCTTCGCCCACCGCCAGCCCGCCGATGGCGTAACCGTCGAAGCCGATTTCGGTCAGCGCCTTGGCCGATTCCTCGCGCAGCTCGGGCGTCACCCCGCCCTGCTGGATGCCGAAGAGCGCGTGGCCGGGCCGGTCGCCGAAAGCCGCCTTCGAGCGCGCCGCCCACCGCATGCTGAGGCGCATGCTTTCGGCCACCACGCTCTCGTCGGCCGGCAATGCCGGGCATTCGTCGAAGGCCATGACGATATCGGAGCCGAGAAGCTTCTGGATCTCCATCGAGCGTTCCGGCGTCAGCATGTGTTTCGAGCCGTCGACATGCGAGCGAAAGGCGACGCCCTCTTCGGTGAGCTTGCGCAGTTCGGCGAGGCTCATCACCTGGAAGCCGCCGGAATCGGTGAGGATCGGCTTCGACCAGTTCATGAACTTGTGCAGCCCCCCCAGCCGCGCCACCCGCTCGGCGCCGGGGCGCAGCATCAGATGGTAGGTGTTGCCGAGCAGGATATCGGCGCCGGTGGCGGCGACGCTTTCGGGCAGCATCGCCTTGACCGTGGCCGCGGTGCCCACCGGCATGAAGGCCGGCGTGCGGATCTCGCCGCGTGGCGTGGAGATCGTGCCCAAGCGCGCCGCGCCGTCGGTGGCGTGCAGGGCGAAGGAGAAGGTCTGGGCCATGGCGTCCTCGGTTGAGCCTTCGCGGTGTGGCGCAAATCGCGCCCGGGCTCAAGCGCGCACTATTCGCGTTCGAGCACCAGCGCGGCGACGCCGCCGGCATCGGCGATACGTCGCACCGGGTAATCGGCGGCGAAGGCGCGGCCGGCCTCGGCCGCCCGGGCGACATAGGGGTCGCGCGCCTCCGGCAGCATCCGGGCGAAGCGCCAGTCGTCGTCGGGGGCGACGTCTTCGCGGGCGGCGACGAGGGCCGCCACCACCAGTTCGCCGTCTTCGACGTGGACCCGGTCGACCGGCGGGCCCTGATCCCAACGCGAGGCGAGCAGGCGCGCGGGCGGTACCGGGGTTTCGCAGCAGCCTGCGGGCGGGCGGTAATGGGCGACGCCGGGGAGCTCGTCGCCGGCGCGGCCCAGCACCGGGGCGTAGAGGGTAACCTCGCGGCGGATCGCCGGCGTCAACCCTTCCATCGCGCCGGCGGCGTTGGCGAGGTAGAAGCCGAAGCTGATGCAGCCCGCGCCCTCGTAGCGTTCGGGCGCGAGCATGAGCCCGTATCGGGTGGCGGGCCGGTTCGGGTGGGTGACGAAGCGGGTCAGCTCGTCGCGCATCGCCTCGCACTCGGCGCGGTCGACCTCGACGGCGGTAACGATGGCGCGGCCTTGCTCGATGCCGCGCAGATTGGCGAGGCGGTGTTCGCCCTCGGGGTAGAGCCTGCCGTCGGAATAGGTCGAGAGTGCCGCGACGAAGCCCCATCCGTCGCGCACGAGCTGGCCGGATTCGGGGCCGGAAGCGCCGGTCATCGAGGTCATGCCGCGGTTCGGCCCACACTGCCAGGCGACGATGGCATGGCCGATCCTGGTGTCCTGCCCCGGGCTCGACATCGCCTCGATCAGCGACCAGCGGGCGCGGGTGGGGGTGGAGAGATCGAACGGGTGGTTGGTGGGCAGGAAGCTCAGGATCACGTAGTCGCGCGTGCGCGGCAGATCGAGACGGTGCATGTGGTCGGGCCATTGGGCCGCCTCGAAGGGGGCGAGCGCATCGGTGCGGGCGGGTTCCTCGACGGGGGCTGCATCGAAGCGGTCGTAGCCGCCGCAACCGGCCAGCAGCCAGAGGACAGCGAGCGCGGCGCGGGCCGCCCGGCGATGGAAAGCGCTTCGGAACATGGCGGCAGTCTTGCCGAAGGCTGCGGCGAAATCAGGGCCTTGCGGGGAAAGCGGTGGATCACTGTTGTCGTCTGGCCACGTGTCGCCGGGCCACGGGCGGCGGCGCGACCGGGTCAGCCGGTGACGAGGGCGTCGAGCTTGGCCGCGCAGATGAAATCGTTGATCGACAGGCCGCCCACGGTATGGGTCCACCAGGTGACCTCGCACCAGCCCCAGCCGAAGGCGATATCGGGGTGGTGGCCCTCGCGTTCGGCGAGGAAGGCCGCCGCGTTGGCCAGCATATGCGCCGCCGGGTAGCCCTTCACCTCGAAGCGGCGCGAGAGCCTGTCGCCGCCCGCGCGCCAGTCGGGATGGAGCTGGCGGGCGAAGTCTTCGATCTCGGCCTCGGTGAGCGCCGGGCTCCCCTTCGGCAGGTCGTGGCAGGCGGCTTTGGTCAGGTCCTGGGTCATGGCGCGCTCCTTTGGGCCTGATCCTACCCTTGCAGCCGCGCCGGGGCCAGCCCGTCGCGCCCGGGCGCGGCGCGGGGGTGGACATCGGGCGGGGGTAAACCTTATATGTTCTGTCAGGTTTATGGGATAGGCGCGATGAACAGCGAAACACACCAGATGGAAGGGGCCCCGCTGATCCGGCCCTCGGCCACGGATCACCCGCTCTACGACCAGGTGGTCGCCGCCTGCCGCACGGTCTACGACCCCGAGATTCCGGTGAACATCTTCGATCTCGGGCTGGTGTACACGATCGACATTTCCGACGACGGCGTGGTCGACATCATCATGACGCTGACCGCGCCGGGCTGCCCGGTGGCGGCCGACATGCCCGGCTGGCTGCACGACGCGGTGGGGCCGGTCGAGGGCGTGCAACGGGTGAATGTCGACATCACCTGGGACCCGCCCTGGGGGATGGACATGATGTCGGACGAGGCGCGGCTGGAACTCGGCTTCATGTGAAGACACGGGGCCGGCTGCGGCCGGCCCTTGAGACGACCCGCAAGCGCCCCCAGTTTGGGAAGGCGAACAGAGGAGAGGCCCCGATGTTTTCGATCCCCGGCAAGCAGGCGGTCAGCATCACCCCGGCGGCGGCCGGCCAGATCGCCAAGCTGATGGCGAAGGACGGCTCGAAGGGCCTGCGCATCGGCGTCAAGAAGGGCGGCTGCGCGGGGATGGAATACACGATGGACTACGTGGCCGAGATCGACCCCGCCGACGAGGTGGTCGAGGCCGAGGGCGCGCGGGTGATGATCGCGCCGATGGCGCAGATGTTCCTGTTCGGCACCGAGATCGACTATCAGACCTCGCTGCTGGAATCGGGCTTCGTGTTCCGCAACCCGAATGTGGTCGAGGCCTGCGGCTGCGGCGAGTCGATCAAGTTCGACGAGAGCCTGACGGCCGGGAAATGAGTGTGACCGAGGCCGAAATCGGCTTCGCGCTCGATCTGTTCGGCGGTCTTGCCGGGCTCACCCATCGCAAGCAGACCGGGGCGCTGTTGCTCTATGCCGACGGGGTGCTGTTCGGCACCGTGGGCGACGGCGAGATCTACCTCAAGGCGCGCGGCGGCTTCGCCGACGAGATGGCGGCGGCGGGAGCCGAGCAATTCGCCATCCTGCGCGCCGACGGCTCACGGGGGACGAATTGCTACTGGACGTTGCCCGCGCCTGCCCGGGACGATCCGGCGCTGGCTTCGGACTGGGCGCGGCGCGCCCTCGCCGCGCTCGCGACGGAGGCCGGGCGATGAGCGTGAGCGAGAGCGATATCGCCTTCGTGCGCGAGCTGTTCGCCGGGCTCGGCGGGCTCAGCCACCGCAAGATGATGGGCGGGCTCTCGCTCTACAGCGAGGGCCAGATCTTCGCGATCCTGTCGTCCTCGGGGCGGGTCTATCTCAAGGCCTCGGGCACCTTCGCCGAAGAGATGGCGGCGGCGGGGGCGGTGAAGTTCGAGATGGAGGACGGGCGGGGAATGAACTACTGGACCCTGCCCGACGACGCGCTGGACGATCCGGACCTGGCCCGTGACTGGGCGCGGCGCGCGCTCGCGGCGCTCTAGCGCAGCGCAGCGGTTTCGGACGGCTGCGCCGTCCGATCCGCCAGGGGGCCAGCCCCCCGGACCCCCCGGGATATCTGCAGACCAAAGAAGGATGGGCGGGCGGGTCCCGCAAGGGTCATCCGAGCGGGGGTCTTTGCCGCGGTGGGGCGGGCGTCTTTGCCGCAGTCTTTTTCCTTGCCCCCTGCCCGCGTGTCGCTAACCTCGCGCCGACTTCGAACCAAGGGAGAGTGACATGCGGCGCGGATTGGCGGCTGGGAACTGGAAGATGAACGGCACGGGCGCTTCGCTCGGCGAGATCGAGGCGCTGAAGACGTCGCATGGCAGCCCGAAGGTGGATATCCTGATCTGCACGCCGCCGACGCTGCTCGCGCGCGCCTCGGCCACTGCGGCGGGCAGCGCCATCGCCACCGGCGGGGAGGATTGCCACGCGGCCGCCTCGGGCGCGCATACCGGCGACGTGTCGGCCGAGATGCTGGCGGAGGCCGGCGCGAGCCATGTGATCGTCGGCCACAGCGAGCGGCGGGCCGATCATCACGAGAGCGATGCGGATGTGCGCGCGAAGGCCGAAGCGGCGCTGCGGGCCGGGCTCACCGCCGTGATCTGCCTCGGCGAGAGTCTCGATGAGCGGGAGGCGGGCACCACGCTCGACGTGATCGGCGGGCAGCTCGCGGGCTCGCTGCCCGACGGGCTTACCGGGACCAACGCGGTGATTGCCTACGAGCCGATCTGGGCGATCGGCACCGGCAAGGTGCCGACGATCGAACAGATCGCCGAGGTGCACGATTTCATCCGGGGCGCGCTGGTGGCACGGTTCGGCGCCGAGGGCGCGGCGATGCGGGTGCTCTACGGCGGCTCGGTCAAGCCCTCGAACGCGGCCGAGATCTTCGCCGTCGCGAATGTCGACGGCGCGCTGGTGGGCGGCGCGAGCCTCAAGGCCGCGGATTTCAGCCCGATCATCTCGGCGCTGGAAACGGCCAAGGGCTGAGCGCCCCTGCCCCACGGCAGATTCTGCGCCCGGGACGGCTTGCCGCTCCGGGCGCAAGTATTTAACAGGTTCAGAAAAAGCGGAGGGCGCGATGGATCACGACGAGCTGGCGCATTGGTCGAAACGCGCCGCCGACTGGGCGCGCGATTATCACGCGAGCCTGCGCGACCGGCCGGTGCGGCCCGACCTCAAGCCCGGCGACTTCCGCAAGCTGATCGAGGCGCCGGTGCCGGAGGCGCCCGAGCCGATGGAGGCGATCTTCGCGGATTTCGTCCGCCTCGTGCCGGATGCGCTCACCCATTGGCAGCACCCGAGGTTCTTCGCCTATTTCCCGGCCAATGCCGCGCCGGCGTCGATGCTGGCCGAGCAGCTGGCCAATGCGATGGCGGCGCAGGCGATGCTCTGGCAGACCGCGCCGGCCGCGAACGAAATGGAAGCGCTGGTGGTCGACTGGCTGCGCGACGCGCTTGGGCTGCCCGGGGAGTTCACCGGCACGATCCATGATTCAGCCACCACCGCGACCTTCTCCGCCGTCCTAACGATGCGGGAGAAAGCGCTGGGGTACGAGGGGCTTACGGCCGGGCTTTCAGGCGGACCTCGGCTTCGGCTCTATGCCTCGGCGCAGGCGCACAGTTCGGTCGACAAGGCGGCGCGGCTCTCGGGGATCGGCCAGGACAACCTGGTGAAGATCCCGGGCCGGGCGGATGACCCGCTCCATTCGATGGACCCGAACGCACTCGACGCGGCGATCCGGGCCGATCTCGCGGCCGGGCTCCGGCCCGCGGGCGTGATCCTCGCCACCGGCGGCACCTCGATCGGGGCCTGCGACGATCTTGCGGCCTGTATCGCGGTGGCGACGGCGCATGGGTTGCCCAGCCATGTCGACGCCGCCTGGGCCGGCTCGGCGATGATCGCGCCCGAGTTCCGGGCGCTCTGGGCGGGTGTGGAAGGGGCCGACAGCGTGGTCTTCAACCCGCACAAGTGGCTGGGCGCGCAATTCGACGCGAGCGTGCAGTTCCTGCGCGATCCGAGGCCCCAGATCGCCACGATGGGGCTGAGGCCAGACTACCTCAAGACGTTGGGCGCCGAGGACGAGGTGGTGAATTACAACGAGTGGACGCTGCCGCTCGGTCGAAGGTTCCGGGCGCTGAAACTGTGGTTTCTGCTGCGATCCGAAGGGCTCGAGGGCTTGCGCGCGCGTCTTCGCAACCATGTGGCCTGGGCGCGGGAGGCGGCCGAGGCGATTGCCGCGCTCGACGGGTTCGAGATCGTCACCGGCCCGATCCTGTCGCTCTTCACCTTCCGCTATCGCGACGAGGCCGCCACCGCGGCGCTGCTCGAAGCGGTCAACCGCAGCGGCCGGATCTATCTCACCCAGACGACCCACGCGGGCCGCTTCGTGATCCGGGTGCAGGTGGGGCAGTTCGACTGCACCCGGGACGACGTGATGACGATCCCGGAGGTGCTGGCCGCGGAGGCCGCGCGGCTCTGAGCCGCAGTCAGCGATAACGCGCGATTTTCCCGTGGTTTTTCGGGACGGACGGGGGCAGGATGGCGCACATCCGATTTGCCGACCTGAAAGGCCGTCCCTTTGATCCGTCCCGCCGCCCTGGCCCTCGCGCTGATCCTGCCCGCCCTCGCCTCGGCGCAGGGCTATCCCGACTACGACAACATCTGGCTGAACGACCAGGCGGAGGTGATCGACGAGGCGGCGGAGGCGCGGATCACCCAGGATCTGCAGGCGCTGGCCGACGAGACCGGGGTGCAGGCCACCGTGCTCACCCTGCGCTCGCGCTGGGGCTACCCCGGCGAAACGCTCGAGGAATTCGCCACCGGGCTGTTCAACGCCTGGGGGATCGGCGACGCGAGCCGCAATGACGGCATCCTCGTGCTGGTGCTGGTGGACGACCGCGAGATGCGGGTCGAGCTCGGTTCGGGCTATGCGGCCGGCTATGACGCGGTGGCGAAGGAGATCATCGACACCGAGTTCATCCCCGCCTTCGGGCGCAACGATTTCTCGGGCGGGATCGAGCGCGGCACCGGGGCGGTGATCGCGCGGATCGCCCGTGAACAGGCCGCCGGCAACGTCCCCGCGCCGGTGGCCGACACCGACGGGGACACGAGCGGCGGGCTCGTCGGCGGGATCTTCGCGGCACTGTTCGCCCTCCTGGCCGGCGGCCGGGTCTTCGGGCGGCGGATCACCGACCGGTTCAGCCGCTGCCCGAGCTGCGGTGAGCGCGGCATCCATTCGCATCGGGAAACGTTGCAGCGGGCGACGCGCACTTCGACCGGGCGCGGCGAGAAAACGGTGACCTGTCCGCATTGCGGCTACGAGAACACGTCGAGCTATACGATCCCACGGATCACCCGCTCGTCGTCGTCCTCGTCGGGCTCGTTCGGCGGCGGCTCGTCCTCGGGCGGCGGCGCCTCGGGGCGCTGGTAAACAATTAGTTTCATCCGCTTGCCGCGACGACAGCATTTTAAATGGCGGGAATCGTGCTAGCCTGCGTGGTCCGGGTTGATCGGCTTTTCTTGGGGGAGAGAGCCATGCACGAGTACGGGCTGAACCATTCCTGGAGCGAACATGTCGCCGATGGCGTGATGCATGCGCTGGGCCTTGCCTTCGCGGTCGCCGGCGCCTCGGCGCTGGTGGTCTGGGCCGCGCTCACGCTGCCGCCCGAATGGGTCTGGGCGATCGTCGCCTATGCGGTCGGGCTCATCGCCACCTTCTCGCTGTCGGCCGCCTACAACATGACGCTGCATGCGAAGATCCGCGCGGTGCTGAGGCGCTTCGATCATGCGGCGATCTATCTGATGATCGCGGGCTCCTACACGCCGATGGCGGTGATCGGGCTCGGCGGCGG
>JAGRMO010000266.1:8735-9096 GCA_020441205.1 Maritimibacter sp.
GCCGCCTGGGCGCTCGCCGCCTTCGGCATGGTGATGAAACTCGCCTGGTTCCACCGCTGCACGCGGCTCGGCTTCGCGCTCTATCTCGCCCAGGGCTGGCTCGGGATCCTGGCGATCTGGCCGATGATCGAGGCGTTTCCTCCGGCGGCCCTGATCCTCGTGCTCGCGGGCGGGGTGACCTATACGGCGGGCACCTATTTCCTCAATTCCGGCCGGCGCTACGCGATGGCGATCTGGCACGGCCATGTGCTGGCGGCCTCGGCGATCCATTACGCCGCGATCATCCTGGTGGCCGCCGCCGCTTCTGGGGGCTGAGGCAACCGACAGGGCGCCGGCGGCCCCTTCATCTTGGTTCAAATAC
>JAGRMO010000267.1:0-3622 GCA_020441205.1 Maritimibacter sp.
CCGATCCTCAACCGCGACCGCGGCGCCATCGCCCAGGAGCTCCAGCTCCTGATCCAGCAGACGCTCGACACCTACCAGTCGGGCGTGAACATCGTCCGGGTGAACTTCGACCGGGCCGACCCGCCGGCCGAGGTGATCGACGCCTTCCGCGCGGTGCAGGACGCCGAGCAGACCCGCGACACGCTGGAAAAACAGGCCGACGCCTATTCCAACCGGGTGATCGCCGCCGCGCGCGGCGAAGCGGCCCAGCTTCTGGAGCAATCCGAAGGCTACCGCGCCCAGGTGGTCAACGAGGCCGAGGGCGAGGCCGCGCGCTTCGTCGCGGTCTATGACGAATACGCCAAGGCCGAAGAGGTGACGCGCAAGCGTCTTTATATCGAAACCCTGCAACGGGTGCTTTCGGGCGTCGACAAGATCATCATCGACCAGGGCGCGTCGGGTTCGGGCGTGGTGCCCTACCTGCCGCTCAACGAGCTGCAGAAATCCACGGCGCGGCCGACCGTGACCGACACCCAGACCGGGGGGGCCAACTGATGCGCAGAACCCAGATTCTTATCGGCGTCGTGGTGGCCGCGATCGTGATCGCGCTGAACAGCTTCTACATCGTCGACGAACGCGAGAAGGCCCTGAAACTGCGGTTTGGCGAGGTGAAGGCCGAGATCGACACCCCCGGCCTCTACTTCCGGGTGCCGGTGTTCGACGAGATCGCCAAATACGACGACCGCATCCTGCCGCTCGACACCAACCCGCTCGAGGTCACCCCCGCCGACGACCGCCGGCTGGTGGTCGACGCTTTCGCCCGCTGGCGGATCTCGAACGCGACCCAGTTCCGCCGCGCCGTGGGCGCGAGCGGGATCGAGGGCGCGCGCGTCCGGCTCCAGCGCATCCTGAACGCGCAGCTGCGCCAGGTGCTGGGCCAGGTCGACTCGGGTGCTGTGCTTTCGGCCGACCGGGTGGCTCTGATGAACCAGATCCGCGACAAGGCGCGGGTCGAGTCCGAAGACCTCGGCGTCGAGATCATCGACGTGCGCATCAAGCGCGCCGACTTGCCGGTGCAGAACCTCCAGGCCACCTACGAACGGATGCGCGCCGAGCGCGAACGCGAGGCGGCCGACGAGATCGCCCGCGGCAAGGAAGCCGCCCAGCGGGTTCAGGCCCAGGCCGACCGGACGGTGATCGAGACCACGTCAGAAGCCCAGAAACAGGCCGAGATCGTCCGCGGTGAGGCCGACGCGCGCCGCAACGCGATCTTCGCCGAAGCCTTCGGCCGCGATCCCGAGTTCTTCGCCTTCTACCGTTCGCTACGGGCCTACGAAGAAAGCCTCAAGGGCAGCAACTCGACCCTGGTCATCACCCCGGACAGCGAGTTCTTCGAATACCTGAAATCGGATGTCGGCGCCTCGCAGGCGCCGTCGCAACCCGCGCAGTAAACCATGGCCTGGCTCCTGTTGGGCCTGGGCCTCGTGCTCGTGATCGAGGGGCTGGTGTTCGCACTGGCCCCTTCGCGTCTCGATGACCTGGTCGAGGCCATGGCCCGGCTCACCCGCGAACAGCGCCGCGCCATCGGCCTCGCGGCGGTGGCGCTCGGCGTCGTCCTGGTCTGGTTCGCCCGTACGCTCGGCGCCTAGCGGCCCCGGTCGTCCCGCAGGCGCCAGACCGGCCTCCGGCGGCGCCGGCGCCGCACCGCCTGTATATCAAACGATCAGGTTCCAAATTCACGACAGAAAATTCATTGCAACAACGTGCGACGGGTCGTTACAATTCCGTCATAAAAAGAATACAGGCGACCACCCAAGATGATGCATGCGAAATTCCCGTTGGAGGGGTACATTCAGGCGATCGCGGCGCGCGTCGCAGAAGATCTTCAGGGCAAGATCGACCTGACCACGCTGAGGTGGACCCGCGAACCGGGCAAGCGCGACGTGGAAGACCAGACCTATTCGGTCTATATCGACGGCCACGATCCGCGTGACGGCGTGGTGCTGCTGGTCTCCAATCCCGACTTCCCCAACGCGGTGCGCGACGGTGTCGTCCAGGCCTCGGCGGTCAGCGGGCTGTTGAGCCCTGAGACCGCGGGCCACGTGATAACCCCTTGCGACAGCGGGCAATGGGGCGAGCAGACCTGGGCCGCCTTTCCCAAGTTCACCCCGATGTCGGACAGCCGCCTGATCGGCTATGCCCAGAAGATCCGGTTCGCTCCGCGCGTCGCCGACTGGCTCGCCGAAGTGGCGCGGGAAACCCGCAAGGAACATGCCGCGCCGGCCAAATACGGCGAACTGTTCATCGCGCCGCTGCGCTACCTGTGCGACGCGGACGACCTTTCGCCTGCGCTCAGGGCGGCGGCCTGCGGCTATCTCGACTACGTGGCCGAAATCCAGCCCCGGCTGTTCACCGTGGTCGAGCACACCGATCTCTGGCTCGGCAACATGTTCTTCGCCCGTGGGGCCGGGCAGCGCTGGCCGCGGCTGATGGGGGATTTCTACGTCGTCGACTGGCGCGGCGCGCGCACCGACGGCTACCCGGCCGCCGATCTTCTGCGCTACTGCCAGTCGATCTTCCTCCATGGCGGCAGCCGGCCCGGCATGTTGCTGCGCGACTACGGCCGCCACCTTGGCATCGACGCCTTCGAGATGGGTCTCTACGTGCTGTTGAGCATCGGCCGGCTGGGCATGAACCTCGATCAGTTCCCGCGCGCGAAATACATCGAACTGTCGAGCGATCTCTTCGAGTTCATGAAGCTGCACCTGTTCCAGCATTTCCCCTGGGCCCTGCCGAGCGGCCCGAACGGCTATTACCGGCCCGACGTGAAGTGATCCGGTAGGTCGGGCAGGGAGGGCAGGCGCGCGCCTGGCCGGCTCTGCGGCGGTTCCCTGCGCAATTCACCGCCACGTGAGAGTTTGCGAGCCGCTTTGTGTTGCAACTTCGCCACCCGACCTACATCTTCCAGAGCGCTGGGGCCTCGCGGCCCCTGAAACGAACAAAGGAGGCAGCCGTGACGGCTCAGGTTCGAACCCTTTCCTTACCGCAAACCCACCCCACGCAGGCGCGCATGTTCGTGACCCTCGTGGTCACGGTGGCGGTGTTTCTCACCAGCGGCCTCGCCGCCTTCGCCCGGGGCGCGCCGGAAACCTTCGCCGACCTCGCGGCCAAGGTCAGCCCCGCGGTGGTCAACATCACCACCGCGACCCTGATCGCCCAGGATAGCGACAGCCAGCCGATGGTGCCGGAAGGGTCCCCGTTCGAGGAATTCTTCCGCGACTTCCTCGACCAGGCGCCGACAGACGAGGGCACCCAGCCGCCGCGCACCCGCCGCAGCCAGGCGCTGGGCTCGGGCTTCGTGATTTCCGAGGACGGCTACATCGTCACCAACAACCACGTGATCGAGGGCGCCGACGAGATCCAGGTCGAGTTCTTCGACGGGATCGGCACGCTCGACGCGACCGTCGTCGGCGTCGACACCGAAAGCGATATCGCGGTGCTCAAGGTCGAGGCCGACCAGCCGCTTCCCTACGTAAGCTTCGGCGACAGCGACGTGATGCGGGTGGGCGACTGGGTGCTGGCCGTGGGCAACCCGCTGGGTCAGGGCTTCTCGGTCTCGGCCGGCATCGTCTCGGCCCGCGGC